>NZ_PYOB01000032.1:0-32885 GCF_003026165.1 Photobacterium sp. GB-1 | reverse complement strand
CTCTTTCGAGTCGGCCTTAAAAATTAATAGTTATACTATTTATTATTGGGTGCAGGGGTGCGAATTAAGTAATCAAATGCCCCTAGACTTGCTTTAGCACCTTCACCCATTGCAATAATAATTTGTTTGTAAGGAACTGTTGTAACATCACCGGCTGCAAAAATACCGTTAACGTTAGTATTACCGTGAGCACCAATTTCAATCTCACCACGTGGTGTTAATGCAACGGCGGATTCTTTTAGCCACTCAGTGTTTGGCACTAAACCAATCTGAACAAAAATACCGGCAAGTTCGATGTGTTTGATTTCATCCGTGTTACGATCTTTGTAGCTGATACCTGTAACGCGAGTACCATCGCCAACCACTTCTGTCGTTTGTGCCATTTTAATAATGTCGATGTTAGGCATACTTTCTGCTTTATTGATCAACACTTGGTCAGCACGTAATGTGTCAGCAAATTCAAGCACAGTCACATGTTCAACAATACCCGCAAGATCAATCGCCGCTTCAATACCTGAGTTACCACCACCGATAACGGCTGTGCGCTTGCCTTTGAATAATGGACCGTCACAGTGAGGACAGTAAGCCACACCTTTATTGCGATACTCTTGTTCACCAGGAACGTTCATTTCACGCCAGCGAGCGCCAGTACTGATGATCACGCTACGTGCCTTTAACATTGCGCCGCTTTCTAGATAAACGTGCGTATAACCATCTTCAGTATCAGCAGCTTCAACAATGTTATTAACACGCTGCTCGCTCATAATATCAACGTTGTATTGTTTTACGTGCTCTTCAAGGCTTGCCGCTAAACGAGGGCCTTGGGTTTCTTTAACAGAAATAAAGTTCTCGATAGACATGGTATCCATTACCTGACCGCCGAAGCGCTCAGCAACAACACCAGTACGGATGCCTTTTCGTGCCGCGTAGATTGCAGCAGATGCACCCGCTGGGCCACCACCGACAACTAATACATCAAATGGGGCTTTTTCGTTTAGGCTTGCCGCTACTTTTTTAGCAGCGCCCGTGTCTAACTTATTTAAAATTTCAGTAAGCGACATACGGCCTTGACCAAAGACTTCACCGTTCACATAAACAGTCGGTACTGCCATGATATTACGTTCAGTGACTTCGTCTTGGAAAGCTGCGCCATCAATCATGGTTGCTTTAATACGTGGGTTAATCGCTGCCATCATGTTGAACGCTTGCACAACATCAGGACAGTTCTGGCAAGATAATGAAATAAAGGTTTCAACAACAATATCTTGATCTAAAGCTGCGATTTGGTCGATAACCGCTTGCTCTAGTTTCATTGGGTGACCACCACTGTGTAATAGCGCCAATACCAATGAAGTAAATTCGTGTCCCATTGGAAGACCGGCAAAGCTCATTGAGGTCTGTTTGGTTGGGTTAACCACTTGCATTACAGGCTTACGTACACTGGCATTATTATCTTCAATAACACTCACTTTATCGTTTAGTTCTGCGATCTCGTGAGCAAGCTCATGCAGTTTTTGTGCAGTGTCACTATCATCTAAACTTAATACCAGTTGGATATCTGTTTTTAAATTTTCTAAATACGCTTTTAATTGCTGCTTCATGCTTTGTTCTAACATAATCTCGCCTTTTTAATTTATTTACGGCTTAACAGCAGATAAAGAATGCGGATCTACTGTTATACGACATATCGCCTATATAAAAAGGCTTAAATATGTTTGAAGGTATTTGAATGAATAAGGCACCAAACATGACGTTTATGCTTGATGCCTTATTACTTTTAAATAAGTGAATTATTTAAAAGTAGGATAAGTAATAAGTGAATCTATATAGAGAATAAAATCACTCATTATTATCAAAGGTAAAGAAGATTAGATCTTACCTACTAGGTCTAGAGAAGGAGTAAGTGTTGCTTCGCCTTCTTTCCATTTTGCAGGGCAAACTTCACCTGGGTGTGCTGCAACATATTGTGCTGCTTTCACTTTACGCATTAGATCATCAGCTTCACGACCGATACCTTCAGCAGTGATTTCCATTGCTTGGATAACACCTTGTGGATCGATTAGGAAAGTTGCGCGGTCTGCAAGACCTTGACCTTCACGCATAACATTGAAGTTATTTGTGATATTACCCGTTTGGTCGCCTACCATGTAGTAGTTGATTTTACCGATAGTGTCAGAGCTGTCGTGCCATGCTTTGTGAGTGAAGTGAGTATCTGTAGAGACAGAGAATACTTCAACGCCGCGCTCTTGAAGCTCTGCGTAATGGTCAGCTAGATCGCCGAGCTCAGTTGGACATACAAAAGTAAAGTCAGCAGGGTAGAAGAAGAATACCGCCCACTTACCTAAAACGTCTTTCTCAGTGATTTCTACGAATTTGCCTTCTTTGTAAGCTGTTGCGCTAAATGGCTTGATTTCAGTGTTGATCATGATGGAATCCTTTTAACTATAATTTTAAGTTTTTATGCTGTAGTGCAAATCAAATCTCTGAAGCCATTATTGTTAAAACAGCAAAATTTAGGAAATCGTTATAGCCGATACATTCAATAGCTTAAACCTATTAGGTTGAACGATTATTTTTAAACAGATGTTTAGATCGAGGCTAACGCGAGAAGATAAAGAATAGGTTTAGTTTAGGAGGGACGAGATCTGGCTCTGTTATTGAAATAAAAGGGTAATGGCAGTCAGGATCTTTAACACTCAGGCGTTCAATATTTCGATGCTCTTTGCGTTAAGAAAATAGAAAAGAAATGACAAAATCAGATACAAAAAAGGCCACTTCCTAAGAAGTCGCCTTTTAAATGTTTGTAATTAGTTCACGTTGATCTTATGAAATAATTATCTGTTTTTATTGTTTATTCTACAGAGCTATTCATGCATTTACTTATAACATCTGTTGGCGTCCACGTAGTGCCATCGTCAGAACAATAGTTTTCGTAAATTCCTGATTTAAATTGAATTATCTTACTCCATAGTCCTTGAGTGAGATCGCGGTCAATCCAGATGTAACGATCTTCTAGATTGGTTGCTTGGTTACGTAGTGCCGATGTTGAGTTGTGTGTAAATGAATCGGTAAAGTCTTGAGAAATGTAGTTGTATTGATCTAAGTCCTCAGGGGACATTGTTTCAAAATCTAACGCCAAATCGCGATTGGTATATATATCTTTCTCATCGAACCTAAATTGCCCACCTTCGTCTATTTTTCCGATGTGCTCTAGGCCATTCGTACGGAAAGTTAAAATAGTTTGAGCGGTTAACGACGTCGAGTTCGTTACATCTTGGCAGTCCTGCAAAGAGGTAATGTCAGCAGCATGATGTTGGTTACGTAAACCGTAGCCATCAGTCGATGCTTGTACCACTTCAATCACAGAGTTACAGCCGTCAGGTTCAATCGCAAAGTTTTCAAGCAATGTAAGGCCGCGTTCAGTCCGTTCGCGCTTCATTGAATCTTCCATTGTTTTAACTACAGTGGTTAAGTCATCTGACATGCGTTCGATACGTGCGGTGGTTGATTTGTCTTTGTATTGGACTCTTGTTACACGATGCCAATGAGTAGAGTTAGTTTCGTCTTCCATCATGTGGTTCCAATGCCCTTGCATATACTCAACGTCTGCATATACCACATTTGGATCTTGTAACATTACACGTGTTTCTTCATAAGATAACTGCATTCCCTTTACAAGGTTAGCAGCGCTAGAAGCTAACTCTGTATTACCGGATGCAATGAAATCACTGTATAGCTCTTTTACAGGTACGTTGAAGCGAAGCTGTAAACGGTACTCCTGCTCTTTCAACATCCCACTGATACGCTCGCGAGTTTCAGATTGATCTTGAATAGTTGAGCAGCTAAGCATTCCTAGATTACTGGTTTCGAGATCTCGTTGAATATTATCCCAAAGTATCGTTGTTAGCGGCGTGATATCACGAATATCCTTGTCACTAGGTATGAATATCGCGGGCGCGATTGTCATGGTATATGCCGTTTCGACAACACCAAGGTCTTCATCGATAGCACCAACAGGAACATCAACAATCGTGGGTACATAGTCAGCACAAGAAGCATCGCTATTTGATTTGATATCTAAAATATACGCACCATTGTCGCCTGTGATTGTGGTTGGTTCTCCTGCATCCAATTTACCGTTAAAGTTTAAATCTAAACCGACAGTGGCACCTTTGACATAACCATCAATGGCTTTACCTTGAATACTACGAGTTGGGGCCGTAGTTGTGTTATCTGAATCAGAGCCACCACCTCCTCCTCCACAGGCAGATAGCAGTAGCGTTGATAATATCGCAAGAGCAAGAGTTGATACTTTCAATGTTTATCCCTTAATGAAAATATTTTTTAGATAAGTTTTATGTGTGAGGTAATCAGCGAGGCCGCATTTTATGTCGCATAAAGGGGAGAGATATAATGCTATTAATTGGAATTGTATTACAGGTAACTTTTTTGTATTGGTTATGTGTTCGTCTTCAAATTAAAAGCTATATCGTCGGTGGGGATGGGCATAAGTAGGGCATATATTCTATCACCCTAATTATTGTGGATTCTGTTGTTGCTGAATTATCAGTAGTCGGCTTATTAGGTCGCAGTGAGGAATCACGGATAAGTGTATTGTTTATGTCTCATTTTAATGCTGGTGGAAAAAAGAAAGGTTATGAGCAAAGATCACCGCAGCAGCATTGCAGTTAAATGCCACTTTTACTACTTCCCTTGGATATACACTTGCAGCATTAATGGTGCCAAAGAACAACTCTTTGTACTCAATTAGCCGATGTTGGTTATCTAGCAATAATACTGCAAACACCTCACGTTCATAGCTTGCCATTTTGTATTGTAGGAACTCTTTCGTCGCCTGTGGGTTGGTAAATACATCACCACGTAAATATCGAGTAGCAACAATCTCTGCGGCTTTTTCTAATACTTGGTTTGCTGTCATTGGAGTATGAACAACATAGTCGTTTTGTTTGTGCATAGCTTTAATTCCATATAGTAAATGGGCTTCTACACAAGATGAAATATATCTAAGATTTTTTGGGTTCTAGGTTAATCAGGGAGTGATAAGCTGTTGATGAAAAGAGATTAAGAACGAAGCTAAAAATTCCATATAGCCACGGGTATTTATTAAGACAGAAAGTCTGATTCTTTAAAGAACAATTGATTGCATAATTAGGCTTAGATCATTGTTCATTCCGCTATTTTCTCTTATTCTCTCCCCATTAAATTTGATAGATAAGAACAACTGAGATAATACCCTGAAAGGTTGATTAAATATTAACTTTGGAAGTGGTCGCCGCTTATTTAAAGTTGGTGGTTCATGGCGGTTTAAATGTAAAAATCTTGAAACTTGGATAAAAGAGAGTAAGAAATGATCGACAAACTAACGCTCTCACAATTAGAGCAGTATTTATCAAAAGCGGCGTGGATCTTAAAAGGTCCTGTCGATGCTTCTGATTTTAAAGTATATATTTTCCCGCTACTGTTCTTTAAGCGTATTTCAGACGTTTATGATGAAGAATACCGTGTAGCTTTAGAAGAGTCTGATGGTGATGAAGAATATGCATCTATGCCAGAAATGCACCGTTTTGAGATCCCAGAAGGCTGCCACTGGCGTGATGTGCGAGAAACGACCACAAGTGTAGGTATTACGATAGAAGACGCTCTTCGTGGTATTGAGCAAGCTAATCAGGAGTACCTATATGGTATTTTCGGTGATGCCCAGTGGAGTAACAAAAATAAGCTTTCAGATGAATTACTTATCAACTTGGTAGAGCACTTCTCGCAGTATACATTGGGTAATCAGAATGTAGAACCAGACATGCTTGGCAATGCCTACGAGTACTTAATTAAGCACTTTGCTGATTTAACTAATAAGAAAGCGGGGGAATTCTATACACCTCGTTCAGTAGTTCATTTACTAGGTATGATTTTAGACCCGCATGAAGGCGAAACCATCTATGACCCTGCTTGTGGTACTGGCGGTATGTTGCTTGAGTGTGTCGATCATCTAAAAGACAACAAAGAAGATTACCGTACCCTAAAGCTATTTGGACAAGAGAAAAACCTAACCTCTAGTTCAATAGCTCGAATGAACATGTTCCTTCATGGCATTGAGGACTTTGAAATCTTACGTGGTGACACCTTACGTCACCCTGCATTCTTTGAAGCTGACGGCCTTAAGACTTTTGATTGTGTGATTGCTAATCCGCCGTTCTCTTTGAAAGACTGGGGCTCAGAAAGCTGGGCTAACGATCCTTATGGTCGAAATATTGCTGGCGTGCCTCCTAAAGGTAATGGTGATATGGCTTGGGTGCAGCATATGGTTAAGTCTATGAATAGCACTGGCCGTATGACAGTTGTACTTCCTCATGGGGCTCTGTTTAGAAAAGCAGCCGAAGGTAAAATTCGTAAGCAATTGTTAGAGCAAGACATGTTAGAAGCAGTGATAGGCTTAGGTCCTAACGTGTTTTATGGTACCCAGCTTGCTGCCTGTGTCATGGTGTTTAAACAAAACAAACCAGTCGATAAGAAAGGCAAGGTGATGTTTATTGATGCATCAGATCAAATTAGAGTCGGTCGAGCACAAAACTTCCTTGAGCCTAATCATGTTCAGCAGATTTACGATTGGTACCACAATTATCAAGATGTAGAGAACTACGTCAAAGTTGCTTCTATGGATGAACTTGCTGAAAACGACTATAACCTCAACATTCCGCTGTATGTAGAAAAGGTCATTGAAGATAACCTACCATCAGTTGAAGAAGCTATGGCTGATTTGAAGCAAGCATGGCAAGCAAGCCTTGAAGCTGAAGAGAAATTCAAGAAAGTACTAAAAGGATTCTTGTGATGGCTTACTCAAGCTTATCGATTAAGCAATTAATCACTGACATCAGCGATAATAAATACTATCTACCTGCCATTCAGCGTAAGTTCGTTTGGGGTGAAGAAAAGATATGTAATCTGTTTGACTCGATCATGCGTGATTATCCAATCGGAACTGTCCTTTTTTGGGATTTAGCTGCTGAAAAAGCCGATCAATATACCTTCTATGAGTTTCTAAAAAACTACCATGAGCGTGACTCAAAGAATGAGTTAGTTCGTAAAGACTTTACTCAAGAAGTACGTGGTGTTCTTGATGGCCAACAACGAATTAGCTCTCTGTATATTGCTTTACAGGGCGTTTATTGCTCAAAGAGAAAATACGCGAAGAAGGCTACCAATAATGCTTACCCTGAACGCCAATTGTATTTAAATTTGTTTGGGGATGAACAAACATATGATTTTAAGTTTTTAGAACAAAAGGATGCGTTAATCAAGGATGATGCTAACTATTTTTACCTAGTAAGAGACATACTAAAACAAGCTAAAGATGTAGACCCTCAAGATATACTCGAAGAGCTTGAAATAAATGCGCCAGCTGATGCAGATCTGCTTAAGCGCAATGGCCGTGTAGCGAGGAAAAAGCTGTTCTTGTTAGCGAAAAAATTAAACCAAGATGAGTTAATCAATTACTTTAAAATTGTTGATAAAGACCTTGATGAGATCCTTGATATTTTTGTCCGTGTAAACAGTGGTGGCACAATATTATCAAAGTCTGATCTTCTGTTTTCAACGTTGGTGGCACACTGGGAAGATGGTAGAGAGCAAATCGAACAGCTTATTGAGAGCATGAATGGCGAAGACAGCCTGTTCAATTTCAATACAGACTTTTTGATGCGTACTTGCTTATTCCTCGTTGATGCGCCAATGAGCTTCAAAGTACAAACTTTCGATAAAAATAATATCGCAAAAATTCGTGATAATTGGGAAGCAATAGTTAAGGCATTAACGCAAACGTCTTCGATGCTTCGTGAGTTTGGTTTCAATAAAACCAGACTATCATCCAATTATGCTGCAACCCCCATTGCTTACTATCTATATAAGGGGGGAAAAGTAGATAAAGAGTCAAAAGTTGAACTACGTAAGCTGGTAGTTAATAGTCTACTTAAACAGGTTTATAGTGGACAGGCTGACTCTGCTTTGAGTGGATTACGTGATGGTCTTAGAGATCGAAATACTGAAGGATTTCCCTTAAAAGAGAGTTGCTTTTCATTCTCTAGTTACCAGCATACAAAACTTGCAGGTGGAAAGAGACTCAGCATTGATAGTGATGATATTGAAGACTTTTTAGAATACAAAAAAGGTAGCTTCTGTTTTTCGCTTCTATCTGTTTTGTACCCTGATTTACAGCTAGACCAAATTAGTTTCCATCAAGATCATATGCATCCTCACAGCGGATTTAAAACGTCTGCTCTGAGTGCATTGGGACTGACTCCAGAAGAGATTAGTCATTGGCAAAACTTAAGAGATCAACTCCCAAACCTTCAGTTACTTGAAGGGCAAGAAAATTCTGGTAATAAGAATGCAATGCCACTTGAAAACTGGGTCGTAGTGAGTGAAACCGATGAGCAATATTATCGTCAGCGAAACTATATACCAGCAGAGCAATCACTCAAATTAGAAGATTTTGAGCAATTTTTCGAAACCAGAAAGCAGTTATTACGAAAGCAGTTACACCAAATATTTGATGTTGTTTTACACAATGAAGCAGCGGAGTTAACCGAATAATGATGACCCAACAAGAATTAGAAAAATACCTTTGGGGCGCAGCGACCACATTACGTGGCACCATTGATGCGGGTGATTATAAACAATACATTTTTCCATTGATGTTCTTTAAACGTATATGTGATGTATACGATGAAGAATTCGAAAATGCGCTAGCGGAAAGTGATGGTGATTTAGAATACGCCGCCTTTGCTGAAAACCATCATTTTCAAGTGCCAAAAGGTGCTCACTGGAACGATGTACGTGAAACCACCACCAACATTGGTCTAGCGCTACAAAATGCTATGCGTGCGATTGAGAAGGCTAACCCCGACACCTTAGAAGGTATCTTTGGTGATGCCAGTTGGACCAACAAAGAGCGTCTTTCAGATGCCATGCTAACCGAGCTTATCGAGCACTACTCAGAACAAAAATTGAACCTTAAAAATGTGCCAGATGACAAGTTAGGTAATTCCTACGAGTACATGATTAAGAAGTTTGCTGATGATAGCGGTCATACCGCGGCAGAGTTCTACACCAACCGTACCGTAGTTAAGTTGATGACCTTGATCATGGACCCACAACCGGGCGAGTCAGTTTACGACCCTACTTGTGGCTCTGGTGGCTTACTTCTGAATTGTGCATTGCATTTAAAGGAAGAGGGCAAAGAGTACCGCAACCTTAAACTGTATGGGCAAGAGATTAACCTCCTGACTTCGGCAATTGCTCGTATGAACATGTTTATGCATGGCATTGAAGAGTTCGATATTGTCCGTGGCAATACTTTGAGTAATCCAGGCTTGCTTGAAAATGACGAGCTGAAAAAATTCAATGTTATTCTTGCTAACCCACCATATTCCATTAAATCTTGGGATCGTAAATCTTTTGAAAGTGATCCCTATGGCCGAAATGTATGGGGCACACCACCGCAAGGTTGTGCTGATTATGCGTTTCAGCAACATATTCAAAAGAGCCTTGATTTAGGTAATGGTCGTTCTATTTCACTCTGGCCTCATGGCATTTTATTTCGTGATGCTGAAACAGCAATGCGCAGAAAAATGATTGAACAGGATCAGGTTGAATGTGTTATCGGACTTGGTCCAAATTTGTTTTACAATTCACCTATGGAAGCTTGTCTATTGATCACAAAGACAAATAAAGATACTTATAAAAAAGGAAATGTTTTATTTGTTAATGCAGTTAAAGAAGTTTCCCATGAGAGGACTTCTACACTTTTAAATGATAATAATATTATTAAAATTTTAACGGCTTATAAAAATCATTCTGATATTGAAGGGTTTAGCAAGGTCGTTAATGTTGATGAAATTCTTAGCAAAAATGCAAGTCTAAATATAGCTCAATACATTAGTAATGTATCTAGTAGTGATGCCAAAATAAAAGTTGAAGATGCATATTCTCAATGGGTAGATAGTAGCAAAGAATTTAACTTAGCTATAAATGAAACTCTACAGGGGTTAGTTTGATGTTAACAAGTGAAGTTAATCGTGACGCATTTTTTATTGATAGTTTGGATAAGTCTAATTGGAAGAGTTATCGATTTGATGAAATAGCAAAAAATATTTCCGAAAGAGTAGACCCTAACAATACAGATCTAGAAGTATACGTTGGTTTAGAACACCTTGATTCTAATACTATTCATATTAAGCGACATGGTACTCCTAATGATGTGAATGGACAGAAGCTTAAATTTTATAAGGGTGATATTATATTTGGGAGAAGAAGAGCTTATTTAAGGAAAGCGGGTGTTGCCGAAACAGACGGGTTTTGTTCTGCTCATGCGTTAGTCTTGAGAGCAAACCCAGAAATAATTTTACCAGAGCTTTTTCCATTTTTTATGCATTCAAATAGTTTTATGCATAAAGCAATAGATATCTCCGTGGGGTCTTTATCTCCAACTATTAATTGGGGAACGTTGAAGTTACAAGAATTTTTGCTTCCACCTAAAGATATACAAGTTAAGTTAGTTACATTGTTTGAATGTTTAGACTCGGTTCGATGTGGTGAAAATAAGATTTCTGAACTATTGAAAACCTACTCAATAGTAAAGTCAAAGCAACTTTTACTTGGGGAAGAATATGGTGCCAAGATTAAGCATAAAAATATGCAACCAATCCCTAGTTTATGGGAGGTAAAACCTCTTCATGAACTATTTGATAAGTTGTCTTTGCGGAATAAGAGGAATGTTTCATGTAATGTCTTAACGATTTCTGCAAAAGATGGCCTTGTCAATCAAGAAGAATATTTTAACAAAAGCGTTGCGAGCAAAGATTTGTCAAATTATTTCTTGTTAAATGAAGGCGACTTTGCATATAACAAGAGCTATTCAGATGGTTATCCCGCTGGAGCAATTAAGAGATTGAAAAACTATAAGCAAGGAGTTGTTTCACCACTTTATATTTGTTTGAAGTCGAAGTGTAGTCCATATCTAACAGTTTTTTATGAATATCTATTTGAATCTGGGTTTATTAATCAGCAAATATTAGCTGTAGCGAAAGAAGGGGCTCGGAATCATGGGCTATTAAACGTTGCTATAGATGATTTCTTGAACATAAAAGTTCCTGTTCCTGATCAAGCAACTGTTCTTAAGATATTAAATGAATTGAAAAAGATAGATGTAGCGAATGAAAAGCATAAAGCCCATTTGGAGAATTCTCAGAAGCTGCAGAATAGTTTAATAAATAAGGTGTTTTAGATATGGGGTTTACCGAGTTAAATAGTGTTGAGCACTACATCATTCATCAAGTAAGCGGCGTAAATCTAAATGAAGATCATATATCTGAGTTTGCTTCTGACTATGCATTGCAATGGCATTATCAATCTTCTGAGCAATTAGAACGTGGTGTTAATGAGGTTTTAGTTGAATCTGAATTAGTTAAAGCATTAATGCGTCTTAACCCTGAGATTGAAGCAAACCCTAACCTTGCTGATGAAGTGATTCACAAACTCCGCGCTATCTTAATTTCGGTAAATCAAATTGGCTTAGTAAAAGCCAACGAAGAGTTTTTCGCCTGGATGACAGGCGAAAAAACTATGCCATTTGGCGAAAATAATCGTCATGTGCCAGTAAAGTTAATCGATTTAGAAGACTTAACTCGTAATAACTACGTGGTGACTAATCAGTTCCGTATTCATTACCGAGAAACCAAAATACCTGACGTGGTGTTAATGATTAACGGTATACCTGTTGTGGTGGGTGAAGCAAAAACGCCTATTCGTCCATCGGTAAGTTGGTTAGATGGCGCTCATGAAGTTCACAATATTTACGAAAACGCCGTACCTCAGTTATTTGTACCTAACATTTTATCTTTTGCTACTGAAGGCAAAGAGCTGTTCTATGGCGCAATCCGCTGTCCATTAGAATTCTGGGCCCCGTGGCGCACTGAAGAGGACGATAATTCAAAATGTATCGGCCAAGTATCAAAAGCTCTTGGGTTAACCGAGATTGGTAAAGAGCTAACGGATTTATTAAGCCCAGTTCGCTTACTTGATATCATGCGCAACTTCTCCTTGTTCACCACCAACAAAAAGAAACAGCGTATAAAGGTTATCCCACGCTTCCAGCAATATGAAGGCGCCAATAAAATTGTTGAGCGAGTCATTGAAGGCAAGATCAAGAAAGGCCTTATTTGGCATTTTCAAGGTTCAGGCAAGTCTTTGCTAATGGTGTTTGCTGCACAAAAACTTCGCCGTACCGCACAACTTAAAAGCCCAACAGTTATTGTGCTGGTTGATAGAACCGATTTAGATACCCAAATCAGTGGCATCTTTAATGCTGCAGATGTCGCGAATGTGGAATCAACCGATAGCATTAAAGAACTACAGCGAATGCTTGAGCGTGATACACGTAAGATCATTATCTCGATGATCCACAAGTTCCGTGATGCTAAACCCAACATGAATACCCGTGAAAATATTATCGTGCTGGTGGATGAAGCCCACCGTACTCAAGAAGGTGATTTAGGCCGTCAAATGCGCGCAGCCTTACCCAATGCTTTTCTATTTGGTTTAACTGGTACACCAGTAAACAAAGCAGATAAAAACACGTTCTGGGCATTTGGTGCGGAAGAAGACAAAGGTGGCTACATGTCGCGTTATACTTTTCATGACTCTATTCGTGACGAAGCAACATTACCATTGCATTTTGAACCACGTTTAGTTGATGTTCATGTAGACAAGGAAGCGTTAGACAAGGCATTTAAAGACTTTAAAGAAAGTGCAGCGCTTAGCGATGAAGAAGCCGATGCGCTTAATCAAAAGTCAGCCAAGATGTCTGCATTCTTAAAATCACCAGAGCGGGTCGAAAAGATTGTCGAAGACATTGCTATTCACTTTATGGATAAAGTGGAGCCGCATGGTTTTAAAGCCATGATAGTCACCCCTGACCGTTATGCGTGTGTTCAGTATAAAGAAGAGCTTGATAAGCATTTCCCAGAGTCTGCCAGTAAAGTCGTCATATCTACTAGCGCTAACGATGATTTTGAGTTTAAGCAAAAGTGGGCCGTAGACAAAAGCCAACAAGAAAAGATCGTTGATGAGTTTAACGACGCCAAATCAGAACTAAAATTCTTGATTGTGACCGCCAAGCTACTTACTGGCTTTGATGCGCCTATTTGTCAAACCATGTACCTTGATAAATCTATCAAGGATCACACGTTGTTACAGGCAATTTGTCGTACCAACCGTTTATATCCAAATAAAACCTTCGGCTGTATTGTTGATTATTTTGGGGTGTTTGACGATGCAGCAAAAGCGCTAGAGTTTGATGAAGAAAGTGTTCAGCAAGTTATCTCTAACCTAAGTGAGTTGCGAGTAAAACTTCCTCAAGCGATGCAAGATACCTTAGCGCACTTTATTGGTGTAGATAGAAGCTTAGAAGGTTTCGAGGGGTTAGAAGCAGCGCAAAACGCCATTGGTGATAATGATAAGAAAGATGCTTTCGCATTGGACTTTAAGTACCTTGCCAAGCTTTGGGAATCGCTTTCACCTGATAGTGTTCTCGATGAATATAATGAAGATTATAAGTGGCTTGCTCAGGTCTATGAGTCAGTAAAACCAGCCTCAGACAATATTGGTAAACTGTTGTGGTTAGCTCTTGGCGCTCAGACAACGCAACTGATACACGACAATGTACATGTTGGTAATGTTCACAACTTGGAAGAATTTGTTCTCGATGCTGATGTTATTGAGAATATCTTCAACAATCCCGATCCCCGTAAAACAAAACAACTTGAAAAAGAGTTAGCAAAGCGTTTCAAAGACCGTGGTGATCTACCAGTATTCAAATCTTTGAGTGAACGTTTAGAAGAGTTACGTGATAAGGCAGAGAAGGGGCTAATTGCCTCAATCGACTTCGTAAAAGAGCTTTGTAAGATAGCGAAAGAAACCGTACAAGCAGAGAAAGACTTGGATGATGAACGTCAAGAGAAAACACCTCAAGCGGCTTTAACCGATCTTTTCTTAGAACTTAAAGATGATCAGACACCAGCAGTCGTCGAGCGTATTGTTACCGACATCGATGCTATTGTGCGTATCGTCCGATTCCCAGGCTGGCAAAACACCACTGGCGGGGAACGTGAGGTTCAAAAATCACTGCGTAAAGCATTACTAAAATATAAATTGCACACAGATCAAGCTCTATTTGATAGAGCCTACGGATACATCAAGGAATATTATTGATGGCAACTGCTTCATTACCTCTACCACCGAATGTTCTTTATGGTCATTCACAGCAGCTTGAGTTTGATAAAATCGCTACATTCATAGGTGGGAATGGCTCCGGGAAGTCAACGATATTAAAGTCTATTTTTGATGAAAAATTAAAGGGCACACTATACGAAGAGTTTAAGGTAGTGTGTTTTTCGTCTGGTCAAAATGAAAGCTACTCTGAACGTTTTGCTCATTACTTAAATAATGAGCGTAAAGATAAAAGGGCACTAAACCTAGATTGTTTTTACTATGACAAGTCGCTGGCGAAGCTACTAATATTTTTATCTACTACTGGTAACCAAAACGGTTTGGTTCGCAAATTCTTATGTCGCAATAACTATGTTGTTGAAAACGAATTGGAAGAAGACAGTTCAACAAAAATTTCTTTTGATATTAAAGTTGATAAAGCATATGTGAGCTTAGTAAAACAAGCACAAAAAGAAGAAGCTCAAGGCAACAGCGATGTTATGACCAACAAGGCTTATCATCTAACTCTAAGCAACTTTATTAATACTTTAGTGGATGAAAGTTACGATTTTAGTCAATCTTTAGATCTTAAAACGATCAAGTTGTCTCAAAGTGAGTTATCCAATGTATCTTTCGAGACCGATGAGCATACCTCTTTTGATTCAAAAATCATGTTTTTTACACAAGCTGCTGATAACGATTACTTTGTAGTTAAAAAAAGTTTCAACCTTGAATTTTTAAAAGTGAATGGTTCTTCAGGCGAAGACAGTAAGCCAATACGCTTAGAGGATTTGAGCGATGGTGAATACCAACTGCTTTTCCTATATGCATTAATTGATCTTTTTGACAGAGAAAATACTCTATTTTTGTTTGATGAAGCAGATTCTCATCTCCATTACAAAAATATTGAACATCTATGGACCACATTCAATAGGATAAGTGGTAGAGCTCTCACCACGACCCACTTAATAGATTCAATTTCTAAATCTGGCATAGATAAGCTTAAGGTTATTGATAAAGGTGAAATAAAATCTGGAGAAAAAATAAGCTACCTTGCATCTCGACTTACAGAATTATCAGAAATTAATAATACACAACTTAAAGCGATGTCGTTCGCAGAAAATATTGTTTTTATGGATGATGAAGATGATTGGGTTATTTTTAAGCAACTAGCTATAAGAAAGCTAGCTGACACAGATGAAGAGGTAACCCAAATGAGCTCTTTTCTTAATAAGTTCGTAGTTATAAAACAAGAATCTGGTTTTGAAAAAGACGCTCAAGAATTTGGTTCTGCAAAAATAAAAAGGCTTGATAATTTTGTATGCTATTTGGAAGGTCATTTACATAATACAAAGAACGTATATCTAATATGTGATAGGGATGAGTATCTCCTGAATAATATTGGTACTGAAAAATGCAAATTGTTAGTTCAAAAGAATGGTATTAAGAAGTTCAATAAGAACAAACTAACGTCTCATTTACTTTCTTGGAAAAGAAGAGAAATTAAGCACTACCTGATTAGTCCAACAGCTCTTGCGAACACTGTTGATGATCTTAATGAGATATTTGATCTGGGTATAAAAACAGGGTTATCTGAAGGCAATCCGGGTGATTACGATACTAATGGGAAATATAACGGTAAGTTGGCATCAGTTGAGTCTAGCTTGGTTAAAGATTTAGTAGATCCTTATGTCAAAGTTGAGGTTGGTTTTTGTGCTAATAAGACGCAAACGTTTATTAATCGAATACCTAAAGAAGAAATCAGTGAAGACATTGTAGATATGTACAAATATTTGGTGAAAACTAATGAACAATAATAGATTGATAAATATCATTGATATATTAAAAAAGGATACCGGCATAAATAATGCTATTGATGCCGTTGAACAATTGTCACTGCTATTATTAATTAAATATCTCGACGAGGCTTCAATAAAATTACTAAATGAAAATCATCTTGGTTCGTTTCCGAGCTTATTTCTCGAACTGGATAATTTTTCACAGAATGGTTCGGTAATTGATTTTTATACTTTAAGAGACAGATTAAGTCAGATTGAAACTAATATTATTTTTAGTGAAAATAAAATATCTCATAGCGTTTTCTCTCGCCATAACTGGAAAAAAATCGAAAACATATTTGAGCAGATACCTTTTAGAATAAGGTCAAATAAAATCTTATATTTAGTTATACATAAACTGGAAAAGATAGATTTATTTGAAGATATTGAAGTCGATTTTGATTATCTACTGCTTAGTATGATTAAGGATTCTGCTTCATCAGGTGCATATTATTCACCAAGACCGTTGATTAAGGCAATGGTCAATGTTCTAAATCCTGAACCACTAACTACAGTTTACGATCCTGCTATGGGAACAGGTGGTTTTTTTGTTGAGGCAATCAAACATGTAAAGAATAAGAGCTACTTTAATGATTTAAATTTTATTGGTAATGATCTAAGTCCATTTGCGCATTTGATAGGAACGTTGAACTTACTTTTGAACGATATTGACATTAGTGGAGTGTCGATATCCAATTCATTACTAGATAGAGATTGTCAGCAATACGATTTTGTTATATCGGGAGTGCCATTCGGAAAAGTTAACGAGTTAACTAAGTATGAATATAACTATCACGGTTATAGTGGCAGTCTTGAAGCGATGTTTCTTAAGCATACGATGGACAAGCTGGCAAAAGGGGGACGGGCTGCGATAATTATTCCAGATGGCATTTTATTCGGTAATGCATCACATCTAGATGAACTAAAGCGACAGCTGCTAACGCAATTTAATCTGCACACCGTTCTGAGTCTCCCTATAGGTACGTTAGCGCCATACTCTGGAGTTAAAGTTAGTGTTTTGTTTTTTGATAATGCCGTGCCAGATAAAGACATATGGTTTTATGAATTAAGAACGAACAAACCTTTAAGTAAGTTAAATTCCGTTACTGATTCTGATTTTGAGAACTTTATGTCGTTGTACGAACGTAGAGAAGTTAGTGATCATTCTTGTTTAATAAGTAAGGAATCTTTACTACAAGATAAGACGCTTAATCTTTCATTTTCTTTGCCAAAGAAAGAAGCGGGCTTGAAGTTCGACAAACAGGAAATGATCACTTCATTGAAAAGTGAACAGTCTGCTTTGATAACATCAATCGAAAACCACTTCGATTTTATGTCTCAAAATATCGAGTTTAAGTTTATACATCAGGTTAAGTTAAAAGATGTTTGTAAACTTAGGTCTGGAGACAAACTTAATAAATCAGAAGTAATGGATAGTGGAGAGTTTCCGGTATACGGCGGTAACGGAGTAATCGGATTTAACATAGAGCCAAACAGGCCTGTAGACTCAATCGTAATTGGAAAGGTAGGAGCACACTGCGGAAATATACATGTTCCAACTGATCCTTATTGGTTAACTAGTAATGCTATGAGTTTGGAGCTGTTAGATACCACTAGGGTTTATCTACCTTACTTAGCTCATGTTTTAAAAAGTCTAGACCTGAACAATTTAGCAACAGGTACTGCACAGAAATTTATTTCTATCAATAAGTTATATGAAGTAGAGGTTTCTCTACCTAGTATCAAAGAACAAAGGGAACTGAGTGGTTGGTTTACTTCTATTGAAGAAAGTAAAAGTAAGATACAGAGCCTGTTAGCCGATTTTAGCCAAGACCTTGGAACTATCTCTACGGAGTCAATTACTGAAAAAGTCCTTAAAGGATAGAAGCTTTAGCTATTACGTAGTTGCTTGGTCTCTGTCACCGATAAGCAGCCTTTGGCAGCCTCTTCGATATGCTAGCCAGCGAGCAGTTCAACCAGATTAGTAAAGAAGTAAAAGTAGATTTCATTACTCAGTATTCTGATGATGCAATTTATGATCTAATAAAAAAGCTGTTTCAGTATAATTATATCCAGTAATAAAGCACGAATACTAAAAGTATTCGTGCTTTTAATTTAAGATATAATCCTCAACTGCTTCCTACCTATCACAGAGAGGCTGCCTTGTGCTGCCTCTTCTATATGTCCGCTCCACCAAATCATCATAGGTATACGTCTCTCCAGATAATCAGTACGGTTGTATGCGCTGCGTACTTGGTTATCATCAACGTGTGCCAATGCTGCCTCAATCAAATCCGCTTCAAAACCTTGCTCATTTAGTGTAGTGCTGGCAAGTGACCGCAAACCATGACTCACCAATCTTCCTGCAAATCCCATACGTTTAAGAGCCATATTAGCCGTTTGGCTATTACAAGGCTTTTTAGGATCTCTATCTGATGGAAAGACAAATTCTCTATGTCCACTAATTGGTTGCATCGTTTCAAGTAGTAAGAGTGCTTGTTCTGTCAAAGGAATACGGTGTTCTCTGCGTTTCTTCATGCGTTCGGGCGGGATTGTCCAGATCTTAGACTCTAAATCTATCTCCTCCCAACGAGTACTAGAAGCTTCCGCAGGGCGTGTCATTGTATGAAGTTGCCATTCTATTAAACAACGTGTCGTTCGCTTAATTGAAGCGTTTGCAATTGCATTGATGAGCTCTGGAAGCTCATCTGGTTTGAGTGATGCCATGTTTTCTTTTTTCGGTTTCTTAAAAGCGGCTTTAATACCACTTAAAGGATTAGAAATTATTAATCCGCAGTTAACCGAATAGTTCATGATTTCGTTAAGACGTTGAGTTAAACGCTTTACTGTCTCTAAACTGCCTTTTGCTTCAATCGGACGCAAGATAGCAATGATCATTGGAGCTGTGATTTGAGCGATAGGGTAGTTAGCAATTTGAGGAAATATGTGTCGTTCTAGCGAGCGCCAAATATCTTCTGCGTAGTCTGGAGTAATAGTCTCTTTCTTTAATTCAAACCATTGAGTTGATACATTTATAAGTGTGTGCTTACTTACTTTTTGTTTTTCAATTTTTTGTTGCTCACGATAGTCTTTAGGGTCAATATCTTGAGTAACAAGAGATCGAGCATCCATTGTGAGTTTTCGAGCTTGAGCTAAAGACAGTTCAGGAAAAGCACCTAGACCCATGTTTACACGTTTTTTGGTAATAGGGTGGCGATAATTGAAGTTCCAAAGGCGGGAACCATTAGTACGGACACGAAGTTGTAACCCATCACCGTCAGAGAGGACGTAATCTTTCTCTTTTGGTTTGGCGTGTTCAATTTGCTTTTGGTTGAGTCGTACTGCCTTAGTACCCATGATTACTAGCCTCCGTTGCTAATGGTATTCCAAAATTGTACTCCAAAAAGCTTGGAATACCACGTGGAATACCAAAAGGTGTGGATGCTGGTGGACGGTAATGGATACTACAGATACAAAAAAGCCCCCTAAACCAGTAGTTTAGGAGGCTTTTAGGACATCCTAGGATGTCTTCGTATACGAATTTGGTGGAGCTGGCGGGATTTGAACCCGCGTCCAAAATCAGTCTAACAGATGGCGCTACATGTTTAGTCAATCTTTAATCTCGTATCCACACTGCGAATTGACACGCTATGCTAATACATACCAGAATTCTATTTCGCGGTTCATCTCTCTAGTCAAAGAATCCCTCGCTATCTCGTTTGGGTTTGAACCCCTGTTATTCCCCGTCTTACAAGCGGAAGCTAGGGCAGGAGCGCTCTTAGCAGGGTATTAAGCTGCTAGTGCGTAGTTTTCGTCGTTTGCGACTATTTTTTTGCGGCTGTTTAACGAGGCAAACCGCACCTCGACATGCTCCACAAGCCTTCGTGATCCTGTCGAATCCTGAATCAGCCCCAGATGCGTTTGATGTTAGCAGAATAATTAACTAGGTCAACAGGTATATTATAATTCAATGACCAAGTGATTGATTACTATTCAAATGCTAACATCATGTTGTACTAAGTAACTTAACGGTTATTACCCTTCAAGATTCTTGCTTTGTCGCGCTGCCAATCTTTCGCTTTACTATCAGCACGTTTGTCATGCAATTTCTTACCACGAGCAGTACCAATTTTGATTTTTACAAAAGAGGTGCTCCAGTACATGTTTAGGGCAACGATAGTATCACCTTCACGGTTTACTGAATCCGCTAACTTTCGAAGTTCGCGGCGGTTAAGCAATAGCTTACGTACGCGTGTTGGATCGGCAACCACGTGGGTCGATGCTGCATTTAATGGAGAAATGGTTAAGCCAGAAATAAAGGCTTCACCGTTACGTAAGAAAACATAACTTTCTGTCATGTTTACTTTACCGTCACGGATAGCTTTTACTTCCCATCCTTGTAGAACCATACCAGCTTCGTATTCATCACCGATGGCAAATTCGAATCGAGCGCTTTTATTTTTGGCAATCGTATTGCTACTTTTTTTTGGTTTTTTAGCCATGTTGACCTCATCGAGTCATTGTTGCTGTCCCAGAACAAAATCTAATATAGGTGATTTTTCTGGTCGAATAAGCTATTGAAGTTACCATATTTAAAGCTTGTAACAATAGCTATTTTGGCAGATCGCTGAGTAATGGTATTATAGTGCCGTCTCTTTAAGCGCAATGTCTTTGAGCCTAAAGAGCTGTCTGTTCGATGAAGGAGAAACTATGCCGCAGATTAGTCGCTCTGCACTAGTTCCGTTTAGTGCCCAGCAAATGTTTGAACTTGTAAATGATGTAGAATCTTATCCAGCTTTCTTACCCGGGTGTGCTGGCAGTAAAGTTATTGAAAGTTCGACAAGTCATATGATGGCATCGGTTGATGTTGCGAAGGCGGGTATTCGAAAAACATTTGTTACGCATAATAAATTGGTCGATTTTAATCAAATTAATATGCAGTTAGTCGATGGCCCTTTCCGTAAGTTAGTGGGTGGGTGGACGTTTACAGAATTAGATTCAACGGCATGTAAAATTGAGCTTAACCTTGAATTTGAATTTACTAGCAGTTTGATAGATGCGGCTTTTGGTAAAATCTTCCGCGATCTAACCGGTAGTATGGTACAGGCCTTTACTCAGCGAGCAAAAGAAGTTTATGCATTCTGATCAACCATTAATCCATGTTGAGGTTGTTTACGCATTACCCAATATGCAGCGCGTGTTAAAACTAGCAGTTGTTGCTGATACGCCCATTCAAGAAATAATCGAACAATCTGGCATTTTAGCCATGTATCCTGATATTGACTTAAAGAAGAATAAAATTGGGATTTATAGCCGAAATGTGAAGCTAGATAGTACAGCAAGGGAAGGGGATAGAATTGAAATTTATCGCCCATTAGTTGCAGATCCCCGTGAGATCCGCCGTAAGCGCGCAGAGCAGGCTAAATTAGAAGCGGATAAAAACAAATAAACCTTAATATAGCCATTTTTTAGATATAAAAAAGCTCGCATCAGCGAGCTTTTTTGTTATGCGTATAACAAGGCTATTGATTCATAGGATCCATGAAGTTAGCACCTTGTTTGAAATCTCCTTTCATACTAACAAGCTGGGCTTGTGGGTTGAAAGTTAAAATCAGATTCTTCTGGATCGGCTTATCATGGCCGTTCTTTTCATAGAAGATATAGTTCCATCTGTCTGGGTAACTTGGGTCTACCAACATAGGTGTGCCCAGAACATATTGAACTTGTGCTTTTGTCATACCGACACGAAGCATATCAACGCTTTTTTGTTCTACGTAGTTGCCTTGGTCTATATCAATACGATAGACCAAACGTTCAGCGATTGAACAGCCACTAAGTAAGCCCAACGCTAGGGTTAGGGCTGCAATATTTTTCCAAGTCATAGCATCCTGGCTTTTTAGCTTTAACTGCTGCGATGATAAACAAGGTCTATGCAGAAGTAAAAAGCGGTAAAGAAAAAAAGTAAATAATTTTGATATTCGACTATTACTTCTCGTAATAGTTGCATCTGTGTCTTAGTTTATTTCATAACCGCAAAATAAGCGAAACTTAATCAAGCTGCAATGAGTAACTCTTTTGCATTGGCTAATGTTCGTTCTGTAATTTCGCTGCCACCAAGCAGGCGCGCTAATTCAGCAATACGATCTTCTTCTGTTAGTGGGCGCATATTCGTTTCTGTCTGTCCTTCCGCTGTTTTTTTCGCCACAAACATGTGTTGATGCCCACAACCTGCAACTTGCGGTAAGTGTGTGACACACATGACTTGGGTTGATTCACCTAAGGTTCTTAGCATTTTTCCGACAATCGCAGCGGTTGGTCCACTGATACCCACATCGACTTCATCGAAAATTAGACTTGGTGTTTCTACTTTTTGCGCTGTGATCACTTGAATTGCAAGTGATATACGTGAAAGCTCACCCCCTGATGCGACTTTACCTAGCGGCTGTAAAGGCTGACCTGGGTTGGTTGAAACTAAAAAGCTAATACTGTCATAGCCAATAGGGCTTAGCATACGTTCAGGATCGCTGGCGATATTAATCGAGAACTCACCGTGTTCCATGCTAAGCGTATGCATACTTTCAGAGATCTTTTGATCTAGCTCTTTCGCATAACGTTGGCGACTTTTGCTTAGCTTTTCGGCAGCCAGAAGGCACTTTTGGCGTAATGCTTCTACGTTTTCTGCCATTTCTTCTAAACGTTCATCACTACAATCAAGGTTATCTAACTCTTTAAGTAGATCTTGATGCTTTTGGTATAATTCGTTTGGCATCACGTAGTGTTTACGCGCCATCGACATGATTTTAGCTAAGCGCTCTTCTAAATAGATCAAGCGATGTGGATCCATATCCAAATTATCAAGATAGCTGCGGAGTTCTTGGCTTGCTTCTTGTACTTGAATAATGGCCTCTTCAAGCATTTGTGGGATCACATTTAGGTTATTGTCATATTCACCTAAATTGCACACTTGTTGAGATGCCATTTGAAGCAGTTGCAGCGCGTTACCATCGTCATTGTCATAAAGCATTGATAATGCCGTTTGGCTTGCAACCGCTAATTCACCACTATTTGATAAGCGTTTGTGCTCTTCTTCTATCTCGTTGAATTCTTCTTCACCGAGTGCGAGCTCATCTAATTCTTTTACTTGATACTGTAATAGTTGTTTTTGTGCTTCGTTTTCTTCGCGGCTTTGGGTTAAGCGTTTTAATTCATTATGCGCTTGACGCCAGCGTTGATACGTTTTACGGGTTTTATCAAGTAACGAATGGTGGCCTGCATATTGATCTAGCATGTGCTGCTGATATTCAGGACGCATTAATTGCTGGTGGGCATGTTGTCCGTGAATGTTGATCAGCAATTGCCCTAATGCTTTTTGCTGTGAAGCAGGAACTGGGCTGCCATTAATAAAGCCACGAGAGCGACCTTCTTTGGTGATCACACGACGTAAGATACATTCTTCGCCATCCATTAAATCGTTATCTTCTAGCCAACGTCGAGCGGCTTGGTTATTGGCCAGTAAAAAAGCGGCAGATATTTCTGCTTTATCTTCATTAGGACGAACCATAGTTGCTTCTGCACGATCACCAAGGCATAAGCCAAGTGCATCGATCGCGATGGATTTACCTGCCCCCGTTTCACCTGTAATGGTGGTCATACCGGGTTTAAGTTCAAATTGAAGCGTTTTAACAATGGCAAAGTTAGAGATAGTCATGTGTGCCAGCATGTGTTCACCTGTTTAAATCAACACCTGTTTTTACATACAGTATATACTGTATCTATAACCAGTAAAGTGTTGGGTGAAAAAATATGCTGAAAAATTTGATTTAGGTTAAGTTTATGAAATGCAGATAGAAATAAAGCCAGTGCGAGGCTGGCTTTATGAAAGTTTTTATTCTACTGAAGGATAATTCAGGATCAGAAAAGACGGCTTGACCAACCTAGCTTTCCTCTTAGCACGTTGTAGTAGCTGTAATCTTTGGGGTGGATCAGTTGTAACCTGTCTTTACTTTGGTAAATGTGGATTTCATCACCAGGGCTAACAGGTAAAGAGACTTGCCCATCACAGCTGACTTCAAGCGTACTACCATTGTTAGGTGAAACCAGCAGCTTAATACAGCGATCGCCATCAACCACTAAGGGGCGGCAAGAAAGCGTATGTGGGAACATTGGCACCAGGGCTATCGCATTTAAACTCGGTGACAAGATTGGACCACCGCCTGATAATGAATAAGCCGTCGAGCCTGTTGGTGTCGCAATAATCAACCCATCAGAACGCTGTGAGAAAGCAAAGCAATCATCAATGTAGACTTCAAATTCGATCATATGAGCGATTTTATCTGGGTGAAGTACGGCTTCATTTAATGCGGCATTTCGACTTTTAACTTGTCCATGACGATGCACTTCTGCTTCAAGCAAGAAGCGATCTTCTTTTATAAATTCGCCTTTGAGTACTCGACTAAGCGGTTCTTCAAAATCATCTGGGTCAAGATCGGTAAGAAAACCAAGGTTACCGCGGTTCACACCAATGACGGAAATATCAAAACGAGAGAGAACACGTGCTGCGCCCAGCATATTACCGTCACCACCCACAACAATGGCAAGATCGGCTTTTTCACCTAAGGTGAGCAAATCACAAAAACACTGTTCAGGGATCTCAAGATCATCTGATAGACGATGATCGAGTAACACGGTGTAGTTTTGTGCCACTAACCATTGATATAGGCTCATGTGAGTCTGTAATGCATCAGGGTTACGTGGTTTACCTATTAACGCAATGGTGTCAAAAATTCGCGTCATCTCTTTGTTCCAACATCTAATAGTGAGGGCAGTATAGCCTTAGAAAAAATAACTTGTCGCTGTTTGTTATCAATATTGGGTTGAATCATTGAACTTCATCCCCATAATATGCCCAAGACTGTTGAAAAGTAGTGGCGTAGAATAGCCTACTGCTGATTATACATACCCAATTATCTTGGCGGAGAACCAACGCATGACTAACAAAAACCACAATGTACAGGATGAGCAGCTAAATGATGCAGTTGACGCTGTTGAAGTAGAAGCTGTAGAGGGTGAGTTTGTTGAATCAGAACAAGAACTATACGAATCTCGCATTGCTGAGCTAGAAGCGGCGTTACTGTCAAGTGAAGCACAAGCTAATGAAGCGAAAGATGCAGCATTACGTGCACGCGCAGAAGGCGAAAATATTCGTCGTCGTTCAGAGCAAGAAATTGATAAAGCACGTAAGTACGCATTAAACAAATTTGCAGAAGAATTATTACCTGTTATTGATAACCTTGAGCGTGCACTTGAGATGGCAGACAAGACTGATGAATCATCAAAAGCGATGATGGAAGGTGTTGAGCTAACGCTTAAAACAATGACAGATACCGTTGCTAAATTTGGTTTAACGCAAATTAACCCACAAGGTGAAGCGTTTAACCCTGAATTCCACCAAGCGATGGCTATTCAAGAAAGCACTGATTTTGCACCAAATACTGTAATGATGGTGATGCAAAAAGGTTATGAGCTAAATGGCCGTGTGATCCGTCCTGCAATGGTGATGGTATCTAAAGCTGCGGCAGGTAACGTAAATACTCAAGCGTAATAACTGTTATCTTTTAGCGTATAAAAGCCCACTTCGGTGGGTTTTTTTATTTTTTTTGAAAATATTTTTGTTTTACCCTTGAAAAGCATTCTGGCGGCCTTATTTAGTAGTCATAAGACATTAAACATATTTGTCACGGGTAAAGCCCGAACCGCTAACCTTAGAATCCGTTCTAGGTGTAGCAAATAAATATAACGAATTTCGGAGATAGTCTGATGGGTAAAATCATTGGTATTGACTTAGGTACTACAAACTCTTGTGTAGCAGTACTTGACGGCGACAAACCACGTGTAATCGAAAACGCAGAAGGCGAGCGTACAACAGCATCAGTTGTTGCCTACACTCAAGATGGTGAAACGCTAGTTGGTCAACCAGCAAAACGTCAGGCAGTAACAAACCCTGAAAACACATTATTCGCAATCAAGCGTCTAATCGGTCGTCGTTTTGAAGACGAAGAAGTTCAGCGCGATATCGAAATCATGCCTTACAAAATTGTTAAGGCTGACAACGGTGATGCATGGGTAGAAGCAAAAGGCCAAAAAATGGCTGCTCCTCAAGTATCTGCTGAAATTCTTAAGAAAATGAAGAAAACAGCTGAAGATTACCTTGGCGAACCAGTTACTGGCGCAGTAATCACAGTTCCTGCTTACTTCAACGATGCACAGCGTCAAGCAACAAAAGATGCTGGCCGTATCGCAGGTTTAGATGTTAAACGTATCATTAACGAACCAACAGCTGCTGCACTAGCTTACGGCTTAGACAAGCAAGGTGGTGATCGCACTATCGCTGTTTACGACCTTGGTGGTGGTACATTTGATATTTCAATCATCGAGATCGATGAAGTTGAAGGTGAGAAAACATTTGAAGTTCTAGCAACTAACGGTGATACACACCTAGGTGGTGAAGACTTCGATACTCGTCTAATCAACTACTTAGTAGAAGAGTTCAAGAAAGATCAAGGCATCGACCTTAAGAACGATCCTCTTGCAATGCAGCGTCTAAAAGAAGCAGCAGAAAAAGCGAAAATCGAACTATCATCTGCACAACAAACTGATGTAAACCTACCTTACATTACAGCAGATGCAACTGGTCCTAAGCACATGAACATCAAAGTGACTCGTGCAAAACTAGAATCTCTAGTTGAAGACCTAGTTCAACGTTCTCTAGACCCACTAAAAGTTGCGCTTGCTGATGCTGACCTAACTGTTGGTGACATCACTGATGTTATCCTAGTTGGTGGTCAAACTCGTATGCCTATGGTTCAAGCTAAAGTAACTGAGTTCTTTGGTAAAGAGCCACGTAAAGACGTTAACCCTGATGAAGCGGTTGCTGTAGGTGCTGCTGTTCAAGGTGGTGTACTTGCTGGTGATGTTAAAGACGTTCTACTTCTAGACGTTACTCCACTATCTCTTGGTATTGAAACCATGGGTGGCGTGATGACTAAGCTTATCGAGAAGAACACAACTATCCCAACAAAAGCGAACCAAGTGTTCTCTACTGCTGAAGATAACCAAAGCGCGGTAACTATCCACGTAATTCAAGGTGAGCGTAAGCAAGCAAGCTTCAACAAGTCTCTAGGTCAATTCAACTTAGAAGGCATTCAGCCTGCACCTCGTGGTATGCCACAAATCGAAGTAACATTCGACCTTGATGCTGATGGTATCCTAAACGTATCTGCAAAAGATAAGACTACGGGTAAAGAGCAGAAGATCACTATCCAAGCGTCTGGTGGTCTAAGCGATGCTGATATCGAGAAAATGGTTCAAGAAGCTGAAGCTAACAAAGAAAACGACAAAAAGTTTGAAGAGTTAGTAACTGCTCGTAACCAAGCTGACCAGCTAATTCACGGTACTCGTAAGCAAATCGAAGAAGCGGGTGACGCACTTCCTGCTGATGAGAAAGCAAAAATCGAAGCTGCTGTTGCTGAACTAGAAGAAGCACGTAAAGGCGAAGATAAAGAAGCAATTGATGCGAAAGTTCAAGCTGTAGTTGCTGCTTCTCAAAAGCTAATGGAAATCGCTCAACAGAAAGCACAAGCTCAACAAGCTGATGGCGCTGGTGAGCAACAAGCTAAGCAAGACGACGATGTTGTTGATGCTGAGTTTGAAGAAGTTAAAGACAACAAATAAGAACGTTATTAATATCTATTAATTAACATCTTATTTAAATTACGGGCGTTTGAGGTTACTCTAACGCCCGTAACTATATCTAGCCAGGTGACAATCAAGTTATGTCTAAACGTGATTTATATGAAGTGCTAGGCGTAGCCCGTGACGCAGGTGAGCGTGACATTAAAAAGGCTTATAAGCGCTTAGCAATGAAGTTCCACCCCGACCGTAACCAGGGTGACGACGAGTCAGCAGAGAAATTCAAAGAAGTTAAATATGCTTATGAAATTCTAACTGATGGCCAAAAACGCGCAGCTTACGATCAGTACGGCCATGCAGCCTTTGAACAAGGTGGAATGGGCGGCGGTGGCGGCGGCTTCGGCGGCGGTGCAGACTTTAGCGACATTTTTGGTGATGTGTTCGGCGATATCTTTGGTGGTGGCGGTGGTCGTCGTCAACAACGCGCACAGCGTGGCTCTGATCTTCGTTACAACATGGAACTGACGTTAGAAGAAGCTGTTCGCGGTTGTTCAAAAGAAATCCGTGTACCTACCTTAGTAGGTTGTGACTCTTGTGATGGTTCTGGTGCAAAAAAAGGTTCATCAGCAACAACATGTGGTACTTGTCACGGTGCTGGCCAAGTACAAATGCGTCAAGGTTTCTTTGCGGTTCAACAAACTTGTCCACACTGTCATGGTCGTGGTCAAATTATCAAAGATCCATGTAATAAGTGTCATGGCGAAGGCCGTGTAGAAGAAACCAAAACGTTATCCGTTAAAATTCCTGCAGGTGTTGATACTGGCGACCGTATTCGTCTTACTGGCGAAGGGGAAGCGGGTGAATTTGGCGCTCCAGCAGGTGACTTGTACGTACAAGTACATGTAAAAGAACACAACATTTTCCAACGTGATGGCAATAACCTACATTGTGAAGTACCTGTAAGCTTTACAATGGCGGCATTAGGTGGGGAAGTTGAAGTTCCAACCCTTGATGGCCGTGTCAGCTTGAAAGTACCCGCTGAAATGCAAACCGGTCGTATGTTCCGTATGCGTGGTAAAGGTGTTGATTCTGTTCGTGGCGGTATGACGGGCGATCTTATTTGTAAGTTAGTGGTGGAAACGCCTGTTAACTTAAGCTCACGCCAAAAAGAATTGCTTCAAGAACTTGAAGAAACGTTTGGTGGTAAAGCTGCAAGTAAGCACAAACCAAAATCAGAAGGTTTCTTCAAAGGTGTGAAGAAGTTTTTTGATGATTTAACTCACTAAAAGTAGTTAAACAGTGAATTTTAAAAGCCGACGTGATGTCGGCTTTTTTATTTCCAGCAATCAGCTTGATCTGTAGTAGTAGATGTTTCGCCATTACTTTTTAATATTAGATTTGAGCATATATCTGCAGATTGCAAACTAGTTTTTGACGCAGTTAAACTGTAGTTAGTTGATGTGCTTGTAATCGTATAATTATAACGCTCACCAGAATTATCACACTGGCTGCAGATACTTGCAGATAATGATCCTGATGAAGGATACGCAATACCTTTCGTTTTATTTTCTTCAATATTGAGTTGAATCATTACTAAGTCAGCCATTGCTTTATTGCGATGGCTTTTTAGAACATGGCTTTGATAAGAAGGGTAGGCGATAGCTGTTACTATACCTATGATCGCCACTACAATTAACATTTCGATCAGAGTCACGCCTTTTTGTGTAGTCATCATCCTTAATCTCTTTATTTTACGAGTTCCCTCGATATCTGATTTTTATCTTGTCCTTGCTATTTTGCGTTGATGTTAATCTATGAATCAAGGTGTTCTTAAGGATCAAGGACAGCATTAAAAAGGATTTGAGGAATGGCTCGCGAAAAGGATTCTTATTTACATAGTATACATTGTAGTGAATTTCGATTTAATGGCTTTACTCTGTTAGAACTGATGATCACTCTTAGTATATTATCAGTCCTATTAATGACTGCTGCACCTTCATTCACGCAATTATTAGAAAAAAATAAAGTTAAAAATATTAGCGCTGATATAGAGGGTTTTTTATTACAAGCAAAATCCGAATCTGTAATGAGAAATGAGCCTCTCAAAGTTAAATATATTAGAGATTCAGGAGATATAACTGAATATCATAATGATGGACAGTGGGTATTAGCATTACTACCAGCCTCTTCAGTTGCATCAACAATATCAAATGCAAAATCTGATGCTATTCAAATTATTTTAGGTAACAAATATAAAGGTATAAATTTTAAAGTATCTATGTCTTCCTATTTAACGATGGACTCGTCTAGAGGAACGCCAAATACTACTGGACAGTTTTATTTCTACATAACTGATAGCTCTAAAGAAGTACAAGTTATTTTAAATAGATTGACAGGTAGAATTCGAAGCTGTTCTGTTACTAGCGGAGGTGCTTATGAATTTAAACCATGCTAATAAATATAAACAACAAGGTATTTCTCTAATAGAGCTAATTGTTGCATCATCAATTAGTTTAATCGCTATTGCTACTGTTGGGAGTATATATATAGCTGGGAATAAGATGGCTGTAGCGAGAACATCTCAGTTACTGATTAAACAAGATGTAAATGACACATTAAAGCATATTGCAACTGAAATACGTAGAGCGGGATATACCACTACGCTTGATGAGCCTGTAACGCTATCAGGTTCATCTTCAACGATCGACTCATCTGCTACTAATATTGGTTTTGTATATGAAGATGAAAATGGGAAATGGCGAGGAATAAAGTTCCAACAAAAAAACACATCAACTGGAACTAAAACAATACAAATATGCCAAAAAATATCTTCCTCTTCTGCACTCTCAACTATGACAGATTTTACATTTAGTAATTTATGTAGTGGTGCAGAAGTAGCATCATTGATTGATTATAAAAATATCAACATTAATAATTTTAATGTGTCGACTTCTGTTATATCTACCGCTCAATCAACAGCAATGAAAGTGGATGTTTTTTTAGATGCAACCTTGATTGATACAACATATACGCATGCAGGGAAAGTTTCTGTTGTATTAAGGAATATACAATGATTACAAAGCAGCATGGAATGGTGAGTTTATCTATTGTTAGTGTTTTATTAATAGCATCTTTGCTATTTTCATTAGCTTCATCAAAACAAGTTTATTATCAAATCAAGCGTGCTCAAAATACTATATTAGAACGTCAAGCATTCTGGAATGCTGAAGGTGGTTTAGAGTGTGCTTTTACTGAATTAAAGCAAAAAAATATAAAACCTACGGAATCAGCATTTAGTCATGTATGTAATGATTTGGCACCTTCGCCTGCATTAATGATTAACTCTTATCCAGCTGTGGGTGAGCATACTGAATATCAATTGATAAGTCGTTATAGCTCTGATGGATCAATACAAGAGATTAATAAAAGTATTGGTTATGGAGGTGGTGGTGTTCTTAGTACTATTGAAACAAGCGCTTCTATTGAATTAACAGGCTCTCAGCACTTTGTTCCAAATAAAACAGAGGATAAAGCTTCTGATGGAAAATATAAGTGTAAGTCTGTTGTATCTGGTGGCACGGTAAATTACGTCGCATCAATATCAGGGACTGACGAACACTTTTTCACAGTCGATTCAACAACTAGCGCACATGGAGGTGGAGGATTAGGGGCTCCTTCTTTTGAATGTAATAGTGCCTATCTTTCTAATTTATTCGATCCTGCTAAACCGCCAAGTGCTTTTTCAATTACTCCTGTTAAAGGAGGGGATATTTTAGAGAATGAGACAGTTGATGTTTTTAAGGCGCTATTTAACAAAGATATATCAGAACATGCCTCGGTTAGGGAAGATATAAAAAACGATACTGTCGGTATTGTTATCGGTGATAATGCTTTAGATAAAACATCAGGAGGCTGGATTAAAAATTGTCATACGAAGGTTGATAATGCTTATAAAAACGGAAAAAGACGTATTTGGATTGATGGTAACTGTGCATTAACAGGAGCTATTTTTGGAACAGCTATTGAATCAAATAATGATGAAGCAGTTCAGTTGATTGTATTTAATGGTGTTTTATTTACAAAGGCAGTTACTTATTTTAATGGAATTCTCTATCAGTACGTGAGTACTTCATTAGATGTACTTACAGCTTGGGAAAATTTATTTAATGAAAGTATCGATATAGGTGTGCTTCCAGGTAGTTTTTTACAAAGTCATCTGACAGCCGATTATGATCAGATGCCCTTTTTAGCTGAAGGTTCCGTATATATTGATGGTGGCGTTGGAATTGATGCGATAGGAAGGACAATAAAGATTAATGGCTCAATTATTCCTTCTTATAATAAAGGAAAAGTTACAAAACATAGCACCCAGTTAAAATGGGAAAAGGGATCTTGGCATGATTTCTAATCAAAAAGGATTTAGCCTTCTAGAAAGTTTAATTGCTCTTGTTGTACTTTCAGTAGGTGTTCTTGGGCTTGTGAAATTACAAATATATATAGATAGAAAGGCTGATTTTGCATTGAACTCTTTGGAGGCATTACAACTTGCAGAGGATAAGCTTGAGTTTTTTAGAGCAAGAGCAAATATCAGTGGTGGTACAAATACCTTATATTTTGATGACCCTGTTTTAGCTGATGGAAGTTATCCGATAGAAAACATTGTTGTCTCTGGCTCTTCATATACATTTAAGAGAAGTTGGGAGATAGAGGATAAAATGAAACCGGCAGGATCAACAAATGCTGATGCAAAAGTTATTGCTGTTGACGTCCAATGGGTTGATCGATGGGGTAACACTTCTAATGTAGCGTTAAAAACATTATTTTCTCGTTACAGTGAGTTTGATTAACCTGCCTAAATTTTTGTCAATAAATACTTTTAAAAGTCGTTTTGAATAAAAAATATTCAAACGATTTTTTTTTATCAAAAAAATATTGTCAGCAAAGAAAATACTCCTATAATGCGACCTCACTGACACGGAGCAAGCCATTGGCTAGCAACCAAATCAGTATTGTTCTTTAACAATTTGACCATGCAATCTGTGTGGGCACTCGTTGAAAAGTTAAGTCGAAAGATTTATC
>NZ_PYOB01000031.1:0-37966 GCF_003026165.1 Photobacterium sp. GB-1 | reverse complement strand
ATATGATTTTAATATTACGTAATTTTTCTTTAATATAAAATTTGATATTAATGTACTTGAAAATTCAAGTAACCCTTTAATATTTTTTTTATTTATATAGCTGGGTAGATTAATATACTCAGCATTACTTTTATTTAAAATAGTTAGATATGAAAAGTCGGTTCTAAAAGTAATCTTATTTATATCTCTACCTGCTCTAATAGATATTAAAGGGTAAGTCACAGGTATATTGTGAATTCCTTTCCTTACCCAGTTTGCAATTATTATACTCAGTATTGCTTGTTCAGGTGTAGAGTGGTGAAATTGCGAATCTAACTCACCATACTGTTTACCGTTTATCCACTCTTCGTTACTACACGCGTCAAACCACTCTTGTAACAACTGTATGGAGGCTTCCGATTTTCTTATTACAATAAACGCAGCCTGCAGTGCAGGGTATTCATATGAAAAAAAGTTATCCTCTCCGAGTTCTCTAATAATATTTGTTTTAGTTAATTCTCGGTTTTTTATTAAAGAATCATGATGAGGAATAAAAAAATCAAACCCACATAATGTTAAACATTGCTCCGCAATATTTTTAATATCATTATAATTAGATAGCTTTCTATATTTTAGAATATTAGAATCACGGTAAATTAAGATATCACCTTCATTCATCCTTTCCATTTCAAGCAATAAAATAAGTGGACGCCAAGCACAAAAACCAATTTTAGACATTCCAGGGTTTTGAGAGACTAAACCAGAACTATCATATTCTCTTACATAACCTTCAAATCCAAGATCTCTTAACTTTTTAGGCGTGTAGTAACTAATATTATCAACATGATCTTTCGCGGCATCTAGCACTAACTGCTTATTTTCACATAAGTCTAAAGCATTATCATTGGGAGCACCCTCTGAATAAAAAAAGACTAAATTTGTTTTATGTGAGGTTTCTTTGGTCATAAATATCCCCAATAAAAGATAAGCCAAGCAAAATTGGCTTATCTTTTGAATCTATTTTAGTGTGGAGAGCGTGTATCTAGACGCTGAATGTGAACCGTAATCTCTTCGCGATCATGGTATAAATGCTTAGCCTGTAGCTTGAACTTTACACCATTTTGGATAAGAAATACTTTCAGGTTTTCAATATCTTGAAGCACTTCATCATAACGACCTTTCATTGGTAGTTTTAAGTTAAAGATCGCCTCTTTTGCCCACGCTTTAATTAACCACTCACCCATTAAGTGAGCCACACGCGCTGGCTTTTCAATCATGTCACAAACAATCCACGTAACGTTTTTACGTGCTGGCTCAAATTTAAAACCATCAACGGCATGGTATTTAACTTGACCTGTATCCATCAAGCTTTGTGCCATTGCGCCATTATCAATCGCGTGAACGAACATCGAGCGTTTCACCAATTGATATGTCCAACCACCAGGACAAGCACCTAAATCAACCCCCCACATACCTGGAGCTAAACGCTCATCCCACTCGTGGCGAGGAATAAATACGTGAAATGCTTCTTCTAATTTCAACGTTGAGCGACTTGGCGCATCTGCTGGGAATTTTAAGCGGGGAATGCCCATAAAGAACTGTGAGTTATTCGATGTATATGAATAACCTACAAAACAACAACCCGGTGCGACGAAACACACATGTAGCACAGGCTTTTTGTTGTTATCTTTCGCGTATAAAATCTCACGCTTACGCATTGCTTGACGAAGTGGCACCGTAAACTTACGACAGAATTTTAATAACTCTTTCGCTTCATTGGTATCAGGTGTTTCAACACGGAGATCACCACAACGTGGGAAGTCATCACCAATCACTTCTAAGATCGGAGAAATACGATCATCAGCCGGTAAATCCGTTAACATCTGTGATGCCGCAAACATTTGACGTGCGAAGATTAACTGTGAAAATGGTTGTTGCTGAATAAATTTATCCGCATCACCTGCTTGATAAAATTCAAATAACACATAACCTGAATTGTTTTTTACCCGAGGGAAACCAAACAATTCCAGCGTATTTGCTTTGTCTTGAACTTCACCTGCACATTCTTTTTCAAAGCCAGGACGACAATACAATAAAACATGATTCACGTTGGAACCCTCAAGCTGAACGCCAGGCTGCTACTGCAAGCATTACCCAGCCAATAATAAAACATACTCCGCCCATCGGTGTGATGGGACCAAACCACTTAATGCCTGTTAATGCCAATGCATATAAACTGCCACTAAAACAGATTATACCAAGGGTGAAAAACAGAGCGGCGTATGATACAGCTTTTGAAGACAAAAAGCGTGTCAATATTCCACAACCCAATAACGCGAATGTATGCCACGCTTGATATTGTACGCCAGTCTTAAATACATCGAGTAAATAAGGCGATAAATGCTGCTTTAAGCCGTGTGCAGCAAATGCCCCTAACCCCACCGTTAATGCACCACTCATTGCCGCGACAAAGAGCATCCAACGCGTTCGGTTTTGTAATGGTTCAGTCACCACAGCACTCCTTAATAAACCGCGCTAATCGCTCAATGGCCGTTGCTATATTGTTAGCTTCCGTAAAACCAGAGGCTTTTCGCGGTTTAAAACTATGATCACCGTCAGGAAGAAACGCAACCTCGACATTGGGAGAAAACGCCCATTGTGCTATTTCTGCTTTAGTACCAAACGTGTCTCGCTCACCTTGTAGGATCAATGTGGGTACCGTAATCGACGCCAAATGATCACCACGAAAATTTTCAGGTTTCCCCGGTGGATGAAAAGGAAAACCTAAACACACTACGCCTTTCACCTTCGCTGCGCAGTTTTCTACATCCGGGCTTTGAGCGGCAACCTCTGTTGCCATAATACTCGCCATTCTACCGCCCATTGATTTACCGCCAATGACTAACGAACTGCCTGCAAAGGTTTCGATATGACGTTGAAAATCAATCAAGAGTTTTGGTTGGCGATCAGGCGGTCGCTTTTTACCATCTTCAGCACGTTTAACCATATATGGAAAATTAAACCGTACTACCCGAATATCTTGCAGCGCTAAACCTTCAGCGACTGCCATCATAAAAGCATGATCCATTCCCGCCCCTGCACCATGAGCAAACAAAAATGTTGCTACAGCGGTACCTGATATAGGTTCGTTAATTATGTATTCACTGGCTAAGTTCGACATCAGGCATATCCTCTTGTTCACGACGTGCTTTGGCTAACACCCAATCTCTAAATATTTGAATTCGCCCAGTATCAGCTTGGCGCTCTTGGCAAACAAAATAGAACGCGTTTTTACTCACTAACACTTCATCAAATGGACATACCAAGCGCCCAGCTTCTAATTCTGGTTGCGCTAATACATTATTTCCCAGCGCAATTCCCTGGCCATGAGCCGCAGCTTGTAGCACCATGGTTGAGTGACTAAAAATAGGCCCTTGGTTAACGTTAACCCCTTGCACGTCATAATGACGAACATAATTCTTCCACTCTTTTCGAGATGTATCGTGTAACAAGGTGTGTAGTTTTAAATCATCTAATGTGCGCAGCGGTTTCGCCCCTGTCAGCAGCATTGGCGAACAAACAGGCATCATGAACTCTTGATATAATTTATCGGCACGCAGGCCAGACCAATTACCTCGACCATAGTAAATCGCCACATCGACATCGTCGGTGAGCGACCCTTCATCTAAATCGACCGCCTTAATACGCACGTCAATATCAGGGTGTTGTTCATTAAAATCGGTTAAACGTGGTACCAACCATTGGATGGCAAAACTAGGAGGTAAACTAATGGTTAATGCACCTTTAGCCCCACGTTCCAAGACCTTATCAGTCGCATCAGATATCGCTGAAAAGATATCTTTTATATCGAGAAAGTAGCCCTGTCCTTCCTCTGTTAGCAATAGAGAACGATTACGGCGGCGGAATAACTTTAAGCCTAGAAATTCTTCTAACGCTTTAATTTGATGACTAACTGCGGCTTGAGTAACAAATAATTCTTCAGCAGCACGAGTAAAACTCAAGTGTCTTGCTGCCGCCTCAAACACCTTTAATGAGTTGAGCGGAGGTAAACGTCTAGACATACTTTTCTCGACTATTTAATGCATTAGTTTTTTTAATCCTGAACATTATAAATTGTCCATTGTTCAACTACTAGAGAAACCCTATTATCTCTACGCAATATTGATTTAATCCTCTGTTCTTTGCCCTCTGGCTAACCAGCTTAATCAATATTGCGTGTTGTGTTTGCATATTATCCGAATCCTTTCGGACGGATGGAATAACCATCCTTTATTTCCTGTATTTTTGACTATAAAGTCAAAGCTATTTTTAGCACTGCGCCCCAACGCAGTGCTATTTTTTTATCAATATAAAGCCATCAATACTTGCTCTCTGACTTATTTATTAGCATGATCCTTCGTTCAATCTTAGCTATGTGAACAACCATGACCTCTCAATTTGATATCTCAACTATTTTGGCTCAATTCCCTGCCTTGCAACACACAGATGGTGAATTACCGCCAGTGTACCTAGACAGCGCAGCAACCGCACAAAAGCCAGCCGTGGTTATTGATACAATCACTGAGTACTATCGTGGTTATAATGCCAATGTGCATCGTGGCAGTCATAGCCTCACAGCAAATGCGACGCTGCGCTTTGAACAAGCAAGAGAAACCGTACAACACTTCATTGGCGCAGCGCACAGCAAAGAAATTATTTGGACACGTGGCGCAACAGAAGCATTAAATTTAATTGCTCAAACTTATGCCCGCGCAAATCTAACGGCAGGAGATGAAATTCTAGTCAGTGAATTAGAGCATCACGCCAATATCGTGCCATGGCAAATGATAGCGGCAGAAACCGGTGCACGCGTCATTAAAATCCCGATGCGCGATGACTGTACTTTAGATCTAGATGCGTTTTATTCGCTCCTATCGGATAAAACAAAAATCGTCGCAGTCGCCCACATTACCAATGTTACGGGTACCCGTAACCCAATTGAAGAAATCATTCACGCAGCTCACCAGCACAACGCCATTGCTGTAATTGATGGCGCACAAGGTATTGCTCATGAAGATATCGATGTCACTGCACTTGATGCTGACTTCTATGTGTTCTCAGGCCATAAAATTTATGCCCCGGCTGGTATTGGCGTTCTTTATGGCAAGCAAGCGCTACTTGAAGCAATGCCACCTTGGCACGGCGGCGGTAAAATGGTGGAAAAAGTCTCTTTTGAAGGTACAACTTTCGCTGCACTACCGGGTAAATTTGAAGCTGGCACCCCAAATGTAGCGGGATGTTTAGCGTTAGCCGCAGCAATTAATTGGCTCAAGAAACTAGATAGACAAGGCGCTGAAGTACATATTGAAAACTTGCGCCACAAAGCCATCGAAGGCATTAAAAATATTGATGGCTTACGTATTATAGGATTACAACCGAAGGCAAGTTTATTCTCTTTTGTGGTTGATGGGGTGCACCATCAAGATATTGCGACCCTATTAGATCAACAAAATATCGCGCTGCGTGCTGGTCACCACTGTGCACATCCCATGCTTGATGCACTAGGCTTAACAGGAACATTACGCGTATCATTAGCGCTTTATAACACCGAGCAAGATGTAGAGCGCTTTATCACTGCACTACATAAAGCTTGTGATTTACTTTAATGCGGTTATCTGGATTGAATACTATGACTGAACTTACACTTCCCCATCACCCTTTCGGCACCGACATTTCAGATACAGACATTGTGGCTCAAATGCAAAACGCTTCAGGCTGGGAAGATCGCTACCGTACTGTCATTCAGCTAGGTAAGAAACTGCCGGTAATGGCAGAAGAAGACAAAGATGAGCAGTTAAAAGTCAGTGGTTGTGAATCGCAAGTTTGGCTTCGCCACCAGCAAGTTGGCGATCACTTTTATTTTCAAGCTGATTCTGACGCGCGTATTGTTCGCGGCTTAATAACACTCGTACTTGCCGCTTATCACGGTAAAACGCGTACAGAGATCAGTGAATTTGATATTGATGGCTACTTTGATTCACTCGGTTTAATTGCCCATTTGAGTCCGTCTCGTGGCAATGGGTTAAAAGCGATTGTTGAGCAAATAAAACAACTCGCACGCTAAACAAGATTTATCAGTCCTAGAAATAGCACAGCAACAAAAAAGGCAGATCATATGATCTGCCTTTTTCATGTCACTGCCTATCGATTACTGTTTATGTTTTTCAATAAGCTTACGTAATATTTGTGATACCGCGACAAAACCAAACGTTGCAGTCACAACGGTTGCCGCGCCAAAACCACTCGCGCAATCCATACGCTTGGGCCCTTCTGCTGTCGCTTTTACTGCACACACAGAGCCGTCGGCTTGTGGGTACTTCAGTTGCTCTGTTGAAAATACGCAATCAATACCAAACTTACGTTTTGGGTTTTTAGGGAAGTTATGATGACGACGCAAGGTATCACGTAACTTCTTCGCCAATGGATCTTGGATTGTCTTGGTCAAATCAGCGATCTGAATTTGTGTTGGGTCCATTTGACCGCCAGCACCACCTGTGGTGATCACCTTAATTTTATTACTCTTACAGTATGACAGCAGTGCCGCTTTTGGCTTCATGCTATCTATTGCATCGAGCACGTAATCAAAATCTTTTGACAAGTATTCAGCTTGATTTTCAGGTGTGATGAAATCGTCAATCAAATTGACCTTACATTCAGGATTGATTAGGTGAATACGCTCAGCCATCACTTCAATTTTGCTTTTACCTACCGTCCCTGTCATGGCATGAATTTGACGATTAATATTCGTCACACACACATCATCCATATCAATCAGGGTAAGCTCACCAATACCTGAACGCGCTAACGCTTCTGCCGCCCATGAACCTACACCACCAATACCAATCACACACACGTGTGCAGCACGAAGAATGTCTACTTCGCTATTGCCGTATAAACGACGTGTGCCGCCAAAACGTTGGTTATAACTGTCGGATGCTGGGGTATCAAGTTCGCGCATAGTATTTCTTCACTGATCTGATGGATAAAGAAAGAGTGCGTTTTTATACGCACTCTTAATAGGATTGTCCAGTTGTTAGCATCACTCAAACTTGTTGGAAATGCTTTCTAACAGTACCAAACTATGGCTTAAGCCAAGGGTCTTGTGTTGCAGTTCCTTCTAAGCCTAAACGCCATACACGACCAAAGTGCTTGTAGTGACCCGCATCAGTGCCTGCTTGCTTACCCATACCATGGTAAAGATCGAGGTGGTTTTTCTTCACAGCACCACCCGTGTCTAACGCAAGTAACAGGCGTAAAACGTGTTTACCCGTCCAGTTACCTTGAGCATCAAGCTCGGGTACTTCTGCAAGCAACGCAGAGCCCATAGGAATATATTTTCGATCTGCCGCTACAGCAGCATTAGCAAGCAACGGAATCCCCGCGCTACCCTTAACATCTAACGTTTTCGTTGGTTTAAAGAAAACAAATGATGGATTTTGCTCTAATAGTTCACGCACTTCAGCATCACTATGGGTAGATACCCACTCTTGAATGGCTTTCAGTGACATTTTTTCTTTCGGCACTTCACCACGATCAATCAATACTCGACCAATACTCACATAACGGTGACCATTTTTACCGTTATAACCAAAGTATTCTAATTGATCATTGTCTTCATAATGCACAAAGCCACTGCCTTGAACTTCCATCATGAAAATATCTAGCATGGATTTGCTGTAACCTAACTCCAAGCCCTTGCCTTTTAACGCACCATTGTAAATTTCAGCGCGAGATGGACAACGACCATTACACTTAGGCATTGCATATACAGGGTAACGGAACTCTGCATTTGGTGTATGCCGAAGTTCAATAACAGGTGAATAATAACCAGTAAACATTACGTTACCTTTATTATCACCACCGCCCATTTGCGCCGCTTCAATACCGTAACTAGCCAGTTTACTTGGATCACCACCCGCACTGATCCACTTTTCTAGTTGCTTGTATAACGGGCCATATTTGCGTGCCATTGAGGGAGAACGTGTGACTACCATTTCAGCTTGGGGAGCAAAGGTTGTGTAATCGCGCTGCTTATCTGACTTAATGGTTGAAACACGATTTAATACATGTGGAAAATAGTTACCAAGATATTGGTGAGCTAATGGATTTTTTTGAATAGCGGTTTGTTCATTGGTTGATTGTGCATCATTATTCGATGCGCAACCAACTAAACCAAACATAATAATAGCGATTGCTGCTTTACGTAACACGATAGATAAGCCTATAAAATTTTAAAATGCGAGATACAGCTAATATGGTAGATATATGTGAATGAAGGCAATAGTAGCAAATCAATAACAATATAACGCAATAATCTTAAGTCATATTTATATCTAAATGTCATTGCAGTGCTTACATTTTCATTCAACGAATATAGATATTTATATTATTAATGATTCATCCAGTGTCATATTATTGTCACATACAAGCGATTTAATAAAATCGTCACAAAAAATAAACAACTCACAAACTAATAATAAAAATAACGCACTCATAAGGATATAAAGAGATGCAATCACCACTTAAAGTTGGCAAAGATACCTTGTTAGATCCCAATGCTATTGAATACCAGTGGATCAGAAATTTAACTAGCGAAGGAGTCCCTCAACACCAAATTAACCACGTGATCCAGCATTGTCTTGGCGGTACGCCACAGATAGCTGATCTCTTGAGACAAATAGCACTCAAACAAAGTTCCATCCATGAGCTACTAAAACTGATCTAATTAAGTAGTAATGGTGTGCGTACAAATGTAGAAATGTAATGTGCAGGCTGCTGACGAATAAAGTTATTATCATGATAAAGATAAGAGTAATGCTGTTCACCTAATTGATAGCTCAATGTTTGACCATCCCAGCAATACTGTGTCGTCACTAGCCTTCCATCACGATAAATACCCAGCGGGCGGATCTCAAAACTTTCTGCCACATATTGCGCGACATCATGCTCTTTCCAATAGCCATATATGGCTTCAGATGAAGGGGACTTTAGCCAAGAAGATAATGCTGCTTTAGATACAAACAGGCCAGTGAGTGCTAAACCAGCGACTAATAGCAAGATCAAAATAATTGTTTGTGAATGTTTTGTCATCAGATAATAAGTACTGACTTTAGATGATTGTACTTTATCCAATTATCACCTCCACAAAAACTACTAATACAATTTAAACTAACAGATTGTTCGCAATGTTAATTAAAGATCACCGCCATAACATCTTGTAAATACTATCACTTAAATACTGTACAAATTGACAAATTAATTTACTTTATCCATATAAATTTTTTGTACATGGATGTCAGATAGTGAAAAGACGTAGTACACCGCTGGTTAAAGGATTCAGACAATCAGCTCCCTACCTAAATGCGCATGTTGGAAAAACCATGGTGATCATGGTAGGTGGAGAGGCATTTGCCGATCCCAATTTCGATAATATCGTCAATGATATCGCACTACTTAATAGCCTAGGCATTCAAATCGTTATTGTCTACGGTGCTCGCCCACAAATCAGTACATTACTGGCAGAGCAAGATTGTCATTCTCCTTATCATAAAGGGATCCGTATTACCGATGAACGAGCATTAGAAATTGCCAAGCAAGCAGCGGGACAACTTCAGTTAGATATCACCGCTCGCTTTTCAATGGGGATCCATAATACTCCAATGGCTGGCGCGCAGATTAATATCATTAGTGGTAATTTTATTATCGCCCAACCTCTCGGGGTCGATGACGGTGTAGATTATTGTCATAGTGGAAAAATTCGTCGTATTGATACCGATGCGATTAAACGTCAGTTAGAGCAAGGTTCCATTGTACTACTCGGCCCAATCGCGAGTTCAGTAACCGGAGAATGCTTTAACCTCACCTCTGAAGAAGTCGCAACCCAAGTGGCTATCCGCTTAAAAGCCGACAAACTTATTGGTTTCTGCTCAGAGCAAGGAGTCGTGGGCGATAACAATGAAATTATCTCTGAATTACTGCCAAACGAAGCCGATCATATCCATCAAAAACTTGTCGCACAGCGAGCGCAGGACTGTGGTACTGGGCGTTTCTTACGTGGTGCTATTAGTGCTTGTCGAGCTGGCGTTCCTCGCAGCCACCTGATCAGCTACAAAGAAGATGGGGCATTAATTCAAGAGCTTTTTTCTCTTGATGGTATCGGTACCCAAATTGTAATGGCGAGCGCAGAAAAAGTGCGACGCGCCAACATTAACGACATTGGTGGTATTCTGGATCTGATCCAACCATTAGAGCAAGACGGAATTTTAGTTCGACGCTCCCGAGAACAACTCGAGCAAGAAATTACTCAATTTACGATTGTAGAGCGTGACAATTTAATTATCGGCTGTGCTGCGCTTTATCCCTTTCCTGAAGAGAAAATGGCTGAAATGGCTTGTGTCGCGATTCATTCTGACTTTAGGGATGATAATCGCGGTGTATTACTGCTTAATGAGTTATGCCTACAAGCGCGCCAACAAAACCTCGAACACTTATTTGTATTAACCACTCGAAGCTTACACTGGTTCCGCGAACAGGGCTTTTCTGAATGTGATGTAGATAGGCTGCCAATGGCAAAAAAAGCACTTTATAATTACCAAAGAAGATCAAAAATCCTCATCACAAGAATAAAATAATTGACACAAAATTAACAAAATGGTGACTTAAGAGCGTAAAATTGTCTGTGTAGAGTTATTTTACTAAAAACATGCTCAACTAAGATAACGCTACAAACATTATAAAAACACAAATTACTTCAGGTTAAATCAACTTATGATGAGTTTAATATTTCTATTACTTTTGATTGCAATGGTCAGCGCTTTCATTGGTAAAAAAAATGTAGGATATGCATTCTTTGCCGCATCCGTAATTATTGGTTTGTATTGGTTTCATCACCATGCCACTGATTCACTATCGATTTTATTATAGGGGGGAATGATTAATGAATAATAAACATGTAACCCTTCTTAATAGCTTGGGTCTATTAGGTATTACCTTTGTATTATTAATGGGCTCAGTATTACAAGTCGCTTGGAATGAATTACCTTGTCCACTGTGTTTATTGCAGCGTCTTGGTTTTGTTATGGTAATGTTCGGCTTTATGCTTAATGTCGTTTATGGCACTCAGCAACGCCATTATGGTGTGATCTTAGTCGGTGCATTATTTGGTGCAGCGACAGCGCTTCGCCAAGTATCGCTTCACGTTATCCCTGGCACACCAGGTTTTGGTAGCCCGATCCTTGGTATGCACTACTACACATGGGCATTTGTGATCTTTGCTATGGCTATCGCTGGTGTCGCACTACTTCTCCTACTTTGGAATAAAGAATGGACAAGCGAAAATTATCAAATGAACAAATTTGGTAAGTTTGTTTGTATTCTAGCGATTGTTGCCGTTCTAATTAATGTTATTTCTACATTCCTAGAATGTGGCCCTTATCAATGTCCAGATAACCCTGTTAGTTACTGGCTATTAGACATGTTTAAGTAACACCTTAAATAACGAACAATAAAAAACGCCAGCACAAATGCTGGCGTTTTTTATTGATAAATACAGGTTTACACTAACAATTCAGATAAGCCACTTGCCCGCTCAGTTCTTACTTGCACACTACGACGAATAACGTCTGGTTGAGCGTAAAGATACAATCTCGCTTTTGCACGTGTAATACCGGTATAAATCAACTCTCGAGTTAAGATCGGTGTAAAGTCATTCGGCAACACCATTACGGTATCAGCAAATTCAGATCCTTGTGATTTATGGATCGTCATCGCATACACCACTTCATGCTCTGGAATTCGACTTGGCAAGAAACCACGGATCGTACCATCAGGCATCTCAAAATAGACCTTCAAACGACGCACACCATCGACGGCATCCGTTTCAGGCTCTAACATAGTGATACCAATATCACCATTATATAAACCAACTGCGTGATCATTTCGGGTGATCATAATTGGGCGACCTTGATACCACGTATCGTCCCCTGGGTTAATTTTACCACGGTGAGTTAACTCTTTTTCTATCCGATAGTTTAGTCCTGCAACACCAAAATCACCTTCACGCAATGCACATAACAAACGCACATTCGCAAACGCATCTAGCACCAAGTTAGGATCGCGTTGTTCGGCAATCGCATCTAAATAATCGTAATAGAAAGTCGTCACCTGATTAATCATCGACTGATAACTGTCAGAAGATAAGGCGTAATGATGAATATCTTTAAAGCCTTGCTGCCAGACTTTTTCCACCAACGCAGGACGGCCACTGTTAATTGCTTTCGCTAACTGGCCAATACCAGATTGAGCGTGGAAACGGTAACTCTTTTGTAGCATGCATAAACAATCGGCCACCAAACTTAAATCGAGTGAGGTGCTATGGAGATCATAGCCCGTCAACTGGCTAAGCACTTGCCCTTGCGGTCCACTATAACCTTGATTAGCAAATGAGCAGATATCACCGAGCACAGCACCCGCTTCAACCGATGCCAACTGATCTCTATCCCCTAATAAAATCAGTTTCGCGCCAGCAGGAATCGCATCGAGCAATCGTGCCATCATAGGTAAGTCCACCATTGAGGCTTCATCAACCACTAACACATCAAGGTGTAAGGGATTATCTTTGTGGTGACGAAATTCAACGCGTCCCGGAATCGCCCCTAATAAACGATGGATCGTACTTGATTGAGTCGGAATACGCTCTTTTACTGACGCCTCAACGGGCAATGATTTCACCGCAGAACTAATTGATTCTGTTAAACGTGCCGCCGCCTTGCCTGTCGGTGCCACCAGCATAATATTAGGTATATGCTCATCACCCGCTTGCATCACTAATGCCGCAAGTAATTTAGCGACGGTGGTTGTTTTACCGGTACCAGGCCCGCCAGAAATCACTGCAAACTGACGTGTCAATGCCACTGCTGCTGCTACTTTCTGCCAATTTAAGCAGGCATCAAGTGGGATCACCCTATCTAATTGAGACAGATCTTTTTGCGATGTCGCATTTACTAAAATATGCTCGACTTTCGTCCAATCAACTTGCTCCGGTTTCACCACATCAAGCATGTCACACACTAACCTCTGGCGTGCATCAGCTGTTAGCGCTGTTGATAAGGCTTCATACAAGTAACCGTAAGTAACAGGAAATAAATCATCTAATGCTTGATGCATAACGTTGAGATCAGTCGTGCTAAATCTTAGTTCCTCTGCTCCTGCATTATTTGCCATCATGAGGATTTTATTGGCAACGGTTTGTTCAAATTGCCAATAACGACTGAGGTACAAACGACCATGTTCAATAACTAAAGGGGTCGCTTGCACCTTACCTGTTTGCACGGTCGATACCACCGCAAAATGACTTAATAGCTCTCCCCATTGTGAAGGCTTAGGCACGCCTTCTAACAACTCAATTGCAACACGTGATGGCAAACTAAATAAACGCTGAGGCGAAAGCGTATCTAACACGACGCAAACATGCCCCTTACCTAATTCATTACTTGCAAGAGCTGCCACAAGTGCGGCTAAATCAGCTTGATCTGCAGGGCTATGATACGCGACAAATTTTGCGAACTGATAATCAAGCTGACGCAATACACCTTGTTTGGTTAACGCTTGAAGTCGTTTAAGCATGAGGTAATGCTCCATCAATTAATAAATCCAGTTCTTCTAACAAGGCTTGCGATGGTTTCGCATGGAAAATCCCACTGTCACTACCAGCTTGAATGCCACGTAGGAACAAGTAATACACACCACCGAAATGAGTCTCATAGTCGTAGTTTGGAATACGGCTACGCAAGAAACGTTGCAGCGCTAAGGCATAGATTTGATACTGCAAGTCATAGCGGTGATCGCGCATCGCTTCAACCAACTGCTCACCACGATAAACCTGTGGATCATCACCGAGATAATTCGATTTCCAGTCTAATACGTAATATTTACCCTGATGTTCAAACACCAAGTCAATAAAACCTTTAAGCATACCGCTGACCGTACTAAAGCCAAGCTCACCAGCTTTAGCGGAAATAGAATCATGCTTAGCAATGACTTTATTAAGTAGCGGTGATTGCAACATTTCAATCGGGAGTAAAAACTCCATTTCCGTTAAACGTTGTTGTGGTGTTTTTTCTGCCAATCGCAATTGTTCACCATCTAATGGACAGTGCAAAACATCTTTAATTAATTGCTGCAATACAGGTAGCCACGCTAACTCGTAATGTTCAAGTTGCAATAGCTCCGCCAGTTTAGCGACAGTTTCTGGGCTATCGACAGGACGAGTAAACTCAATTTCTTCAAACACCGTATGTAAAAATGTCCCCGGACGCGCACCGCGAGGGAAAGTGTAAATAGAGTATTCAGGCTCTAACTCCACCTCCGTTTCACTGTTTTCTGGCGTTTCTTTCTGTACAGAATCGATATCAAATCCAGGAAGATCTAAACTGCTATCATGATGTGCTTGATGACCTTGTTTCACCAAATTGGAATAACTGGTCATCCACCAATTACGTTCAATCTGACGCTCAAATTCACGACGATTTAACGCATCAGTTTGCTCATTTTGTCCTGCCCACTTATCGACAGGTAATACTGGAGGTTCAGCAATAGTGATCGTCGGTTGCGCTTCAGATAACTTAGCCAGTGCTAACTCTAGTGCAGCAACACCGCACTCTTCTCCATTTTGAATTAAATACCCCATCGCTGATTTGTGTAATCCAGTAGGCTCTTTGCTACTGCGGCCATTACGTACTGGTGCCATACCCACAAAACAGCCATAAACTGCACGAGTTAGCGCTACATAAATTAAACGTAAATCTTCTGCGAGGCGTTCTTTATCAGCTTTAGAAATAGAATCAGCGTGCTTGGTAATATCTAAAATCGTCACGTTATCGTCTTCATCGTGATACTTCACTTCGCCTTTACAATCGACTTCACGATAGCTACAAACAAACGGCATAAAGACTAAATCGTATTCCAATCCTTTTGATTTGTGGATGGTAACAATCTGCACCAAATTACGTTCGGACTCTAAACGCAAAATTTGCTCATCAGAATTACCGTTTGGCTCAGCTACATTTTCAGCCAACCAACGTAATAGCGCATAATCACTGTCTAAGGTTTGACTCGCTTCTTGCAGTAATTCACCAATATGAAGTAAGTCAGTTAAACGACGTTCACCACCTTCTTCTACTAATAAACGCTCAGCGATATTATTTTTCGCCATCACGCTTCGTAGCATAGGCATCACACCACGCTTGAGCCATTGTTGACGGTATTGCTTAAAGCTATTTACTGCAATTTCCCACTCATTCTCATCATTATTAAGCGTATCGAGCTCTATTGCGGTTAAAGAAAACAACCCTGACGCCAACGCGGCACGCAATGCGCGATCGTCATCAGGTGTTAGTACCGCTTGTAATAATCGCTGTACATCAGCCGCTTCTGCAGTGGAAAAAACGCTATCACGATTAGATAAATACACACTGGCAATCCCTTGTTTTGCCAGTGCTTCACGCACCAACTTACCTTCTCGTCCTGTACGTACTAACACCGCAATATCACCCGCTTGCACTGGGTGTTGAGTTTCTTTATCTAAAAAGTAGCCTTGTCCTTGTTGTGACTGCTCTAAAATATGCTGAATTTGTGCTGCTGTCGCCGTTGCCATCGTCGACTCATAATCGCCCTTAGTAATAGGCTTGCCATCGAGGCTATCTTGCAGCCAGAACGTGAGCGCATGTTGTTGTTCGCCGTTTAGCCACCAGCTACGATCTGGTGCTTTGGGACTATGACCAACAGGATCAAACGTAATATCTTGATCATAAATAAACGGGCTATTAGGGGTATCAAACACGCTATTTACCGACGCAATCATATCTGCCGTTGAACGCCAGTTAGTACCTAATGTGTAATGATCTTGAACCTGACGACGGGCTTGAATATAAGTAAAAATATCTGCCCCACGAAACGCATAAATCGCCTGCTTAGGATCACCGATCATAAACAATCCGCATTCAGGGTGATCGTTATACACCGAACTGAAGATACCGTATTGCAGGGGATCGGTATCTTGGAATTCATCGATCATCGCAACTGGATATTGGCTGCGGATCTTACTTGCCAGTAGATCATCTTGATCGTTGTCGATCGCAGCGCCTAACTGCGTTAAGAGATCATCAAACGATAACCACCCTTTATGAGCTTTTGCCTGCGCCAGTAAAATACGACAATGTTCAATCGCGTGCGCTAATAAGGGATCGCGTAATGTAGCTGGGTTATCAAGTAAATCTGCAACCGCAACAAATACCGCATGCTGTGGTGCTTCACCTTTCGGGGTTTTGGTGATCAATTCCTGTTGGTGAAACTTCTCTAATTTATCCGGTAAATCATAATTTTCAGTCGGTTGATTAGCCCATTCATTCACTTGAGCGAGCCACGTGGGTAGGCTCTTTTTGGTATAGCTACGTTTATTCACGTCAGAGTTTGCAATTAACGCTTCTAAATCAGCGAAGTGCTGTTTCCATAATGCTTTAAATTCATTAATGCGTTCGATATTTTGCTGATGTAACTGCTCTAAACTTGCCGTCATAGCCGCTACAGACAGTTTAACGGGAGCACCTGTTAAGCTATTGCCAATATCTTTTAATAGCGCATGAGGCGATGACCATAAATCGCGGATCTGACAAGCAAGCGCTCGTGGTAACTGATAGAAATGACTACGCCAGTAATCCGCTACCACCAAGTTCTTCAATTGGCTTTCATCGGTGACAAATTCATTGTTGAAACGACAGCCTGATTCAAATGCGTTTTGAGTCAACATTCGCTGACAAAAACCATGTATGGTATATATAGCCGCTTCATCCATTTGTCGTTCAGCTTGCAGTAAAATATTGGCTGCCGCTTTATGATCGGGATACTCTTGTAGTAACGGGGCTATAACGGGATCACCACTCACACCACGACTAAACGCTATACGCGCATCATGAATACGCCCACGAATACGATCGCGAAGCTCTGCCGTTGCTGCTTCTGTAAAAGTCACCACCAGAATTTGATCAACCGTTAATTCAACAGCATGACGCGTTTCTGCATTACCATGACCGAGTAATAGACGCAGGTATAAACTGGCAATAGTAAATGTTTTGCCCGTACCGGCAGAGGCTTCGATTAAACGTGTACCATGCAATGGAAAGGCCATTGGCTGCAAAATATTGGTTTGCGTTTGTACCGTCATGATTTTACTTGTCCCATATCGTAAAACTCGATCACTCCAATGATCCCTTGAAGCCTCAAGGTGATCTTGCTCACATCACTACTGTGATCAAACACTTATAAGCGAATATTGAGCGATCAAATCTTGTTATATTCTAATATTGTGAGAACTTACTCACGGTTTGTATTACAGCGGTTGGTTAGTATCAGCGCCAGAAACTTGGTCACCTCTGGACCGGTGGCCGTACAGCAAGCACCCTACAACTAATAATGATTTGCTGACGGCCACACTACTTCCTTATTCCGGCTTTACTTCTTCACTATTTAATACCGCAGCCTGTAGTACTTTCAGTGCTAGCACATAGCTATTCTGTGCAAGTTCATCATTCCAATGTGTCCATACCCGATTGATGTATTTATCCGCGCCTTCACCTGCAAAGAAGTAACCATCGTTAAAACAATCTGCCATTTTGCTGTAGGCTTTCTCGATGGTTTGTTCATCGTCTTTCCAGTTACCTTGCTTATCAAAACACGCTTTAATACCTGCATGTGCTGTTTTCGGAAAATACGCTAAAGGTTGATTCAAACCTTGGTAATACAACTCGATAAGCTCTTGTAAATAACCTTGTGCTTTACTCGCTTCGATCGCATCAATGACAAGGTGTTTATCGGTGCCAATAATATGTGTTTTCTGGTTCAATTCTGGCTGGCTAATCGCTAAACATAAGTGATCACACCAAGCCGCGAGTAAATCAACCGAGCGCACTTTACCACTACGAAAACGCATTAAGCCGGATTGATAGCGCTGTTTCAGCCAACCTTGAAGTAATACGGCATGACCATTTATCGTTAGTGTTATTGCTACTTCCTGATCATCTAATGGTGCATGAATTAATGGCTCAATCTGGTTTACTAACTCATGTACTGCTAGACGACTGGCATCTAAATCAATATCACCAAATGCAGCAACAGGTAACTTGCCCGCTGCTTTTTGCTCTTGGGCGAAATGACTAAAGATCTGATCCGGATCTTGATTGGTCATTTGAGCATCAAGCAATAATGCTAATAGCTCATCTTTAACGTGATAGCTTTCAAGATGATTCAGCACAAACGGTTCATCATCTTCCAATAATCCCATTGGCGGCTCAAAGTAGACTTTCAAACGACGGTTAAAGAAATAGCGTACCGGTAAACGCCAGAAACGCTGCAACTCAGCAAGCTCTAATACTTGTTGTTGATCATCGGCAATCGGCTCTGGAGGGAGTTCACCTAATTGGAAAGGTTGGCTCGCTTGCCCTTCACGAGCAGCAGCGGGTAGCCATTCAATAGCATAACTGCCACTCTCTCCAGTAAATACGCTCGGACTAAATGGCACTAAGGGATGGTGCTCAATCAATTTTTGTTTAATGTTTTCTGCTGATTGATCGACAGGAAGAGGTTCATCTCCCTCTAAGCAATAACCTTGCTGACAATATTCCACCAGCTCACTGACTAACACAGAAGCAATTTTTTCTGCATTGTCTTGAATTGAGCGACCCACGTAGCTGATATATAAGGTTTCTTGCGCTGATAATAATGCTTCAAGGAAAAGATAACGGTCATCATCACGACGAGAACGATCACCCGCTTTAGTGCGACCATTCATTAAATCAAACCCTTCAGGGGCAATATTTCGAGGGTAAGCACCATCATTCATGCCAAGCAAGCACACCACATCAAAGGGAATCGAACGCATGGGCATTAAGGTACAAAAATTAACTTGTCCAGCAAGGAAGCGTTGGCTTACTCGCTCACCCGATAACTTATCGCGTAAATATTGAGTTAGCACTGCAGGTGTGATTTCACCTTTATAACCCGCATCATCGAGTTGTTCGTGCAAGCGGTGTAAGTTATCGCGAATAGATTTAAGAACCAGTTCGCCTTCCAATTCCACCGCGAAAAAATCATCCAGCATTTGGTTAAGTGTATCCGCCCACTCTGTCACCAAATGTGGCTGTGCTAACACTTCACGGTAACTAATTAAGCAATCAATAAAGCCAGCTAACTGCCCAGCTAACTCCGCATCAATCCCCTGTACTTGATCGTAAGCAGAAATGCCTTCAAACAAACCAGTATTATGTGGCATGGCATAACCTAACAGCATGCGCTGAATACCAAACAGCCAAGTATTTTGCATCTGCTCAGGAAGATTAAATTGACTAGATGTATGCTGATCTAAACCCCAGCGAACTCCCGCTTCTTCGATCCACTGTTTTACTTTCTCAAAGCTTTGGCTATCAAAACCAAACTTATTCATCACCGCAGGCACTTCTAATAGCTCTAACAGTTCTGAAGCATGACAGCGACTATCAGGCAAAGTTAACAGACGTAAAAACGCCAACAAGATCGGGTTTTCTTGCTCTGCGGTTCGGTCAGAAATCGAAAATGGAATATAACGATTACCCGGCGCATTACCAAATACCGCTTGGATGGCAGGACTGTAGGCATTAATGTCTGCCACCATCACGATCACATCGCGTGGTTTCAGATTAGGGTTTGCCTCAAACATCGCTAACAGCTTGTCGTGAAGCACTTCAACTTCACGCATTGGGCTATGACAAGCATGAATAGAGAGCGATTGATCATCAGAGATAATCGGAAACTTATGCTCACTGGAATCTAATTGAGTATCATCTTGGCGATCAACCAAGTTTAAGATGTCAGCTTGAATGGCATGTAATAAGGTATCTGATTCAATATCAACGAAACCGGCATCCACTTCGTTAACTTGCATTTCTGATAACAAATACATGTTATCGCGACCAAGCTTACCCATAGAGGCTAATAAGCTATTTCCTACCATGCCATTTTGCATCTCATCATCATAGTGGCTTTCATCGTTGTCTTTTAGTACTTCAATCGTAGCATCAATATCTTGTTGCTCTTCGATATTATGAAGTTTGACCCGCTTACTGGCAGCTAGTCGCGCAAGGTGTTTACGATCGCGAATATCTCCCCAGTAATAACGACAAGGGTTAGTAAACATTAAATGCACATCAATATGCTCACCAATAGCAGCAAGTGCATCTAGATAACGTGGGGGTAATGATGAGATACCAAACACAAATAAACGCTGCGGTAAGCCTGCTGCTATTAATGCTTCTTTACCTTGTGATGCGTTGTAGTTTTGTAGCGTTTCAATAAAGTGTTCGTACAAGTTGGCACGATGATAAGGCGATTGTCCAAGTGCCAAGGTTTGATCATACAGTGCTTGCCATAAAATAGGCTGCCAAGGATGCTCATCTTCTAATTCAGCGACAACTTCCCCCGCTTCCCATTGTTGGATCCACTCAGGGCGATACACTAAATATTGGTCAAAAATATCGGCAATTTTTTCAGCTAATTGATAGCACTTTAAATTGTCGTCATCACCGTCTAAATACCGCTGTAGCGCTTCAAATTCAGGTTGCTCAAACTGTGCTGGTAGCACTTGCATTAACTTCCACGTCATCGCTTCTTTGTTAAATGCACTGCGCTCTGGTACATCAGCGAGGACCTGGGTAAACATCTTCCAAATAAAGGTCGCTGGCAGTGGAAAATCGATATTAGCAGCCACACCCAATGACTTTGCTAATTCCATTTTTAACCATTGCGACATTCCTGGACTTTGTACCAGAATCTGTTCTTTTTCAAATGGATTAGCTAATGGCTTTAGCTTAATAAGCTCCACCAGCAAAGATTTAAGCAAGTCGAGTTGATTTGAATGGTAGACGGTAAACACTAAGGTATCTCACAGCAGGTGATGAATAACTAAATTGTCTACCATGAATTGAACACTGTAAATACATACAGGCAGAAATATTAACAATATTGTCTTAGCCCTAAAACAAAAAAAGCCCGATCTTTCGATCGAGCAACACACAAAACATCAGTGATAGTACAGGCAAATAATCTTAACTCATCTGCCTGTATTACCATCGCTATCAGACATTTTGTGGACAGTGTTCACTGTTATTTTTAAGAAGTCCGAATGGACGATAAAATGCTAAATAACGAATTGCTACATAGCCAATGATAATCGTTGCGATATAAAGCTCAATGGTTGCTAGACCGTGAACTTGTGCCACATAGTGAGCATCAAAGCCGTAATTTTTCATCCACGCTGCAGTTTTAAATAGTGCTGTTGCACCAATTGCCATTGGGAACGTAAAAGCTGCGTAACCTGGGCTGAACTCTAAGCGTAATAAACGGAAGAAAGCTAAGTAAATTACCGCTGTCATCAATACTGCAATACCGGCTAGTAATGCAACCACTACAGGTGATGGGTTTGCCGTTACTGTTAAATAACCTGCGAGTGATAGGCTAGCAGGCGCTGCCATAATCGCAATGGTTGGTTTTGCAGCATCTGGCACTTCATCACGGAACATAAAGCGGTAAATCATCATTGGAAGCATGACTGCGTATGACAACATACCAAAGATTAACAATACGTTTGCTAATGGGTGTAGCTCTGCAATACCTGGGAACGACACATCAGCAACAATAATACCGATTGGCGGTACAAACCAACTTGGCACCATGTGGTGAAGATGGAAGTCACATGCACGGTGGTAAATAAATAGTGTTAAGAAAATAACGTGTAAAATTACCGCGAATAACCAAAGGTAAGCACCTGCTTGCGCTGATACATATAAACCAATCGCTTTTGATACCACCATTAATGCCATCGCAAATGTTGGTACAACACTACCCACTACATGGTGAGATAAATCACCCCATAATAATTTTGGATGGAATATAAATTTTGCAACTAAAACGAGTAGCATCAATGCCGCAATGACTGCACCTGTCATTTGTGCATAACCATGAAGTGTGGCACCATTTTCCCAGCACCATAAAACACTACCAATACCGAGTGCTAAACCTGCCATAGGCGTTGGCGCCCCTGCTACTTTTCTTTTCGTCGTCTTAATCATGTTCTCTCTCCGCCTTTATCTGATAGCTCTTAGCGAATTGTCTGTTTCTTTTGATGTAACTAAGTATATCCAGCTTGATTGTTTTAGAATATCTGAATATATTTAACCACATGTTAAGTTAAACTTAACCAATATTTTAAAGGCGAAATTTTACCGTCATTAATGATAAATAACGACCTTGCACAATGAGTTTTCAACAAAGGATAGTTATGAATATAGCGCTAAAACAATTGAAAGTTTTCGTAACCGTTGCCCAAGAACGTACCATTACCGCAGCCGCGGAAAAGTTATTTCTATCCAAGCCAGCAGTGAGCATGGCATTGTCTGAGCTAGAAAAGCAGCTTGATCATAAACTGTTTGATCGCAACAACAACCGCTTACTGATCAACGAACAAGGTAAGAAACTACTGCCTTTGGCTGACGAACTGTTAGCGCGTTCTAACACTATCGAAAAACTGTTTGATCAAGACGATGTTATTGCTGGTGAGCTAAAAATCGGTTCAAGTGATACTGTAGGCAATCAGCTAACACCTTTTTTAATTCGAGATTTCCGCTCAGCGACCCAACATCGTCACCAAAAACTGTTTATTTCTAACACCGCGCAAGTATGTCAGAAACTCACTGAATTTGAATTAGATGTGGGCTTTGTTGAAGGTAAAGTACAGCACCCGGATCTTATTGTGCAGCCGTGGCTCGAAGATAATATGGTGGTGGCTTGTCATCCTAATCATCCACTGACAAAAATTGAAGCATTACGCTTATCTGATCTGGAAGATTCTGAATGGGTTCTGCGCGAAACAGGCTCTGGCACACGTGAGTTTTTCTTAAATCGCTTAGCGCCACGTTTAGAGCATTGGACGCCAGCTTTTGAGCTAAATACTACAGAAGCGATCATCAATAGTGTTTCCGCAGGACTTGGGATCACCTGTATTTCACAACGTGCGGCATTACATGCAGTTGAAGAAAAGCGCATTGTATTACTGCCAATGCCATTAGATATGCGCCGCCAATATTGGCTGATTTTCCATAAAGAAAAGTACCAAAGTCCATTGCTAGAATCTTTTATTCAATTTAGCCAGCAATGGACATTTGATTAACCGTCATACTCGTCTTAAATACATCAGTTAAACACGATTATCACCCACACTGTAAGCAATGATTTGGCTGATCTCAGTTAATGATCGGCCAGATTCTTGTTGCCAATCATTAAACGCATGTTGCGCATTTCGCCATGATTTTAATGTGTCTCGTCCACCATCCACAATATCCGTATGACGCAAATAACTTTCCACATCTTTGGTAAACAAGAAACTGTCTTTCCCCATCGCACGTAAACTATAAGCACCGGTTTTGCCGCCTAGACGTTTGCCATGTTTTTTTAAGTACAACCATAAGCCAACGATATCTTGCTCTGGCCACTCGGCAACCATATTGGCAAATGAACCATGCTCGACTGCTGCACGGTGGATCATATTGGCGTTTTCAGGGATCGTCATTACCTTCTTTAAATCACGAATAATTTCGGGATTTTGCGCTTTACGTTCCCACATTTCCTCAGGCATTAAACCCATTTTTTCAATATTAAAACCAAAAAATACCTCTTCAAAGCCAGCCCATTTATTGCGTACAACCTGCCAGCGAATCCCGCACTGAAAGATTTTTTGAGTTAAACACGCAAGCCACCGATCATCTGTGATCGCTTTTAATTCGTTGCAACTAAGTGGCAATGATAATCGCTGTTCTAATGCGATATCGCCCCCTTTTCTTTCTGCTGCTCTGATGTAAATTTGGTCAAATTTTTCTTTGGTCATCACATTAACACGCTTAGCACTGGACGAAGCTAGTATGCTACTGTATAAACAGCCAGTAAATCAATTTCGGAGAGGATGACCATGGCTGTTATCGTCAAATATGTAGTTGAGCGCAACGGAGAAGAAAAGATGACTTTCACCTCTAAATCCGAAGCCGACGCATACGACAAAATGCTAGATATGGCTGACGAGATGTTTACTTTACTTAGCGAAAGTGAGCTTTTCGAAGATGAAGCCAAGCAAGAAGAACTATCTATGTTCTTAGCGCAAAAGCGTGAAGAAGTATTAATTGCGTTAGGCGCGAAAAAAGCAAAACCAGTAGCAAAAAAGAAGGTCGCAAAACCTGAAGTTGTTGCTGATACCCCAGAGCAAGAAGACGCAGCATAATTTTTAAAATTATCCCGTTCGCTGTTGAAAGCCTCCTCACTGGAGGTTTTTTTATAACTCAGCAATAAAAACTCAATTCTACAGCAAATATCAGCCAGTAATTTGTCCCATCTTAAAGGGCTATTCCCTTCTTTTAAGCCAACAGATTCGTAAAAAAAACATCATTTTGCTCTGATTTTTCTTTCGGCTCTTCTATATCTTACCAAGTGTCTTTATTATGGTTTTATTAATCGGGAGTTATCTGCTCGTTGCAAATGATTTCTCGGGCTTATCTTGATGTTCCACCTTACTGTAAGGTGTATTTAACATCACATTTTTTGTAATGGAGAACAGGTAACCATGTCTAGCTTTTCACTTGCCCTAGGTACAGCCACTAAAAACCGTGATGGAAAAATCATTGAAGCGTTTTTCCCAACCCCAACGCTTCATCCATCAGAACAATTAGTAAAAGATATTGCGACGATTGTTGGCTACCGTGGCGGCAACCAAGCGATTGAAGTAACACCAGAACAATGTGCAGCTATCGCTTCAGCATTTGAAGATGCAGACGATGAAGTAAGTGCACAGTTTGCAGCAAAAGCAACACTGTCTTCTCAGCCGCTTGTTATGGTGATGCTAAAAACAGATCTCGCTCCATCATCTGTTGCTGAAGGTTTCTTAAAGCTGCAACTTATCTCGCACCGTTTAGTGAAGCCTCATGGCGTTGTGCTTGACGGTATCTTCGGCTTACTGCACAACATCGCATGGACAAACAAAGGTCCAATTGATCTTCCTGAGCTTGCTGATCGTCAAATGGAAGCCCGTTTAAACGGTGAAACGATCACTGTCGATTGTGTTGATAAATTCCCTAAAATGGTGGACTACGTGGTACCAACAGGTGTTCGTATTGCTGATACATCTCGTGTACGTCTTGGCGCACACGTGGGTGAAGGTACGACAGTTATGCACGAAGGTTTCATCAACTTTAACGCAGGTACTACTGGTGTAAGTATGGTCGAAGGCCGTATCTCTGCAGGTGTTGTTGTGGGTGATGGCTCTGATATCGGTGGGGGTGCATCTATCATGGGTACCCTTTCTGGCGGTGGTAAAGTAGTGGTTTCTATCGGTGAAAACAGCCTACTAGGTGCCAACGCGGGTCTTGGTTTCCCTATGGGGGATCGTTGTACTATCGAATCTGGTCTATATGTAACTGCTGGCTCTAAAGTACAAATGCTTGATGCTAACGGTAAGCCTGTAGAAGTGGTTAAAGCGCGCGATCTTGCTGGTAAGCCTGATCTACTGTTCCGTCGTAACTCTATGACAGGTCAAATCGAATGTCTAACCAACAAAACTGCGATTGAGCTAAACAGCGAATTACACAGCAATAACTAATTTTATTGTCGATAGATAATCGATAACAAAAAGCGGCTCACTATTTTAGTGAGCCGCTTTTTTATAAAAGATTAATACTTATTTTTCTGGTTTAGTGTTATCTACTTTCTTTTTAATAATATAAATAAACGGATTATTAAAAGAAAATTTACTACCTTGAGTCGTTAGTCGACGATCTTTCATCGCCCCTAGTACTTCTTTCTGCGCTTTAATTAAAGCAAAAAATCGCAGCATGATAAAACCTATAAGTACCGGTAAAAAGATTGAACCAGCCTCATTAGATTTCAAAATAAAACTAATAGCTAACCAGCCAGCAATCATTGCTAATAACAAATAAAAAGGGGCGGTCTTCAGTTCTATACGTATTTCAGAGTCCGTTTCACTGCGTTGAAAAAAGAATTTCACTATATTATCCATCTATTAAATCCTTAAACTTAGAATCTCATAGACCGATTAATGCTATCAAGTAAATTTATTTGTTCTATTTCTAATAAGCGCTCATTTAATTTAGATAAGCATAAAAAACAACCACTTCTACTCTTTTTATTCATTAAAACAACATTAATATTTGCAACTTAAAGTATTTTTTTTAGGAATGTTAAATGCAAATGCTTGATGCTACTTTTCTTGCCATTAGGTAACACCTGTCTCCATATAACGTTTATTAAAATGTTATACGCCTACAAGGACACCTAACCCACGCATGTTAAATATGGAAATATAAGTAGGTTTTTATGGCTAGTAACGACAAAATAAATAAAGGGAGGATCGGCGTATTTGCCTTAGCAATGTTAAACATTGTTGCCGTGGTGAGTTTACGTGGTCTTCCTGCTGAAGCGGAATATGGTTTAAGTTCAATCTTTTATTATATTTTTGCTGCGGTTGTTTTTCTTATTCCTGTATCACTGGTTGCCGCAGAGCTCGCAACAGGTTGGTCGGAAAAAGGTGGTATCTTCCGCTGGGTAGGTGAAGCATTTGGTCCAAAACTGGCGCTTGTTGCTATTTTTATGTTGTGGATTGAGGTGACCGTTTGGTTCCCAACAGCACTAACATTCGGTTCTGTTTCCCTTGCTTTTATGGGACCTAACCATACCTTTGACCAAGCCCTATCAGAAAATAAATTCTTCGTACTTGCCATTGTTCTCGCTATTTATTGGATAGCCACTTTCATTGCTCTACGTGGTACTGAAGCTTTCTCTAAAGTCGCTAAATGGGGCGGTTTAATTGGTACTGTTATTCCTGGTATCGTATTAATTGTATTAGGCTTTTCTTATTTCTTCGCCGGTAATACGCCACAAATTCAATTAGGCTGGGATAAACTCATTCCTGACTTCTCTAACTTTAATAATGTTGTTCTTGCTGCCAGCATCTTCTTGTTCTACGCCGGTATGGAAATGAACGCTATTCACGTTAAAGAAGTTGATGATGCGCCACGTAACTACCCTATCGCGATCGGTATTGCTGCACTTGGTACGGTATGTGTATTCGTACTCGGTACATTAGCTATTGCGTTTGTTATTCCTCAAAAAGACATTAGCTTAACTCAAAGCTTACTTGTTACTTACGATGACATGTTCGCTTGGGCTGGTATTAGCTGGGCTGCGCCTGTCATGGCTGGTTGTTTAGCTCTAGGTGTACTAGCGGGGGTTGTTGGTTGGGTTGCTGGTCCTTCTTCAGCGCTACTTGTGGTGGCAAAAGGCGGTTACTTACCTCGTTTTTGGCAATACACAAACAAACACGGCATGGCATCACATATAATGTTGATGCAAGGTCTACTTGTTACTGCTCTATCAGTCGTATTTGTGGTACTTCCTTCTGTACAAGCGGCTTATCAGATCTTAAGTCAGCTTACAGTGATCTTATATCTTGTGATGTACCTATTAATGTTTGCTGCTGCCATTCACTTACGTTATAGCCAACCAAACCGCCCACGTGCATTCAAAATCCCAGGGGGTAATGGTGGTATGTGGTTTGTTGGTGGCGTAGGTTTTGTTGGTTCTTTAACTGCCTTCATCTTCTCATTCATTCCACCCGGTCAGATCTCTGTCGGTAGCCCTCAAGAATACGTAGGTATCTTAGTTGTGCTAACCATCATCTTTGTATCTGTTCCGCTATTTATCTACAAAGCCCGTAAACCTCACTGGAAAGATCCAGCAATTACAGACTTTGCGCCATTCACTTGGGAAATTGAAAACGTTCATCCAGGTGTAATTAACCCATCAGACAAAGTTACTCACACATTGAATCAGTAAGGAAATGAATATGTCGTGTTGTAAAAAAGATGTCGCTGCCGTTATGCAACAAGCGTTTGATTTGCATAAAGACAACAAAGATGGCGCTAATGCTTCTTACATCCCGTTCCTAGCATCGGTTCCATCAGATTTATGTGGATTGGCTTTCGTCTCTGTTACTGGCGACGTCATTAAAATCCAAGATGTTGACTACAAATATGCCATTGAATCTATCTCAAAGATCATGACATTAGGGTTAGCACTAGAACAATCAGGTGCAGATGCAATTCACAGTAAAATCGGTGCTGAACCAACAGGTTTGCCGTTTAATTCAGTGATGGCGCTTGAACTCCATAACGGTAAGCCACTAACACCGCTTGTCAATGCAGGTGCAATGGCAACGGTAAGCCTAATTGAAGCTGATGATAAAGAACAACGCTGGCAGAAAATTCTGGCGTTTCAATCAGCGCTAGCTGGCGAAAACATTGAGCTTTCAGAGGATGTTAATCAGTCAGAGCAAACAACCAACGCCCATAATCGCGCAATTGCTTTGTTACTAGAATCATCAAACCGTATCTACTCTGATCCACTTGAAGCGTGTGATGTTTACACTCGTCAGTGTTCGACGCTATTCAATACTGTTGAATTGGCAATAGTAGGGGCTACGTATGCTAATGGCGGTAAAAACCCAATATCAGGACAACAGCTTGTTAGCCCTGAAAATGCCTCTCATATCTTAGCAGAAATGATGATGGAAGGGCTTTACGACACATCGGGCGACTGGGCTTATGATGTTGGTTTACCAGGAAAAAGCGGTGTTGGTGGTGGTTTAGTTACCATTATCCCAAACGTAGGTGCACTGGCTGCATTCTCACCTCGTATCGACCAATTTGGTAATAGCGTACGCGGACAATTAATGATCAAACATGTCGCTCAAACTATGGGTTGGAACTTGTTTAACAGTAAGCAACACTAAGGTAGGAAGAAAATTATGGCTCTTCATGAAGTAACACGTAAAACAGGTAATGATCCAATCTATGGCTCAGATACTATTCATAACGTTGCGGCAACTACCAAGCTACCACAGCAAGAACAAGCACCTAACGTGATCTATCAAATGATCCGTGATGAACTTTACCTTGATGGTAATGCACGTCAAAACCTTGCAACCTTCTGCCAAACATGGGAAGAAGATGAAGTGCATAAATTAATGGATCTATCCATTGATAAGAACATGATTGATAAAGATGAATACCCTCAGTCTGCTGAAATAGAAGGTCGCTGTGTTCATATTTTAGCGGATTTATGGAATTCACCAGAATCAGTAACTACAGTTGGTACCTCAACTACAGGCTCAAGTGAAGCCTGTATGCTAGGTGGTTTGGCTGCCTTATGGCGCTGGCGTGAAAAACGTCGTGCACTAGGTCAACCAACCGATAAACCAAACATGGTCTGTGGCCCTGTCCAAGTTTGTTGGGAAAAATTTGCCCGCTACTGGGACATTGAAATGCGCGAAACAAAGATGGCTGATGGTCATTACTGTATGACCCCAGAAGACATGTTAGAACTTGTCGATGCAAACACTATCATGGTGGTACCGACTTTCGGTCAAACTTTCACCGGTTTATACGAAACAGTAAAACCGTTATCTGATGCACTAGATACTTACGAGCATGACACTGGTAACTCGATTGATATCCACGTTGACGGCGCAAGCGGCGCAATGCTAGCTCCATTTTGTGCCACAGAAATTGAACCTTGGGATTTCCGCTTAGAGCGAGTTAAATCAATCAGTACTTCTGGCCACAAGTTTGGTTTATCGCCATTAGGCGTTGGCTGGGTTGTATGGCGTAGCAAAGAAGATTTACCTGAAGGCTTAGTATTCCATGTTAACTACTTAGGTGGTGACATGCCGACTTTCGCCTTGAATTTCTCTCGTCCAGCAGGACAAATCATTGCACAATACTACAACTTTCTACGTTTAGGTTATGAAGGTTACAAACGTATTCATGATGCAAGTTACAATGTGTGCGAATACCTCGTTAAAGAGTTAAACAAATTTGATCTGTTTGAGTTCTTGTTTGACGGTAACCGTGAAAAAGGTATTCCAGCCATTTCATGGCGCTTAAAAAATAATGCTAACGTTTCATTTAGCTTATATGACTTAGCGGATCGCCTACGTACTCGAGGCTGGTTAGTACCTGCTTATAGCTTGCCTGCAAACGCGCAAGATATTGTGGTACAACGTATCTTAGTTAAACAAGGCTTTACAGTAGACCTTGCTAGCTTATTAATTGCTGACTTTAAACGTTCAATTGATTTTCTAAATACTCATGCACAAGCTAAATGCGCAGCTGAAGATGTAAAAACATTTGATCATAGTGGTCGATAATTATATTTACATCTATTTTAAATAAAGGCTGGTTTTTCCAGCCTTTATTTAACTAATATTAATAAACCAAAATCGCCTACTATTATTAATCGCCAAATTCTCTTTAATATTATCAAAGTAACCTTTCAATCGCCCCTTCAGCTTATCTGCAGATAAAAACAAATAAAAAGAGTCTTAATAAATAATTTAAACCCTCCCATAAAATAACCTAAAAACAGTCACTAAAAACAGTCACTAAAAACAGTCACTAAAAACAGTCACTAAAAACAGTCACTAAAAACAGTCACTAAAAACAGTCACTAAAAACAGTCACTAAAAACAGTCACTAAAAACAGTCACTAAAAAATTAATAATAGACCACTAGAAAAATATTACCAAACATAATTCCAATAATACTTCTCATATCATAAAGTTAACTTTAATTATTGATATATAATCCACAAATATAAACAATAATAATTATCCACCTTAATTTACGTACTACTCTATTGATGTTTTTTCTCACATATAATTACAACATGAATTAATTTTTCATATTGTAATATTAGTTTAATGCACTAAATATAAGTTGGTTAACAATGACAAATTCAATTAAAACGAAAAAAGGGGGGATCAGCATTTTCGCTCTCGCAATGTTAAACATTGTTGCAGTAGTGAGTTTGCGCGGTCTTCCAGCAGAAGCTGAATACGGATTAAGCTCCATTTTTTATTATATTTTTGCCGCCGTAGTATTTCTGGTTCCTGTATCATTAGTTGCCGCTGAGCTTGCGACAGGTTGGTCTGAAAAAGGCGGTGTATTCCGCTGGGTCGGCGAAGCTTTTGGAGCTCGAATAGCATTAGTTGCGATCTTCATGCTATGGATTGAAGTGACTGTTTGGTTTCCAACCGCATTAACTTTTGGCTCTGTTTCACTTGCATTTATGGGTCCAGATAAATCATGGGATCAAGCATTATCTCAAAATAAATTCTTCGTACTAGGAATAGTATTAGCCATTTATTGGCTCGCAACTTTCATCGCTTTACGCGGCACTGCAGCCTTTTCTAAAGTGGCTAAATGGGGCGGATTAATTGGTACTGTTATTCCTGGTATCGTATTAATTATTTTAGGTTTCTCTTACCTATTCTTCTCAGGTAAGCCACCACAAATTCAACTTTCTTGGCACGATATTATTCCTGACTTTTCTAACTTTAATAACGTAGTTTTAGCGGCAAGTATCTTCTTATTCTATGCCGGTATGGAAATGAACGCGATTCACGTTAAAGAAGTTGATAATGCGCCGCGTAACTACCCAATTGCGATTGCGATTGCTGCGATTGGTACTGTCTGTGTATTCGTACTTGGCACGCTGGCAATTGCATTTGTTATTCCACAACAAGACATCAGCTTAACTCAAAGTTTATTAGTCGCTTACAATGATATGTTTGCTTGGGCTGGCATCAGCTGGGCTGCGCCAATTATGGCAGCTTGTTTAGCGCTAGGTGTACTTGCTGGAGTTGTTGGCTGGGTTGCAGGTCCTTCATCGGCATTACTTGTGGTTGCTAAAGGTGGTTATTTACCACGCTTTTGGCAATACACCAACAAAAATGGTATGGCAACCCATATCATGATGGCACAAGCGTTCTTAGTGACCATGATTTCTACTGTGTTTGTAGTATTACCTTCAGTTCAAGCTGCTTATCAAATTCTAAGTCAATTAACGGTCGTTCTTTACCTCATCATGTACTTATTAATGTTTGCTGCAGCGATTCATTTACGCTACAGCCAACCTAATCGCCCTCGTCCATACAAAATCCCTGGTGGTGATATGGGAATGTGGATCATAGCTGGTGTTGGCTTTTCTGGTTCACTATTAGCATTCATCTTCTCTTTCATTCCACCAAGTCAAATTTCAGTCGGTAGCCCTGAAGAATACATTGGCTTCTTAGTGGTACTAACGGTGATATTTGTAGCTGTTCCATTATTCATCTACAAAGCCCGTAAACCGCACTGGAAAGATCCAACAGTCTCAGACTTTGCACCCTTTACTTGGGAAATAGAAGATACTCATCCAGGTGTGATCAATCCATCAGACAAAGTAACTCATACATTAAATCAATAAGAGTTAAGGATGCGTCAAATGCCACCACTAAATGAAAAGCTTGCTGTCATTATGCAGCAAGCACTGAATGAAGCAAAAACGAATAACGACGGCGAAAACGCCTCATATATTCCGTTTCTTGCATCAGTACCGTCAGAACTTACAGGCTTAGCCTTTGTGTCTGTTACTGGCGAGATTATTCAATTACAAGACTGTGATTATAAATTTGCTATTGAATCTATCTCAAAAATTATGACGCTTGGATTAGTTCTTGAACAATCAGGCGCCGATGCGCTGCACAGTAAAGTCGGTGCAGAACCAACAGGGATGCCATTTAATTCCGTTTTGGCACTTGAACTCCATAACGGTAAACCCCTAACCCCTCTCGTTAATGCCGGTGCAATGGCAACAGTGAGCTTAGTTAAAGCGACAGATAAAGAGCAACGCTGGCAGCAGATTTTGAACTTTCAATCCCTGCTAGCAAACAGCGAAATATCGCTCTCTGACGAAGTCAATCAGTCTGAACAAACGACCAATACTCATAACCGTGCTATCGCATTGTTATTAGAATCATCTGGGCGTATGTATTCAGAGCCACTTGAAGCGTGTGATGTTTATACACGCCAATGTTCTACCCTCTTTAATACGGTAGAACTTGCCACCGTAGGCGCAACACTGGCCAATGGTGGTAAAAACCCATGCTCAGGTCAACAGGTGATTGACCCTCAAAACATTCCCCACATTCTCGCAGAGATGGTAATGGAAGGGCTTTACGATACTTCTGGTGATTGGGCATATGATGTCGGTTTACCAGCAAAGAGTGGCGTTGGCGGCGGTTTAGTAACGGTTATTCCAAACGTAGGTGCACTGGCTGCATTCTCGCCACGACTAGACCCATTTGGTAACAGTATCCGTGGTCAACAAATGATTAAGCATGTTACTCAAGCAATGGCTTGGAACTTATTTAGCAGTAAGCAACACTAAGGTAGGGAAAAATTATGGCTCTTCATGAAGTAAACCGTAAAACAGGTAATGATCCAATCTATGGCTCAGATACTATTCATAACGTTGCGGCAACGACCAAACTACCACAGCAAGAACAAGCACCTAAAGTGATCTATCAAATGATCCGTGATGAACTTTACCTAGATGGTAATGCACGTCAAAATCTTGCGACCTTCTGCCAAACATGGGAAGAAGATGAAGTGCATAAATTAATGGATCTATCCATTGATAAGAACATGATTGATAAAGATGAATACCCTCAATCTGCTGAAATTGAAGGTCGTTGTGTTCATATGTTAGCGGATTTATGGAATGCACCTGATTCTGTTACAACAGTCGGAACTTCAACCACAGGTTCAAGTGAAGCCTGTATGCTAGGTGGTTTGGCTGCCCTATGGCGCTGGCGTGAAAAACGTCGTGCTCTTGGTCAACCAACCGATAAACCAAACATGGTCTGTGGCCCTGTCCAAGTTTGTTGGGAAAAATTTGCCCGCTACTGGGACGTTGAAATGCGCGAAACTAAAATGGACGACGGTCATTATTTTATGACCCCAGAAGACATGTTAGAACTCGTTGATGATAACACTATTATGGTGGTACCGACTTTCGGTCAAACTTTCACCGGTTTATACGAAACAGTAAAACCGTTATCTGATGCACTAGATACTTACGAGCATGACACTGGTAACTCGATTGATATCCACGTTGACGGCGCAAGCGGCGCAATGCTAGCCCCATTTTGTGCCACAGAAATTGAACCTTGGGATTTCCGCTTAGAGCGGGTTAAATCAATCAGTACTTCTGGCCACAAGTTTGGTTTATCGCCATTAGGCGTTGGCTGGGTTGTATGGCGTAGCAAAGAAGATTTACCTGAAGGCTTAGTATTCCATGTTAACTACTTAGGTGGTGACATGCCGACTTTCGCCTTGAATTTCTCTCGTCCAGCAGGACAAATCATTGCACAATACTACAACTTTCTACGTTTAGGTTATGAAGGTTACAAACGTATTCATGATGCAAGTTACGATGTGTGCGAATACCTCGTTAAAGAGTTAAACAAATTTGATCTGTTTGAGTTCTTGTTTGACGGCAATCGTGAAAAAGGTATTCCAGCCATTTCATGGCGCTTAAAAAATAATGCTAACGTTTCATTTAGCTTATATGACTTAGCGGATCGCCTACGTACTCGAGGCTGGTTAGTACCTGCTTATAGCTTGCCTGCAAACGCGAAAGATATTGTGGTACAACGTATCTTAGTTAAACAAGGCTTTACAGTAGACCTTGCTAGCTTATTAATTGCTGACTTCCAACGCTCGCTTGATTTTTTAAACTCTCATCCGACAGCGCAGTGTACAGCTGATGATACACAAAACTTTGATCATAGCGGTCGCTGATACCAATGAAAGCAAAGGTTAGTTTAATACTGACCTTTGCTATTATTGAAAACACTAACTTCACTATTTGCTCTCCCATTTAATATCTAACATGCTAATATTTTTCAATTAATAATAAAATCAATCACCACACTATAGGCGCTTAAATGTTTATTCACACGATTGAAATTATTTGTATTATTGCCTTCGCATTAAGTGCCGTGATCAGTGAATCTAATAAAGGTAAAGATATCGTCAGCATCATGGTGATTGGATGGGTAACAGCACTCGGAGGCGGAACCGTAAGAGATATTATACTATCCACAAATCAGGTTTTTTGGATAAGAGATCCATCCTATTTTTGGACAGCATTACTCAGCTCTTTTATAGGTTTTTTCCTTGCTCCACATTTACGACACGTAAAAGTCGAACGTATTATTGTAACTCTGGATGCGATTGGTATTTCCATGTTCTCAGTGTTAGTCACTAAAGATCTGACCGCTCAACATTATGCGCCTTATGTTGCGATCACTATGGGGATGATCACTGCGGTATTTGGTGGCGTACTACGTGACATTCTCACCAACCGTCCAACCATGTTTAACAATACGGAGTTTTATGCCAGTCCCGTTATTATCGGCTGTTACTTATATATTCTCCAAACTGAGCACCACATTAACCCAGATGTCGCAACCTTGAGCAGTATTATCTTTATTATTGCTTTACGCATGTACATTGTAATAAAGAAAAAAAAATTCCCCGATTTTTTATTGCTTAAATAATTCATTTTCTAGTGATGCACTTGCCATAGATCGCTTGCCCAGCAAGGCAAAAAGCAGCCCTATGAGAGACGTAATAAATATAATGGCTGTAAGTGAGTAATAATTATCAAGATTAAGCTGCCATGCGATAAAAATAAAAATCGCTGAGAATAACATTTGTCCGCCACCAGAGAGCGCACTTACTGTTCCTAATTGATTACTGTAAGGTACCAATAATAAGGATTGGGAACAGGGATAAATAAGCGCTTGAGCAACAGCCACACCAATAAAGCCAATTGTTAGCGTTAATAGTGACATTGGTTGTGATAAAAAGATCATAACCACACTCAATTGAATAACAGGAGCAATAAAAACAATATGGTGCGTACCGTAAGACTTCCTCAATATAAAGCATAATGTACTTGCAAGTAAAAACGCCACTGCAGGAATAATAGACCAATAGGCATAATTTTCTGAAGTAATATGTAATTGTGATTCTAAAATAAATGGCGCTAATGAACCGGTAAATATGACAAGTGCCCAATTAACCCAACCGATCATCGCATAAGAAAGAAAGTATCTATCTTTTAGCAAGGAGCCATAATATTGAAATATAGGAATAAATGAAATAGAGACACGAGGTGTAGATAATGTTTCAGGCAAATAGAAAAATAAAATGAGAAAACCTAGAACGGTATAGATAAACAAGCAAATAAAAACCGCAAACCAACCAAAATGGTGATTCACTAACCCTCCCATAATCGGTGAAAATATAGGAGTAAAAGCAGAAATAATAGATAGTCCCGTCATTGCTGATAAAAAGAATTTATTTTTATAGCTATCATGTAGCATTGAACGTGCAATAACTGATTCACACCCTCCACCAACACCTTGAATAAAGCGTCCTATAATCAAAATAGAAAAGTCATGGTGAAAAGTTAAGATAACTCCTAAACCAAGGATAGATATCAACAAACCTATTAATAATACATGACGCCGCCCATAAACATAAGATAACGGCCCATAGAATAATTGTGATGGACCATATCCGATCAAATAACTAACAATCAGTCCTTCCGCAAGATTTTGATTAATTTTAAAATCAAGATGGATCCAAGGTAACAAAGGAAAGACTAAGCCTAAACTAAGCTGACCGATGCTAACTATTAATATAGCGAGAAATAGGATATTCCAGTTCTCTTTAATAACACCTTTGACTTGATCGGCTAAAAGGATTTCTGTTGAATTATTCATTCCAACAAGCCCACTCAGTGATGATAATAATTAACCGCGTTATTTTAGTCCTCATTTTAAAGTGATTTATATTTACTTAATCAATTTAAGTTTCTTATTTTAGTCCTTTATTAAAAAATAAAACCAGCTATTTCCATCCATATGCTAAATCAACAACACCCGATCCATTCAATATTTTACTATTAGCTTACATTTAAATCACAACGCTCTGTCATTAAACAGGAACGAATCAGGAGAATAGACTTCATAAAATTAAGGAGAGATATAATGAAAAAACATATGATTGTGGGTCTAAGTGCACTGGTTGCTATTTCAAGCTTATCGTTAACAGGGTGTAATGAAAAATCTCACGCTAGCGAACCAACAGAAGCAAAAGTTTTATCAGTAAAAGCCGTCACTAAAACAGTAACAACACCACACCAAGTCTGTGAGCAAGTTGCTGTGACTCATAAAGTCGCTCCTAAAGACGAAAATAAAGTGTTAGGTACGCTTGCCGGTGCTGTTGCCGGTGGTGTACTAGGACACCAAGTTGGTGGTGGTAACGGTAAGAAAGTCGCAACAGTAGCTGGTGCAGTAGCCGGTGGCGTTGCTGGTAATATGGCTCAAGGTAAATACCAAGAAGGCCATACAACAACAACAATGGAAAAACGTTGTCACACAGAAAATAGCAAAACAGAACAAACCATTGGCTATGATGTAACCTACCAACTAGGCGATGACAAAGACACAATTCGTATGGATAAAAAACCAACTGGCGATACGCTAGCGGTTAAAAACGGTAAAGTTATTATCTAATCTATAGTCACAATAAGAATATTCTAAGCCCTGCTAGTAATAGCGGGGCTTTTTTATTTAATAATGGTAGGTTCCACACCTAATACCAGCGCATCCCAGCGTGACCAGCAGTTAAGCTTCTCAATTTTAAATCTTAACCAAACAAACTACCCCACAATCATATTCATTTCTTACAAACGAAAAAAAGCCCTAGTCTTTCGACTAGGGCTTAATATAAGTGGCGGAGCGGACGGGACTCGAACCCGCGACCCCCGGCGTGACAGGCCGGTATTCTAACCAACTGAACTACCGCTCCGACGAACATGGATGTTCTAATAT
>NZ_PYOB01000030.1:0-39758 GCF_003026165.1 Photobacterium sp. GB-1 | reverse complement strand
CATTAATAATATCGGGGAATAATCCATAAAATTAATAACAGGATATTGCAATGATAGTTAATACTTTTCCCCTACCCAATGATATAAATACTCCATTACACCAAAAAGCAAACATGACAAAAGAGGAATGGAAGGAAGCAATAAAATTCGATAATGTAGATATTGGATGGATTGTAATGAGTATTGGAATGGCAATTGGCGCAGGAATTGTATTTCTTCCAGTACAAGTAGGCGTCATGGGGCTGTGGGTATTTTTACTATCATCTGTGATTGGTTACCCTGCAATGTATTTATTTCAAAAGTTATTTATTAATACACTAGCTGAATCAAAAGAATGTACAGATTACCCAGGTGTTATTTCTGGATATTTAGGAAAAAACTGGGGAATATGTCTTGGTGCACTCTATTTCCTTATGCTTGTTATTTGGGTATTAGTTTATGCATTATCAGTGACTAATGACAGTGCTTCATATTTACACTCTTTTGGAATAACAGAACATCATTTAAATCATAATATATTTTATGGTTTAGGGCTTATTTGCTTGTTATGTTTCATTGGTTCAAAAAGTGAAAAAATTCTTTTTAAAATATCTGGTGTAATGGCGGTTACAGTCATTAGTTTAGTTGCAATAATGGGGATATTAATGATCCCTGAATGGGACTTTGCTAATGTGCCTAAAATTGGAAATTGGCAACCATTAATCAAAAATGCCATCATTACACTGCCTTTTACATTAACCTCTATTCTATTTATCCAATCATTGAGCCCAATGGTTATCTCCTATCGTTCGCATGCAAAATCCATCGAAGTCGCGCGTTATAAGGCTTTGAGAGCAATGAAAGTTGCATTTACCGTACTCTTCGTTTCTGTTTTTTTCTTTGCTCTTTCGTTTACTTTTGCAATTAGCCAAGATGAAGCAATGCATGCAAAACAAGAAAACATCTCTGCGTTAGCCATGATCGCACACTTTTTCCCTGGTAGTTGGGCAACAGCTGTAGGTGTCATCATTAATATTTTTGCTGTTGTGACCTCTTTCTTTGGTGTTTTCCTCGCATTCAAAGAAGCGTGCAGTGGTATGGCAATGAATGTTCTGGAACGAAAATATAAGCGAGAAAATATAAACAAACAATTAGTAAGTAAATTAACGATCTTGTTTACTATTTTAATCGCATGGGGAGCCGTTGCGTTAAACTTACCGATTTTATCTTTTACTTCAATTTGTTCGCCTATCTTTGGTATTGTAGGGTGTCTAATTCCTGCTTATCTTGTATATAAAGTTCCTCACCTCCACAAGTACAAAGGATTATCAACAAACTTGATTATCATTACAGGTATTTTACTTTGTATTTCTCCACTCTTAGCATTTATTTAATGAAATAAAAATAGCTGTATTCAAGTAAACAATTATATTGAATACAGCTATCACTTTCACATAGTACGACAGGTAAACGTTATGTTGATGATAAACATTCCTTCTAAAACACTTACTGAAATAGAAGATATTTTTTGTCAATTGAAAATTCCCCTAAAAAAAGAATACTCAGAAGAAAAAGAGTTAGTGTGTAAGTTTCAAATCTTGATCAAGAAAGTAGGTGAAAATTATATACCTATAAATTTTGCTATAGATTTAATAGATGAAATTGAGCAACAATCTTTAAGGCATATTGATAACCAGCAACTATACATTGCGCTAACAAAAATATATCACTTATTATCCACAACCATTGACGAAGAATTACTTAGCCATAAGTTTCGTAATGATAACTCTTATAAAATATTAAGTACTTATAAAGATATTTCTCTTATTGCTATTGGATTTCTTTCTGCATTGTATTTATATCAGAATGCATTCAATATTAAATCTATATATTCAGTGAACTTAACATCACTGATAGTACTGTTTCTATGGCTTTTCATATTAAAGACTACAATGTGTTTTTTAGATCAAGATCAAAAAATAATTAGACAGCATCACCTACACCTTAATCATATAGAAAAGTTTAAAGTTACCTAATAAAAATCATCAGAATAATTTTTTAAAACAAAAGATTATCTAATCTCATACTCTGCTTTTACAAGATTAGTGATGATCATTCCATTTTTAATAACGCATAGTAATAGATATAGCATTAATTATTCACGATCAATATTTATTCTCTTTAAGTATCAATAATATTCCTGTTTATCATCGGACAATGAGATTAAAATGGAATATATATTTACGATTGCAATTGTTGGGCTTGTTGCCTATTCAATGCTAAAAAAGTTTAACCCTCAAGCAACATTAATCACCGCAGGTTTATTCCTTCTAGCTTATGCTTCCCTTTCAGGCATCAACCCTGTTCTTCCTGACGGCCAAACACAAGGTGCTCTATTCTTCGACTTATGGCAAAAATTTACTGAAATAACCAACACTCGACTAGGAAAAGTCGGTTTAACACTCGTTTCTATCGCGGGTGTTTCAACTTACTTAAACCATATTGGCGCATCTCAAGCCCTAGTAAAAGCAACATCTCGTCCGGTGATGGCTGTAAAAAACCCATATATCTTATTGATCCTTGTGTTGCTATTTGTCTCTATCATGTATGTCTTTATTACAGGTGCAACATCGCTATCTTTACTACTAATGGGCACTTTATATCCTGTATTACGAAACGCGGGTGTCAGTGCTAAAACAGCGGTTGCGACCATCGTTATTCCAACTGCATGGGAGTACGGCCCAGGACAAATTAATGCCGTCATTGGTGCCAACACCATTAATGTAGAAATTATGGATTTTGTTGTACACCACCAAACAATTTTCCAAGCGTTACTATTACTTATTATCCCTGTTGTAAATATTGTTTGGCAGCGATACTGTGATCGAAAGGATGGCTATAACCCCGCAGATGATCGCGGTAAATACCTCGAGAAACTAGAACAAGAACACGATAATACCGATGTGGTACCGGGCTTTTACGCATTACTACCCGTATTACCTTTCGTATTTTTATTCGGCTTTTCAAGTATGGTGATGGAATCAATAACGATGACGATTCCAATCGCAATGATGTCGACAATTACAATTTGTGTTCTCATTGAAGCGATTCGTTTCCGTTCGGTTCAACGTGCTTTCAATAACTTTGAAGCTTGGTTGAAAGGAACAGGTATGATCTTTGCGAGCGTGCTAACGTTAATGATCGCAGCTGAATATTTCTCTGCAGGTTTAACCAACATTGGCGCAATTAGCGCCCTAATTAGCAATGCTAAGTCTTTTGATCTTGGTCCTGCAGGTATTGTGATTGTCTTCTCTGGTTTTATTTTATTAACCGCTTTTATAACGGGTTCAGGCAACGCACCAGTAATGGCATTTATTCCAATCGTTCCGCAAATTGCGACAAACTTTGGTGTAAACCCTCTATTACCATTACTTCCAATTTTATTTGCAGCTGGTATCGGTCGAACCATGTCACCTGTGGCTGGCGTTATTATTACCGTTGCAGGTATGTCTGACTTAACACCTATCGATGTCGTTAAACGGACATCTGTGCCTATGTTAAGCAGTATGGTTGTCGTACTCGTGATGGCTGTTATCCAATATTCATAAATAAAAAAACACCCAGCATAAATTATGCTGGGTGTTTTTTATTCTTTTTCAAAGCGGCGAAATAATCAATCAACTAAACCTAACTTCCGCACACTCTTTCGCTCAACTAAAGTTGGCTCTAGCTCAATCACTTGCGGGAAACTATCAGGGGCATCTAAACGTTTAAGTAACGCCTCAACAGCAGCTTGGCCTAAACGATATTTAGGCTGGTGAATGGTTGTAAGGGACGGAGAGATAAACTTCGCAATATGAATATCGTCGTAACCAATAATAGAAAGTTGTTCAGGGATCTGAATACCAAGCTCATTCGCAGCATTAATCACCCCCATTGCCATCATGTCATTGGCAACAACTAAAGCGCTGGGTAATGTTCCTTTTTCATGCAATTGAATAAAAGCGTTATAACCACCTTCACATTCAAAATCCGCTTCCACTACCCATGATGGATTAACAATAAAGCCAGCTTCATCCATCGCCTCTAAATAGCCGTTATAACGCATTTTAGCTTGGTTTCGCTCCAGCGGACCTGTGATACAACCAATATCGCTGTGCCCAGCATCAATCAAATGTTTCGCTGCCATATAACCACCACGCAGCGAGTTATCCTGAATCTTATCGCTAGTGAACAGCATCGGTCCCCAATCCATAACCACGACAGGAATATCAGCATAGTGCTCAAAAATATCGAAACGCTCACCCTCTAGCGACGCACAAACTAAAATTAATCCATCAACACGCTTTTGCAGCAAAGTATTGATTGATTCGTGCATACGTTGGTGATCACCTTCAGTATTACACAAAATCAAACTGTAGCCTTTATGGTAACAATGACGCTCAACCCCTTTAACCACTTCGCCAAAGAAAGGGTTGGTTGAGGTTGTTACCAGCATACCAATGGTTTTAGTACGGTTAACTTTGAAACTACGTGCCAAGGCTGAAGGTGCATAGTAATTGAGCTCTTTCGCCGCTTTATTTACCCGCTCTGCAATTTCATCACTGACAAAGCGGGTTTTATTAATAACATGGCTCACTGTCGAGGTAGAGACCCCTGCCAGTTTCGCGACATCTTTCATCGTTGCCAAGTTATTTCTCCTTAATTAGGCGTGTTGCGCTAAAAACAAATCCACTTCTTCACGAGTAGGGATAGACGTTTGCGCACCAAAGCGAGTGACAGAGATCGCAGCGGCAGCATGAGCAAACTTAATAGCTGATTCTAAAGCCAAATCTTCTAATAAACCAGTCACTAACGCGCCATTAAAGGTATCGCCAGCCGCCGTCGTATCTGTTGCTTCAACACGGAACCCTGAGATAATATCGCCTGAACCGTTTTGGCTTAACCATACCCCTTTCGCACCCAAAGTGATCATTACGGTTTTTATGCCTTTACCATGCAGAATATCCGCCGCCTGCTGTGCTGATTGGTTATCCGTTACTGTTACGCCAGTTAACACTTCAGCTTCGGTTTCATTGGGCGTTATCACATCAACACACGCTAACAACTCATCTGATAATTCGCGAGCAGGCGCTGGATTTAAAATCACTGTCGTATTGGCTGATTTCGCTACTTTTGCTGCTTTTTCGATACCACACATCGGTGTTTCTAATTGCATCAGTAAATATTCAGCCTGACGAATCGTGTCTAAATCAGATTCAATCGCTTGCTCTGTTAACTTGTTATTCGCTTCAGCCGAGAGACAAATACTATTTTCACCGCAGTCAGAAACTTGGATCATCGCAATACCGGTCGGTGTGCCCACTTCTGTTTTCACACCACGCACATCTATTCCATCTTTGATGAAATTATCGTGCATCAACATGCCAAACGCATCATCACCTACGCACGCAATAAACCCAATATCAGCATTTAAACGCGCAGCGGCAACCGCTTGGTTAGCCCCTTTACCACCAGGAATAACTTGGTAGTTACGACCATGCAACGTTTCCCCTGGGCGAGGAAATGAAGGTACTTGAAGAACATGATCAGCATTGACGCTGCCTAATACTACTAACTTACTCATTCTTTAATCCTTAGTTCTGTTAACCCTTTAACGTCAAAGGAGTAATGGGTTTAAGATCTATCAAAAACTTAAACCTATTAGGGCTTTGTCATTTATTGTGCAACATTGTTAGCTTTATGAAAGAGCAACCCAAACAAGAGAATGGGTTACTCTGTATCGTGATGAAGAAATAACAATAAAAGGGGTTAGATCTTATTCTGTAACGACTTTAAGTGGCACAGGGATGTTCTTTTCAACCTTTTCACCTTTCAGTACTTTATCAGCCGTTTCCACACCAAGCGCACCAATTAAATCAGGTTGTTGTGCAATCGTCGCCGCTAATTTACCGCGCTTAACAGCAGCAATACCATCTTCAGTTCCATCAAAGCCCACAATTAGGACATTTTTACCTGATGCTTGAACCGCACGAAGTGCCCCCAGTGCCATCTCATCATTTTGTGCAAATACAGCTTGTACATTCGAGTTTGCAGCCAGCAAGTTTTCCATTACGTTCAAACCTTTAGTGCGATCAAAGTCTGCAGGCTGGCTCGCTAAAAGATCCATGTCGTTGTCTTTTACCGCTTTCATGAAACCTTCACCACGCTCACGCGCGGCAGATGTTCCTGCAATACCTTCAAGCTGAATAACTTTTGCTTTCTCCCCCACTTTTTCCATAATGAAACGGCCTGCCATTTCACCACCCGCAACGTTATCAGAAGCAATATGACTAACAACATCACCACGGCGTGCACCGCGATCAAGGGTCAATACCGGAATATTGGCGCGATTTGCAATACGAATAGCATTTGATACCGCATCAGAATCTGTCGGATTAATCAGAATCGCTTTCACTCCACGTACTGTTAAATCTTCGATATTCGACAGCTCCTTACTTGGATCGTTTTGTGAATCCAATACAATCAAATTATATCCAAGCGCTTTTGCTTTCGCTTCCGCACCATCTTTCATTGATACAAAAAACGGGTTATTCAACGTCGATACGACAATAGCCATAGTCTCTTGCGCTTGTGCCGCGAAAGACACCGTAGAGGAAATAAGTGCAGCTGAAATAAGCGTTGCGATTTTTTTCATTGTTCTAGTCCTTTTGTAGGGGCGAGCCAGTTCACGTCATCTGGCTCGTTTGTTTTCTGTAATAATTCGTAGCGTATTATTTGTTTTTGTTATCCACTAACACCGCTAGCAAGATAACAACAGCTTTAGCAATCATTTGATAATAAGAAGAAACATCCAGTAGGTTCAGTGCGTTATTCAAGAAGCCAATAATAAGAGCACCAATTAACGTACCCATGATACGTCCCTTGCCTCCCATCAAACTCGTACCACCTAATACAACAGCTGCAATGGCATCTAATTCATAACCCATACCTGCCGTAGGCTGCGCAGAAGATAAGCGAGAAGTCACGATAATGCCTGCAAGTGCTGCTAACATACCGCAAATGGCATACACACCAATTTTCACACGATCAACATTGATACCAGAAAGACGAGCCGCAGACTCATTGCCCCCAAGAGCGTAAATATAGCGACCAAAACGAGTGTGGTTTAAAAGGTACCAAACACCGGCAAAGACAATAACCATCAGCCATACAGGAACAGGAATACCTAACGCATAACCTGTACCGAACCATGCAAACACGTCTGCAGTATCAGTAAAGCCTGTAGAGATAGGACGACCATCGGTATACACCATGGTGACACCACGCAGTAATGTCATTGTCACTAAGGTTGCGATAAAGGCTTGAACCTTACCTTTAGCAATGATTACCCCACTGATCCCCCCCAATAACGCGCCGGCAAGCAAAGCCGTTGGCACCGCAATTAAGACAGGAACTTCTAAAGCAATCATACTGGCAGCCAATGCGCCACATAGCGCAAGCACTGAACCGACACTTAGATCGATACCTGCGGTTAAAATAACCAACGTCATACCGACAGCAATAATCGCGTTAACAGAGGTTTGACGAAGAATATTGAGGATATTGTCGACGGTAAAAAAGTTAGGGTTTAAAAAGGACACAACAACAATCAAGAAAAGTAATGCAATTAATGATTTTTGTTCAATTAACCACTCTTTGCTAAACCACTTTTGGCGATTTTGTTCAGTGGGTTTATTCATCGTATTCGTGCTCATGCTGCTTCCTCATTCATATTTTTGCCAACGGCACACGCGAGTAATTTTTCTTGATCCGTCTCTTTAGCATCGAATTCGCCAGTAATTCGTCCTTCATGCATAACAAGGATGCGATCACTCATACCGAGCACTTCAGGCATCTCAGAAGAGACTAAAATGATACTCATACCTTCACTTTTAAATTTGTTGATGAGTTGATAGATTTCTTTCTTAGCACCAACATCAACACCACGTGTTGGCTCATCAAGAATAAGAACTTTAGGCTGGGTCATTAACCCTTTTGCGATAGCAACTTTCTGCTGGTTACCACCGGATAAGTTACCGATAATTTGGTTGTGTGTTGGCGTCTTGATATTGAAAATTTTAATAAAGTCATCAACGGCAATCACTTCTTCTTTATGCTGAATTTGCACACCTTTTGTGAGTTTATCCAAAGCACAAAGAGACATATTTTCTTTTACAGATAAGCCCAGAACAAGGCCATCGCCTTTTCGGTCTTCAGAGATATAGGCAATACCGTTATTTAAACCGTCTTGTGGTGTCACAGGCTTTATAACTTGGTTATTCAGCTTAATAACACCAGCTTCAATAGGTAGCGCGCCGTAAATCAATTTCATCAATTCAGTACGCCCCGCGCCCATTAACCCTGAGATACCAAGAATTTCACCACGTTTTAGAGAAAAACTAACATCATGAACACCAGAGCCTGTGAGTCCCGATACTTCAAGGCAAGTTTCGCCATGTTTTACGGCAATACGTGGGTACTGCTCTTCCAACTTACGACCCACCATCATCTCGATCAGCCCATCTTCATTGGTTTCTTTAACTTGGCATTCACCAATGAACTTCCCATCACGCAATACCGTGATATCGTCACAGATTTCAAAAATTTCTTTTAAACGGTGAGAGATGTAAACAATGCCGCAACCTTGCTCACGAAGTTCATTAATGACGGTGAATAACGATTCTGTTTCTTTGTCAGTCAGCGCGTCTGTTGGCTCATCCATAATGATGACTTTAGACTCAAACGAAAGGGCTTTGGCAATCTCAACCATTTGTTGTTCGCCAAGGCTTAAGTCACCCAATAAGGTTTTTGAGGAGTGTTTCACGTTAAGGCGTTTTAACAGCTTATCAGCCTCATCATACATTTTTCCCCATTGAATTCGTCCCATCATGCCCGTGAATTCACGCCCAAGATAAATGTTTTCGGCAATGGTTAATTCAGGGATCAAGTTTAACTCTTGGTGAATAATACTAATGCCTGCTTCTTGTGAATCACGTGGGCCGTTAAATGCAGCAGGTTGACCTTGATAATGAATACTTCCTGCATCCATTTGGTAAATCCCAGTAAGCACCTTCATTAAGGTTGATTTGCCCGCTCCGTTCTCGCCCATAAGAGCCATTACACGACCCGCATACACAGAAAGGCTGGCTCTATCTAACGCTTTCACACCGGGAAACGCTTTCTCGATATCATTCAATTGTAGAATGGCCTGAGTCATAATTTATCCTCAACGTCGCTCTTGACTAAAACACCACACCGGATTGAAAAATCACATTGGCATACGGAGTACATTCGCCCGTTCTGACTATCGCTCGGCTTTGTTCCGTACGCTGTTTAAACTGCTCGTGGGTAACGTATTGAATATGAATTTTTTTATCCGTTTTCGCTTGCTCTAGTTCAAGTTCAACCAGCAAGGCTTGGTAATGTTCAGGGCTCACTTGGGCAAACTCTTCTGCCATGATCACCCCTTCAATTTGCATTTCAGAGAGCATCACACGCACCGTCTCTAAAAAGCTCGGTACACCATGCGTTAATGCTAAATCAATACGTTGAACGTGATCTGGAATAGGCAAGCCCGCATCACAAAGAGTGATTTCATCGGTATGTCCTAGTGTGGCAACGAGGTAAGACAATTCTGAATTAATGAGGGTACTTTTTTTCATGTTATCGACCATTCGGTTATACGTTTTCTTACTAAAAGCATCTGCTAATCGGTTAAAATTACCGCTTTAGAAAACACCATCGAAACGTTTCGATAGTATGATAATCCGACTAATTTTTTTGACTATCCCCGGTTCGATAAGATGTGAGAATGATCGGTCTTGATCATCAATATAAAGACAAAAAAGAATACTAGGTCACACTTTAGCCATCGAAACGTTTCGATAAAAATAAAAAAACGGGTAACTCACTTATTCCCCCTCTTTTCTATTAACTAAAACGCAACTAAAGCATCGATATCTAAATCTTGCTTTTATCGAGCCTTTGGCCAAAGTAAACTCTCAGGTGACAATGTGTAATAAGAAACCTTAGGTTAATAATCAACCATTAAAACGATAATGCATTGTTTATCAATACTATCGGTTATAGTCGGCGTTAATCTCTTACAAAATCCAAACGAATAACATTCAATTGTTAACATGTATTACTTATTACAAGAGCGTATAAAATGGCTTATTTAGCCCCTTTCAGTTGTTCTATTTTTCTAATTACCTAGGTTTGACTTTCCATATTTAGCTTATTAACCTGTTACCTGAAGCATATACTTATTACAACAATTCGCTTTTAACTTAAGATTTGCATAATAGAGCGTGTCAACTCATCAGGTTACGCAATAATGACCCAAGACAATAGCAAGACAGAGCAAAAAAACGCACAACTTCAACGTAAAGAAAGAAATGTAAAAACAAAATTAATGGATTGGTTTTCCTACAACATGAATGCTAATGGTGTTTCAAAAACAGCGTTGGCAACCTACTGTGATGTATCAAGACAAGCCGTCCATAAATGGGTCACCACAGGTATCGTCTCTAAAGAAAACTTAATTATTTGTTCTCGTTTTTTTAAAACCGTACCACCATTAGATTTGATCGCAGATAAAGAAAACCATGCACCGGTTAACCCTTTATCATACGCATGGTCTTCTAACGCGCGTAAAGCCGTAGAAATCATAAAAAGATTAGATGATGAAAAGACAAACCCTATTCAAATAAAATTGATCACAGGAATGGTCGAAGCGGTTGATGCATTATCTTACGTTGAAAATGCGAACCTGAAAGATGAGCAAAATTTCGAGTGGGAGTGTAATAATAAAACACGATCCATGTTAGCCCGTATTGATGAGCAATTTTATAATGCCGATCTCACTGGCGTTACCACAGAATATATCGGCAATATATTAATCGGCTACATGGAATTAATTGGGGACACAAAACTCGATATTCGCCCTTATAGCTTTATCGCCTTGCCAGATCTCAATGACGGCAATGCAGAAATGTGCATAAAACTATTAAAGAATCTTCTTGAATACCCAACCCGATCTCGATTAGTCATCGCCATTCATTTACCAGAAGAAAGTCAACAAGCAGCGCGATTTAACCAGATTGCCGCCAATACCTCTTTTCTTATTATGCCGCCGTCATCCGTCCCTTCGATTGTTGCGGAAAAAATAGCAAAAATGACAAAAGATTAGTGTGAGCATACCCCGTTATGGGACATCAAATGTCCCTTTACGTTATCTTTTTTAATCACTTCATTTCAAAAGTTAGCCGCGCGTTGTTCTTTCTGTCCAAGATCAGCAAAGCGGATACAATCTCTCAATGAAATATCGCGACGAGAAGAAAAAATAAAACCTAGTTGATTCACCAGTTCATCATTTCCTTGTTCACGTGCCATCCCCATTAAAGCGCAAACCTTGTCCGAGGTTTGGTGGTGAGCCATCTCTAATAACGTCGGTGGTGGTACTGATAACTCAAGCATCGGTGGCGCTGCATTTTTAGGATAAGCTTTGTTATCGGCAGAACACCCCGTACCTAACAGTAATATTATTGATATCGCTAAAAAAACGTTTTTCACGACACCGACTCCTGATGATAAAGTGTAATCGGTGCACTAAATAAATAAGGCATCACGACATTATCTATAAGCGCATCACAGTGAGCTTTATCAATAACAAACGTTGAGTTTTTCTCTGCGGCAGCATAAAACTTTTCGACCTTGTTATAACCAATTCGTTTTGCTGTTTCATCAAGGACATCGACAGCAAAATTAAACAAACCAATCACTTCATTTTCAGGATATTCGGTAATTTTATCAGCACACTGTGCAGCATTAACAACGCTATGCATCGTCACAATAGGACGAGAAAATGCTAACGAGTCAGCATGAGTGATAGGTGAAACCAATAGTGCAGCAATGAGCAGTTTTCTCATACACACCTCTTTAAAATTAACTCAACATAATATTTAAATGACGTAATAAGCCCCTTCCTTGGAGCCCGTCAGGTTTAGAAAATTAGAAAGGTAATTATTTACAGTTTGCAGTGAAGCCATTTTCAATACGATCTTTCGCCGTTTCTTTACCGCTTTCAATAATCGCTTTACGTTGCTCTGCAAACGTTGTTGTATCTGACATATTCGCGATCTTTTGCGCCATAGTATCTACTGCACGCATGTTCCCATCAGCAGCAAAATGTGCACCCAAAACAAGTAAAGCCGCATTTTGAACAATCGGGTTTTTATCATCAGCTGCCGCACTTTTTAAATACGTTAAGCTAGAAAGATCACAATGATTTAATTGCTCATTAGCTTGTACAAATTTATCCCCTAATACCATGCCAGCCGCTTGTTCTTTAATAGCGTTACAACCAGTTAATAAAATTGTCGATGAAATAAGGCTGGTGATAATTAATTTTTTCATTATTTTTTCTCTCTTTCATGTAATAAAAGCGATCCCTGCAGATATAACAGTCCATAAATAAATTGAATAGATACGCATGACATTATTTCTAATATCAAAAATTAATAATATTTTAAAAAATAAAAAGAATAATAAATATTTAATATATTCACTTTCTATTTAACAAAATGTATTTAAGCGTAATCGCAATAGCCTAACGTTTGAAATGGCATCACGTGATGATTAAGGGTTTCATGTCGGCTTTGTACCGCTTCCATCTGCCGCCCTTCTTTCTTAAAAACAATAGTTGTTGAGACCATATTTCCAAAGGCAGTTTGTTCTAAAAGAGTAATGTTATTAAACCCATAAACCTTTTGCGCGAGTGCTTGATGCGAATCGTCAACCACTATCACTTGTTCTTTATCAACTTCAAACTTATAAGATTGAAAAAATGGCTTTCTAAAATCACCATTTTTATTCTTCGCACCATCAAACACACACTGAATACTATAATTAGGGCTATCTGCTCGACTTGCACCAATACCAATAAAAGCAGGAATAAAAAGTAAAACCTTGGCTAATTTAAGTAGTTGAAATATCGACTTATACCGTTTTATAAACGTTTTTTTAGTGCCATACACTTTGGGTAAAACAACCACAGATGAACACAGCACACATAGCCTTGGATCTTTACATGTATGGCCATAAACATTGGTTCGTTTAACTCTTGTTCTACACTTAGCCATAATGCTTACCTAATGCCAAAAAGAACAACATCTCATTCGTTTTACCATCTAAAGTTCGCTTTAATCTCACTATTATTCTGTGACTTTTCATATTAACGTTCGTCTTATAAAAATAGATTTATCGCTAATCCGTAGCGTGATGTTTTCATCCCCAATCAAAAAATCAAACCACAATGGTTTACTAAAATAACCTTACTCATTTTATCGCGCCTAATTGCGCTTGGATCTAAACACTGTCAATCAAAAACCGTAATAGTCGCAACAAATGGTAATGGGTAAACCTATAGTTTACAACCGTAAATGTGAAATTTAGCCCCTATATCTCTTACAAAAAAGAGGGTTTATAAGGAATTACAGTAAGTTATAACTATTCTCATTTACGACTGATTGCTTATTATTTAAACAACAATAATGCTTTGTAGAATTATTATTCTCTTAAACTGCTCGTTGAAAATGATTTTTAGAAAGATTTTCTCTTTATCACAGGAACAAAATTACTGAGAGATATCGTCAATAGATGCAACCGTATAGAGTTACGTGGTGATGTTCAAAAAGTGGCAGTACAAAGTAAACATTGCTGAACGGAAAATAGAAGGGCGATAAACGCCCTTCTGTTTTTATTATTGAATAATATCAACGTTATCAATACCAAATAAACCGCTTACGTCACTGTTAGCTAAAGTCTTATTCATTTCAACGAAGGTTTGTTCTGGGGTTAAATCCTTAAATAACTCAGGTCGGATCCACTTCGCAAAGTGTTCGAGCGCCACAAGGTTATACGGCGAGTTATAAAACGGCTTATAAATAGAGAAAACATTGCCGGTTAAATTTGCGTTGGTCGCTTGCAACCAAGAACGATCCATCAAGGTTTTCGTTGCCGCTTTGATCGCAGCGTCATTAGCCGCGTAACCTAGAGGAATCCCCTTCATAGAATTACCTTTTTTATCAACCCAGCCAGCCGTTTGCATAATGTAAACATCAGGGTTTTCCGCAACAATAGTTTCAGGTGACATATTACCGGAATGAGCACCACCTAATGGTTTGGTCGCAATATTTGTCGCTTTTAGCAGCGTGATAAAATCATCCATATTGCCACCAGCATAAGTGTTGCAACAGGAATCTAGGGTGTAGCCTGCCGCCGTTTCCATAAACACGGTTTTGGGTTTTAAATCTTTCGCCTTAGCAATGCGATCAGTAATAACGTTTAAATGTTGAGTGTAGTAATCCGCAAATGCTTTACCGCGTTCTTCATAACCTAATGCTTTTGCTACAGAAGTTACTGATGTCATTGTGTTTTTGATGGTTTGCTCGCGAAAATCTGCCGTGATCACCTGAATACCGGCATCATTAAGCTTCTTCACTAAGCCTTTTTCTTTGGCAGAGTTCATACTGCTAGTACCGATGATCAGCACATCAGGTTTAGGCTTCATTTGAATGAATGATTCAGCATCAAACTGACCTTTACTGATCTTGCCAATCTCTGACACTTTTTTAAGGTTTGGGTATTTATTGGTATAAAACTCATACATAGAAGGGGCTGAAATCTTCATATCATCACGCATAGCAACAACATGTTTACCAGCATTTTTTCCGTAAACGATTTCTAATAATGGGAAGTTACGAGCAGTACCAAGTGCAATATGTTGAGGCTGATGATCAAGCGTAATTGTTTGGCCTGATACATCCGTGATTGTCATCGGGTAATCACCAGCAAGTGCAGAACATGAAGCCATTACACCAACAGCAAGAGTAAGAAGTTTAAATCGCGTTTTCATATTAGACCTTTTGAGATTAGAAATCGTAACGAGCGCCAAGCATGGCTTGTGTATCATCAATTACCGTGTCGTAATTCACGGCAGCATAGGTTCTGAAATGTTTATTCCACTTGGCGGTGATGTCGCCATTCACAGCTCGAGTGTCATCTCCACCTTCAACATGTAACTCACCAAAACCAAGCGTGGCTTTATAAATACTGTTGATCTTATAAGCAGCCACTACGTCATAACCGTCAGCATCCTTACCGCCTAATTTTTGATTGGTGTATAAAGCACCTAAATAAAACTGCTTAATTTGGTATCCCATACCGACATCAAACTGTGACTTTTCTTTCTCTTTGCCTTTTTTGATCATGGTTTGATCGGCATAACCCGTTGCCAAGGTTAACCCTGTATCACCAATAGCTTGGGATGCCCCAACAGAGAAACCCTGTTTAAAGGTATCTTGTTTGATTGTATGTTTACCCGAGTAGTTAATGCCTAATGACGTACCCGAATCATTGGTATAAAAAGTGGCAATACTGTTCGCAATACGTTTGCCGACTTTAAACTTGTCAGCGGCAATTGCGCCGTATGCTGCCTGAATATCAGTCATATCCGTAACAAGGCTCATCGCTCCCGCCGTTTTACCGTAAACGACTTGCGCTTCTCCCTCTCCTAGCGCCGCTTTAATACCTGCATAGAGATAGCGTGTTTTGTTTTCACTTGCTTTGAATTCCTGCTCGAAATAACCAATGCCGCTAATACCATCACCGATCAGTGTTTCACCACTAATATTTACTCGCGCACGGCTAAGATCGCTGATGTCACTATCACGATGCTCAGCGCGAGCTTCAACACGCCCGCCAATAGCAAGACTTGTTCCCTCATCAGCGTAAATGGATGCCGCATTTACAACACTTGCAAACGATGACACGCATAACGCGCCATAGAATAAAGCTGTCCTTTTCATTACCAACCACTTTTGATTTAAAAAATAGAATAGTAAACCTACGGTTTACCTTTGATGAGAATGGTAATCATTAAGATATTTATAATCAAGACATTTAAATACTTAAATGGAATTTATATAACCTAAAGAAAAAGAGATAACGATGAAATGTACCTTCGCAATGCCTTTGCCTTTAAAAACAAAACATTTAAAATCAATGTGTTATTGGTTGTCTAAAATGAAGTATAGAGATCGTTTTAAATATTGAAGTAAGCCCATAATCTATCGTTGTTAAATTACCGACACTATTTTATCGCTTAAAAGGTATACACTTTTAAATAACTAAAGAATATTAGTCATAAACTCAGGATATGAGAAGCGATATTATATTGAGCAAACTAATACACTCTCTAAGTATTACTTTTAAGGAAATTAACGATGGCTTAAAAAATAAGCTACATATTTAAACATCAATCACTTTCCCTTTTTCAAATAAAGAAAAAGGGCTTTGAATATTAAATTCAAAGCCCTTGGCATTTATTTATCTTGGTTTGTAATTTACAGTTCATAAATAGAATTAGATTCAGATCCTAATAACTGCTTTAAGTGTTTCCCTGCCACGCCAAACGTGATTTCTGGTATACCGGGTGTATACAGTAACTCTTCACACGCATACAAGGATGAATCGATAATAATAGCGACATGTTCAGGTAGCCCAACAGGACAAACAGCACCGGGTAAACACCCTAACTGCGCAGTCATCTCTTCACCAGTACAAATAGAGGGCCGCTTACCGATTAACGTCTTTATTTTTTTCGAATCCATTCGCGAATCTTTATCCGTCAAATACAACGCATAGCCATGATCTTTAAATTTCATAAAGATGCTCTTCGTATGTACTCCGGTCCAACCCAGTCTCGCTGCTACTTTTTGATCAGTTTCAAAGTCAAGAATACTTTCGTGTTCCCATTCTCGATAAGGGATAGCCAATGACTTTAAACGTTGGGTATTAAACGCATAAATTTTTTGTAACGATTGCATATATCACTATCCCTTTTACTTTTACTAATACTTACCCATCAGCTCTTTGGCAAGAATGATCGCAATAGTAAACATCATTGCTGCCACTAACAGATCAATGCCTTTTTTCACTTTTGGCTGTGATAAAACAGGCCCAAGCTTTGCCGCGCCTAACGACAGGCTATAGAACCAGACAAACGATGCCATGATGGTACCAACAGCAAAAGCAATACGATCATTTCCTTCAAACTGACCACCTAATGAACCAAGAATCACCACTGTATCAAGGTATAAATGCGGATTTAACACTGTCACCGCCAATGCCCCTAAGATAACAGCACGACGACCGCGAGCAACCACTTCACCATTTTGTTCATCAGCATTGTGCTTTTTAAACGCGCTTTTTAATGACAACAAACCGTAGAAGGTTAAAAAAGCAATGCCGCCTACTGTGACAAAGGTAAGTAACATGTCATGTTGCGCTAAAATGGCACCACCACCAAAAATTCCGATGGAAATAAACAGCGTATCTAGCAAACTGCAAATCGTTGCTGTCGTTAAATGGTGATTACGCTTTATACCTTGATTGAGAACATAAGCGTTCTGGGCGCCAATCGGGATGATCATTGATGCCCCTAAGCCAAACCCTTGTAATAAAACCCAAAAACTCATCATTCACCTCAGCAGCATCAAAATAATATTCGTAAAGAGCCGAGAAGATAAAAGGTTTAGATGGATAAGTATAATTAATGATTTTAATATAACATTAGAGATACTTATAACTGTGGTGTTACCTATATAACGTAATGTTACCTATATAACGTGGTGAGACTCATAAGCAAGGAGAGTGAAGTGCGAGGATTGGATTACAAATGGATTGAAGCCTTAGATGCGATTATTCATCAAGGGAGTTTTGAACGTGCCGCTGAATACCTCTTCATTTCACAGTCAGCCATTTCACAGCGCGTAAAACAATTAGAAAAGTTTCTAGCTCAACCTGTACTGATAAGAGAGCAACCGCCAAAACCCACAGCAATAGGCAAAAAACTGCTGGGGTTATATCGTCGTGTTAGATTACTTGAACATGAAATATTGCCAGAGTTAGAAAACGATACCAGCGCACGCCCTATTCAACTTTCACTTGCGACCAACGCCGATAGCCTAGCGACATGGTTATTGCCGTCACTGCAAGATGTGATGAAACAAAAACAAGTTGAAATCACATTAAGCATTTATGGTGAAAACCTCTCGATTGAGAAATTGAAAAGCGGAGAAGTGGCTGGCGCAATTAGCCTCGAATCGCAACCGATCCCGTCTTGTCGAGCCGACTATTTAGGTTGTATTGATTACGTGTGTGTCGCGAGTCCTGAATTTACCCAGCGCTACTTCAAAAACGGTGTCAATAACCAAACACTCGCCAAAGCACCAGCGGTGTCTTACGATCAGTTTGACGATCTACACCAGAAATTTCTTACCCAGCACTTTAATGTAAATCTTGATAATACCGTCCATCATAAAATCAGTAGCTCAGAAGCTTTTATCAAAATGGCTCTTGCCGGCATCGCCTACTGTTTAATCCCCAAATTACAGATCATCGAAGAATTAGAAAAAGGCACGCTGGTGAATATAACGCCGAATTTTTCCTTATCTAACCAAATTTATTGGCATCACTGGCAATTAGAAACGGGCGTATTAAAAGAAATATCGCAAGCTATCATTCATTACGCACAAAGCCATTTGCCACAATAAGATCAGTAAAAAAAGCCCTCCCAAATCGAGAGGGCCAATCCCTTATGTAGCACTAGTTATTATTAAGAAACGTCACTGCTTTATCAGGAAAATCAGTAAATACACCATCGACTTTTACCTGATTGTAGAACACATCAAGCATGCCATTAAAGCTCTCTGCGTATGACGGAATTCGGCCTTCATCAGCACGGAAAGTATAAGGATGCACTGTTAACCCCGCCGCTTTTGCCTGCGCCATTATCGGTTTAATAATAATGTTCGATGGGGTTGATTTATCATCCACTAACATCGGTTTCCAAGGGCCAATCCCTTCCGCATATTGCGACACTTTTGCCATACCATCTGGTTTGAACATCCAATCGTAGCTATATGGCGTTGCTTTATCACCGTCATAAACCATGGTTTCGTTCCAATCGGTGTAAGCCATTAATTGGATAAGTTTTAAATCCATGCCCATCTCGGGCATTAAGGTATCATTAATACGCTTTAGCTCATTGGCATCAAAACATTGCAGGTATACTTTGTCGCTTTGCGAGGTATAACCGTATTGTTTTAATTCTTTAAGTACCGCTTTAGAGATGTCTTTCCCTTCATGGCGATGGAACCAAGGCGCTTTGATCTCAGGATAAATACCAATGTCATAACCTAAGGTCTTATTTAAGCCTTGAATTAATTCGATTTCTTCCGCAAAAGTAGGCACAGTAAAGTGTGATTTCCACATTGGGAATCGTTGTGGGAAGCCCGCGACTTTCTCGCCTTTATCATTGATATTAAACCCTTCCGTCACCCTTAATGATTTAATTTCAGCGAGCGTAAAGTCAATCGCGTAATAACGTCCATCTTTACGCGCGCGATCAGGAAAACGTTCAGCAACATCAGTCACACGATCCAAATAGTGATCATGCAGTACCACTAATTGATCATCTTTCGTCATCACCACATCCTGCTCAATAAAATCAGGTTTCATGGCATAAGCGAGCGCTTTCGCTTCAAGTGTATGTTCGGGTAAATAGCCTGACGCGCCACGGTGAGCAATAACCAGCGGCTTTGCAATCGCCCCTGCTGATAAGCTAAGTACTAAAAAAGTGAAGCCAACTGAGATTGTTTTCATCATATATCCTTGATAAATAGTGAGGGGCAATCCGCCCCTCAATACGGTTATTGTGCTAATGCTGCTTTTTCTTTTGCTTTACGTTCATGAAGTGCGCGCTCACCTAATAGGGCATAAACAAAGCACACAATAGATGTCACACAAGAACCAACCAGAATAATAAAGCCGCCATCCCAACCATAAAGATCAACGGTATAGCCAAGCACAGCATTTGCTGCAACCGCACCACCAAGGTAACCAAATAAACCCGTTAACCCTGCCGCAGTACCTGCTGCTTTCTTCGGTGCAAGCTCAAGCGCATACAAACCAATTAACATAACAGGGCCATAAATTAAGAAGCCGATAGCAATAAGCGCCAACATATCAACCGTTGGGTTGCCTGCTGGGTTAAACCAGTAAACCAATACCGCCAGCGTTACCAGCACCATAAACAAAATACCGGCTGGCGCTCGACGTCCTTTAAAGAACTTATCGGAAATCCAACCACACAATAAGGTGCCCGGAATACCAGCCCACTCATACAAGAAGTAAGCCCATGATGTTTTATCGACAGAAAAGCCTTTCGCTTCTTTTAGATATACTGGCGCCCAATCTAACACCCCGTAGCGGATCAGATAAACAAAGGCATTAGCAATCGCGATTGACCAAAGTAACTTGTTATTAAAGATATACTTAAAGAAGATTTCTTTCGCCGTCATTTCCGTTTCAAACGACTTATCATATCCATCAGGGTAATCATCTTTATATTCTTCAATTGGTGGTAAACCACATGACTGAGGCGTATCACGCACGGTTAACCAAACAAAAAATGCGACCAGCAAAGCAAAAAGAGCGGGAACATAAAAAGCAGTTCGCCAGTCGTCATTAAATGCCCAAAGGCCAAGAATAAACATAGGGCCGATTAAACCGCCACCCACGTTATGAGCAACATTCCACACCGACACTATTTCGCCACGTTCTTTACGAGACCACCAATGCACCATGGTACGTCCACACGCAGGCCAGCCCATTCCTTGGAACCAACCATTTAGGAATAATAAAATGAACATGGCAGCCACACTTCCCGTCGCCCATGGCATAAAGCCAAAACAGAGCATGACCAACGAGGACATAACCAGTCCCGCCGTTAAAAAGTATCTTGGGTTAGAACGGTCTGACACATTCCCCATTAAGAACTTCGATAAACCATAAGCAATAGACACCGCAGCCAGAGCAACACCAAGCTCTCCGCGGCTGAAGCCTTCATCAATTAAATATGGCATTGCCAAACTAAAGTTCTTACGGACGAGGTAATAACCTGCATAGCCGAAGAAAATACCGAAAAATAACTGCCATCGCAGGCGAGAATAGGTGCTATCGACCTTACTATTTTCTAAAGGTGCGATATGCGCCTTCGGTTTGAATATCCCAAACATCAGAGCCTCATTGTTATCCATACATTACTTAAAACGAACATTTTCGCTCACAAGCGAAAACAAGTGGATTGTATGGATATCAAATTAAATTTCTGTGACAAAGGTTTAGTTAGTGTTAATAAATGGAATATATTGCCAGTAAAATATACCTGTCAAGAACAAAATCACGCTTTCAACATATAAGGTAATCATGATAGCTTTATTAACAACGAAATATTTCGCTCATAAAACAATCAAATGTATCGGATGGAAGTCGTATTACAGGAAAGAAATAAACGAAGTAAAGAGAAAGAAAAATGCAGCTAAAACGTCTAAAAATACAACTCTATAAATGTGTCAACAAACTTTAATATCAAATTTAATCAGCAATCTTCGCAGTACATCACAAATCATCTATATACTTAGAGCGAATTGATGATTTTATGCTTAGAATCATAGCGTTAAAATAGCGTATTTTAGAAGTGCAGATAAAAGCGTGGCCATCATGATCGTATGCTGCTAAAAGCTGGCTGATTTAAGCCCAAATTGGTAAAACGTAATACGCTTTGAATACGCCTAAATTTCAAAGCACAATATATACATTAGTAAGGTAAAGTCATCAAAATGGAAGTAGATAAATATTTACTACGGGCGGTAACATTTTATGCTTAAAAAGCTTATATCTAGCATACTAAATAGAAGAGTAAACAAATTATCATCAATAAATAGCCTTCCAGAAAAACCGAATGTATTTATTAATGCCACATTTCAGATAGGCGACTACTTCGCAATGTCACCTATTATTGAAGCAGTTAAAGCCAAGTGGCCAGAAGCCAATGTGGTTGTTTTATGTACGAAGAAAAATGAAGATGTTGTAAAATATGACACTCGGGTTAATTACATTTGCTTACCCAAAGAAAGAGAATGGTATAAATACCCTAAGATATTAAAAGAGAAGATCAATTGTAATGTAGATTTACTAATAGAAGTGTCTTCTATAGAAAAACCCCACCGGAGCATCGTCGGTTTTACATTAAAGCCCGACTTAACTATCGGTCACGATTGTTACCAGCATAATTGTATACAGAACCCACCGATACAATTTAATAACGATAACATAAGTAAGCCTGAATGCTGGTCAAAACTAATGGCCGCATATGGTTTTGCTCAGCCCCCTGCTCTGTTTAAGGTTTTTGCTAAAGAAAACGATAAAATGGACATGCTGATCAATAGTAAAAACCTTAAAGACTATTTGGTTTTTAATCCATTTGCTTCTCGTAACAGTAGATCACTAAGTATAAAGAAAAGCATAGATATACTTACAAAATTAAAAAACGATGGATTTAACTGTGTCTTTATTTTGCCTTCCTATATAAAAAATAAAGATGAATGGGAAAGCCAATTAGCGCCCGTTTCTCGTGTTTGCTGTGTAGATTCTATACAAGACGCGATTTATTTGATTAAACAATCAAAAGGCGTGATCTCTGTTGATACTGCGATTATTCACATAGCGAGTGCTTACAATATACCCACAATAGGTTTATTTAAGGAGTCACAACTTGAGTGCAAGCTTTGGCATCCTCAGAGTGCAAAAAAACATGTGGGAGCATTAACCGGCAATGTTGAAGATATAATTAATAGTCAAATTTTCACGACTAATGAACAATCTCATTAAGCTATGCTTCTCAATATAGCCTTGTTATAACGCAGGTAATTTATAAACCGATTCAGCGCTCTCAAGCTATGAATCGGTTTACCATTTCTTCAATACACATTGAATTTTTCATCAAAAGCGATTCAACCTCATCGATTCACCCCCACCGACTTATCATCAAAAGACAACCAAAAGCCTAAGCAACATAGCACTCATCAATCGTTTTGCTTTAGGGTGTCTCATTTTTTCTACAAATATAAAACCTAAACATATGTTTTATATACCATTTATGTATTATATCTATTGCGTATATTTGACACATGTCGCCCATTCTCTAATCTTGATTAAGGATGCTACGTGATGAAAAAACTTCTTTTTGTTGCACTCTCTTTTTTACTATTTTCAGCTCCATCATTCGCTGCTTATACAAACTATACAGTGCTAAACAGTACGCCAGGTACGGTTGACCTTGTTTTAGAAGGACCATTTTGTGAACAGCACTTTCTCGGCGAGATACAACCTTCTGAATTAAGGCAGGATAATATAACCAGAGGAATTTGCATGCTTGCAAGGATCGATGGCGCGATTCATATGGATGATGGTGTTGTCGTCCCCTTAAAATACAGATCACCCGGTACAACATATGGTCAGTTCATTGTTGTCGCAAAACAAGAAGAGGGGAAATGGAACGGGAAAATAATGCCGTTCGATGATTTGGATGGGTTTCCAGCCCCTAAATAGTTCAAATATTAATAACTAAATAATGCTTAATAGAACATCACAAAATATAATTAAATGGCCCATACAAAATGGAGCATTTAATTTAAGGACTGATAAGGCTTGGTTTCGATATTAATACGAAACCGAGCCTTTAATTTGACTTTATTTAATATGGAGGTATCGCTGCTTATAAAACATAAAACAGCTGAACTTTCTGAGTATATATAAAATCGAGGATCAGATAATGCTCACTTCCGTTAGTGATAACTGGAATCACGTAATGTCTGTCAATCTACTAAATACTATAGGAATAACTACAATTTAAGCCCACAAGATTACCGAGACGCAATTGGTTCACCTGATACAACGGGTGATACTTATTACCGTTACCCACGCCAAGTTTCCTTTTATATCGACCAATTATTCGGCGTGAATATTGAAGATGCAGGATTAAATATTAATAATCAGGTGTCATTATTAGCAGGGCAATTTAATCGAGTATTTGCATTCGCAATGACTAAGTTGTCATACAAGCCAAATAAAGACAAAGAAGCACTGACTTTTGTCACGGCATCTCAAGCTGACAAAGCATTTAAAGATGCGCTAACGCAGTTAGACATTAAGTCTACAGACTCATTTACGTTAAGTAATGATTCTGATCGTAAAGCTATTTACCAGTTACTTGATGTTGCGATTGGCAATGTTGAAAAAGCGATTGGAAGTGATTTTAATGCGGTAACGGATAAAGGTCCTATTGATCCAACAAGTGAAATCCAGATTTATACTGATGCAAAAATACAGGGTCAGATGTTCCTTTCTGCTTCTAAAGCAGGAGCAAATATCGTTAATAACTGGATGACACCAAATACCCATATTTCACTACCCGTTGACGCAAGTATCGACCAAATGAAAGACAGCGGCGTCGACTGTACAGCGCAAGCACAAAGTGCTTTTGCTAAGCTTGCAAGCGAGGCTGATCCAGAACATCCACAGCAAATTAATGTTAATTTCCAAAACAATAGCTGTATGATTTCTATTGGCGATTACACACCAGACGTTCCAGTACCACCGGTACCTGAAGGTGAGTGGGATCCAGCTAAAGTCTATGATAAGCCATGTGAAAAAGTCATGCATGATGGCCTGTCATACCATAACCAATGGTATACCACAGGTGAAGAACCAACACCTGAAGCATCTGCTAATTGGGGTGTATGGCGTATAGTAGGTAAAGATAGTGATATGTGTACAAATTAATCGTACTGAATGATTACTTCGTAAGTTCAAATAAATAGATTTACTATTTAAGCGAAATTACCCTCACAAAAGCCAGCCTATACCATGCTGGCTTTTTGTTTATTTCGCTGTTGGTGACTTAATCGTTACCTTGCTCTTATCGCGTGAAATAATGTTTTTCAAAACATAGATTTATCTCTTTTAATCGTCTAACCACTATCCCTTTTCCAACTATCCATATTGTCAATAATAGTGATTTACAAGTCAAAACCGCTACCACCGCGTTGGATAACCTCTTTTTTTATAAAACCTGACATATCTCTAAAGTTATAGACAAAGCACTGTGAAATGTCTGTGCTATCGGCTAAAACATTAGCAATTCGCAGAGATTAAATTGTTAATGGTAACAACACAAAAACAACGCCATTAATAGCGGTTATGCCCTCGTTTAAACCCAGCCTAATCAAAGGAGTATGATTTGGCAGTAAAAATTACAATACTTAACGCATCTGGAAAATTAAGCCAATACTCAGACTTATTGGAGCACACGATTGGATGTGCCCTTATTAAAATTGGTGAATTCCTTGAAGTATCAAATATTGATATTACTGTTTCTCCATTCCAAACAGGGGAAGAATCCCCGTCAGGCTTAGGCGGTTACGCTCTTAGTGAGCATAGAGTCGAGCTGTTAGTGGACAGCTCTCGAGATGATATTGCTGAAATAATAAAGACAGAGCTTCTTGAAGTTCTAGCGCATGAACTTCACCATGCAGTGAGATTAAGTTTTCACATGCCAACAGGCACCTTGTCACAGCAGCTAATAATGGAAGGTTTAGCGTGCCATTTCGAAAATCTGGTGACCAACGGTAAGCCATCGTCATTATTTAAAGAGCTCGATAACTATGATTGGCGCAACGGACTAGAACAAATGAGCCATCTATTAGACACAAAAGACTTTTCATTAGATAAATTGTTTTTGGGCTCACACCCTGATGAGTTCCCGAAATACGCAGGTTACTGGATTGGATACAATTTAGTTGCTGAATATGCGAAGAATCATAATGCAACCGACGCTGAAATGATAAAGCTAGAACCATCCCACTTTTTAAATGATAAAGTGAAGGCGGCTTGTTAAGCGACAGATAAGAATTATGTCGCGTAGCCGATGCCTATCCGACATGTTGGATAAACCCAAGCACTCTGTAAGCAAATATTGAAAATATATAGAAACTGCTCTCACAAAAAGCCAGCCTATACCATGCTGGCTTTTTGTTTATTTCGCTATTGGTAGCTTAATCGTTACCTTGCTCTTCTAGTAAGAATTGATGTCTTTCAGAGTAAAGATTTACCTCTTTTAATTGCCCTGCCACTCTCTCCTTTGCAACTATCCAGACAGGCAATAACAGTCATTTATAAGCCTAAAACTACTAGTAGTACATAAAATAGCCAAGTGTTTTATAAAACCTGACATATATCTAACTTTCTAGACAAAGCACTATAAAAAAACTACTTTATCAGCTAAAAAGCATCGGAAATTATCAGGGATTAAATTGTTAATACAAGAAACACATAAACAACACCTTGAAAGGATAATTTTTCATCTTTTTCCTTTTTAACTATACGTTAAGCACATTTTTAGTAGGAAGAGAGATGATGAGATACCTGGAAGATACAATTTATTAAATACGGATATTTAGAAAAAATGTCTGGAATCTTTGTTTGGAGCATTTGAAGCGTTCTGAGGTTTAGCTCGCCCGTTAGCATAATAGGATTTTAAATGAGATTAAGCATTATAATACTTATATTAACTGCGACTCTGGTTGGTTGTGGGAAAAAAATAGACGCGACAGAAGCACAAATCAATGACTGTAAGCAGCTTATCTATAGTCATAATGGATATGAGCCAAGCAGAATGGACTTTGTCGATATGAGATCAGATGGTTCAATAATAATTAAATACCATAGAAAGACATCAAGTAAGACTTGGACTTTGCGTTGCCATAAAGGTGAGCCACAAGTATGGGCTTAAGGTGGCAAAGTGTGGCTAGATATTTAAGTTTTCGTTGCGGAATTATATGCATTTATTCATACAGCATTTAATACGCAGTAATCATTACTATTTTCATATCAATTAGAAGGATATATACATAATATGGACTGCGCTAAACTACTTACTCTTATTGGACTATCATTGAATATGTTAGGGGTAGTATTGCTAGCTTTCTTTGCAACACCAGCTCACGGTTTAAGATCTGATGGTGCCGAATCATTTGGCATACAAAATGATTCGACTAACAAGCGTATAAGGAAATATTGGATTTACGTTGCCATAACAATATTCGCTTATTTTATTATTGCCCTTGGTTTTGCTTTTCAAGCATACCCTTTAATCTAATACAGTATGAAATTAAGTAACATCTCCCAGTACTCATAAGTAGAAATATTGTTAAATACGTTCTCTAAAGTAAAACAATAAAGCCAGCACTTAACATTCTGGCTTTTTGTTTATTTCGCTATTTGTGGCTTAAACGTTACCTTGTTCTATAGCGTGAAATGATGCTTTTCAGATAAGGGCTTTATCTCTCTTGTAATTGCTCTGCCACGCTCTCCTTTGCAACTATCCAGACAGGCAATAACAGTAATTTATAAGCCTAAAACCACTTGTAGTACATAAGATAGCCAAATGTTTTATAAAACCTGACATGAGTCTAACTTTCTAGACAAAACACTGTAAAGAATCTGCTTTATCAGTTAAAAACATTGGCAATTGTCAGAGGGTAGTTTATCAGCCCCTTAACAGGGCGTTAGGCCTATAAGGAGAATAATGAAAGTATTTTTTAGTCACGCATCAGAAGATAAACCACTTGTCGAACAAGTTTTTTTGAGGGTTGGTCAGCGATTTCCGGATATAAAAGGTTGGCTTGATAAGTACGAAATTTTAGGTGGTGACGACCTAATAGAAGCTGTTCACGCTGGAATAGAATCCGCAGATAAATTCCTTATATTCCTGTCTCCAAACTCGATAGATAAACCTTGGGTAAGAACAGAACTTCGCAAAGCATTGGCTGACGAGATCAACGGCATCAAGCCAGAATTCATTGTTCCCGTAAAGGTTGGCCATATATCTCAATTCCCACCATTCTTAGAAAGTCGATTCTACATCGACATTGAAAGCAAAACTGAAGAAGAGTGGATGCTTGATATTTATTCAGCAATTACAAGGCAAAAGAAAGAAACAGACACTCCAGCAGCTAATCTAGCCTTCTCTGTTCAGCTTGCGAGTGACGAGCCAAAAGCCGCAATGGTCGTATTTGAGCCTCAGTTTTGGGCTGAGCCAATCGGATTCAAAATTACAACATCCAAAAAAATAGAAAGTACTGTATGGCGATACCCTGCGTTCAAAGGTATGCAGCAAATCTCTATCTCCGAGTTAAAGGGTGATTTCGAGTATGGTATTCGTATTTATGACCATAACATAAAACCGAAAGTGCCTTTTGTAATGGGGGTTGTTTTTGGTGATGGCGATAATCCACGAGCAAATATTACTAAGATTGCTCCTTGGGATGGAGAAGGTGGTGAACAGAGCATGCGAGTAGTTAACTTCAATTAGGCCTAACAAGTTACTGCACGCGGATAAATTTCTCGCTGCGCTCCAAATCTACCAGTGAGCAAGGCGTTAGTGCTAACAACCTCGGAAGAGGACAATATATTGAACAATATAGATGCTTTTAATATTGCAGTTGCCGAGATATTAGGTGAATGCTACCGAGAGTTCCCATTAAGGGTAAGATTATCCAAATTGGATATTGGTGAAACAATTAAAATTGCCATGGGAGATGACCCTGACGGCGTACACAATTTGTCTGAAAAGGAATATGAAATTGCTGAAGAAGCAATGAATTGGCTTATGGAGGCTGGTTATATTTGGAGTCGAGAGCCTGACAATCGTATTTCTATGGAAGGCGTAACATTGTCGCCTAAAGGTTTAGAAATTCTGAATGCTGTCCCTGAAACGCTACAAGAAAAAAAGACGCTTGGCGATTTAATTAGTGGCGGAGTAAAAACGATTGGCAAAGATGTGGCAACAACTTCGGTGAAAACTGTATTAACATATGGCTTAAAACTTAGCTTAGGCACATAACAAGCTTTTGCCCAAGAATAAGTTAAGTCAGTAAGTACGCATATTGTTATATACGTTCTCTAAAATAAAAACAAAAAAGCCAGCACTTAACATGCTGGCTTTTCGTTTATTTAGCTATCGGTAAGCTTATAGCTTATCCCATGCGTCAGCCCAGTATAGGCTTGAACCCGGTGCGTATGAAGCATTTGCACACCAGCCCGTGTAAGGCCATGGTTTACATTGGTATACGTTACCGTCTGTACCTAATACTTGGTCGCCCGCTTGGTACGCTTTACCCGCTTCATAAGCAGGAACGTCGGTCACTGGTGGCTCAACCGTACCTTGATCTTCTAATACAAACTGGTGACGTGATTCTACTTGCTCACCTTTTGATTGGGCGATCATGCGTAGTGAGTGTTTACCTTCCACTACGTTATTAAGTACCAGTTTAATCGCGCTGTTAGCGGCAAAATCTGCCGTGAAGTTACCGCCGTTTACTGGGTAACCCATTGCGTCAATCACATCAATCTGTACAGAACTTGCTTTGTTCGCGGTGTAATTCAGGTTCAGTGTCGCAGTGCCGTTAGTGATCTTGTAGCTGCTGTTTACGCCCGATAGAGATGCGGTGAAATCTGCTTCTGGTTGTGGTGGTACAACGCCGCCACAGTCGCTATCGCCTGCTTCACGCCAAACACCCCACTCACCCGTTGTACCTGGTTCTTCACCTTTCGTATACCAACCCGCTAACCAATCTTTACCGTTATGGCTTACTACATCATCTTCAACGTAAACAACATCTGATTTCCACGGATTAGTACACACGATAGAGCCATCGTTAACTATCACGGTACGCTTTACAGTTACCGTCTGGTTTGCGCTGTCTGTGATTGAGTAAACAAGTTCGTATTGACCCGCAACCGCAGTGTTTACAGTGCCAGATACTGTGATGTTTGCTGTTAGATCGCCATCTTCTGCATCCGATGCTGATACGCCAGCCATGACATCGAAGTTTTCACCGATTTTCACAACTGCATTTGCCACACCAGCGAAGGTTGGTAATGCGCTAAATACGGTTACTTTACGTGGTGATACGGTTTCATTGTTGTCTGAATCTGATACTGAGTAAGTTAGTACATACTCGCCTACACGTTGTGTATCTACCGAGCCAGATACGTTAATTGCTGATGTTAGGGTGCCGTCTTCTTTGTCTGTTGCTGTTACGCCAGCCATTGCATCAAAGTTTGTGCGGTGCTGAACGCGAGCATCCGTTAAACCCATGATCACAGGTTTACCCGGTTGAACAACCGGTGGCACTTGGCTGTGAATGAACGGGCCGTAAGTGTTAATAAAGCTGCTGTTGTACGCTTGACCTGCTTTATTCGTGCCGATATCCCAGTTGATAGACCATGTCATTACACCACGTAGTGGCTGAGATTGTGCTTCAAGGCGTTTGAATGCATCAAACAAATCTTGTGGGTCTTGTACGTAACCTGTTGCTGCGGCATCGATGTTGGTTGGAATACCAAATACAAGTTTATCGTGTGGGATCTTAGTGAAACCACGAGTACCGTTGATCAATGAATCAGCCATGTAGTAGATGAACTCTTCTTTTAGCGCATCATTATTTTGGGCAATCCAACCAATGCCTTCAATGTAAACGCCGTCACCACCTTGGTTGTAAAACTGTGGGTTGATCCAGTCGTAGTAACCTTCAAGACCTGTGATGTAAGGAATGTATTTGCCCGATTCTGTTAGGTACGGGAATTCTGGCGCCATGGTGATAAGGAAGTTTTTACCTTGTGCACGGTAGTGATCTTTAACCATACGCAGTGCCGCTGGAATAACGGTTTGGTTATCCGCCGCATCAATCGCTGCTTGCTCAAGGTCGATATCTAGACCATCGAAACCGTATAAATCTGTTAGACGAATGATTTCATCAGCGAATGCTTGCTCATCGCCTGTTTTCATTTCAACGTGCGCATCAGCGCCACCTAGTGCGATAAGCACAGAGCGACCTTGATCGTTAAGCGCTTTAATTTGGTCGATGAATTGCTGCTCGGTTAAACCCGTTTCCGCATCTAAATGAAACGTCGGAATACGGCCTTCAGCCACGTCGTAAACTTTCATGAAAGAAACATCAACCACGTTATACATTGGGTTAATGTCTTTTAGTGACATCGCAGGTGCATTACCCATTTTATAACCTTGGCCGTCAGCCCAGTTATGCCAGTAACCCACAACAACCCCGCCTTCAGGGTTAACCATTTTGTCACCCGCGTGAGCGGTAAAGCTAATTGCGCAAGACAGTGCCACTGCACTCAATGCAAATAGAGATGTTTTTTTCATGTTATTACTCTTAAAACGACATTGGATAGGCATGTATCTTTAATAAAAGTGCCTAAGATGCGAGGAGCATAACGGAGCTTGTGAGAATCCACAGTGGTGAGATGTAACAGAACATTATTACGGCACGCGGGATCGGTCTTTGATTGGTTCAAATTTGTGACATAGCTATCGTTATTTTTTTGGCGACACCAATATAGAACAGCGTTCAAAATTTAGACCTGCTTTCAGAAAAATATTTTTTTTGATTACCAACGATACTTTTTTGACGCCAAGAAGATCAAATCAGCTGATGACTAATAACCTAAAGAAATTAAAAACAATAACTTAATGCTCACTGCGAATATTTACTCGTTACACTTTGTAACATTTACTGTGCAATTACACAGAAATCTACCAATCATGAATGTAAAAAGCGTGGGTGACATGGGAAAAACAGGAAGAGGATAACGAGGGTATGGAAGTAGGTAGCAAGTAGAAGGGGCGCTTCTACTTGCTGTACCATTACGCGGCTTGAACAGCGCCTTTTTTGAAGAATTTCAGGATTTCTTTAAGCCCCAGTTGCAACGCTAAACAAATAGACGCGGTAACAACAATGGTAGCCCCTGACGGTAGATTCATCTGGTAAGAGAAAATCAACCCCGTTAACGTAAAGCCAAGGCACCATAAAATACTGTGGCACATCATGGATAACATCGATTTTGTATATTGCGCCGCCATGTACGCTGGCATGGTTAGCAGCGCCATCACCAATACAATACCCACCACTTTCACTAAGATAACGCTGGCAATTGCCACTAGTACTAATAATGATAAGTACATGCGTTTTACTTTAACGCCTTTACTCTGCGCAAAATCAGCATCAAAAGACATTAAGACTAGCGAACGATAGTTATAAATCGTGTAAGCACCAATGATGAGTACACTGCCCCCCATCAGATATAACGTCGAGACTGGAACAGTGAGAATACTACCAAACAGGTAACTGCTTAAATCTGCCCCATATCCCGGCGTTAACGCCATTAAGATGATGCCGATTGCCATGCCTAGCGACCAAATCAGACCGATAAAAATATCTAACTGCTCTAGTTTACGCTGACTTAGCACCCCTAATAACAAGGCATTAATCGAAGTAAATACCAAGGTTGTTGGCATTACCGCAGTGCCTGCATAGAAAGCTAACCCCACACCGCCGTATGCTGTGTGAACAATACCACCAGAGAGAAATACTAATCGATTGGTCACGACTAATACGCCAATAATGCCGGCAACAATGCTAACCAGCACTGCTGCAATTAATGCATGTTGAATAAAGTTATATTGTAAGAGCTCGATCATACTAAAGCAGGACTTGTTTTGTGATTGGTTGTAGTTGGCTGAACAAGATCTTGAAGAAAATGGCTGTTCACGCCGTATAAGTGTTGCAACATATCAGACGTTAATGCCTTACTCTGCTGCACTTTCATGGTTTGGTTTAGCCCTAAAATCACATCAATCTGATACTCTAAAATACCCATATCATGGCTTACCACTAATACCGCAACATCTTTGGGCAGCGCTGATATCAAGGCAAAAAATTGTGCCGTCATGCTTGGATCGACATTACTGGTTGGCTCATCAAGGATTAATAACTTAGGTTGGGCAATCAACGCCCTAGCCACTAATACACGTTGACGCTGCCCGCCTGAAAGATCTTTAAACAGCGTATTTTCTATATGCTCGATATGCATTTGTTGTAATGCTTGGGTTAATAAGGCTGGCAGCGATGCCTTATCTTTTAGCTGCTCTGCATTGGCCCCCATTAATACTACGTCTTTTACTGTGACGGGTAATATTGGATTCAATTTATATTGTTGAGGAACATACCCAATAAGCGCTGGATGGCGACCGGGACGGTCGCCAAACAGTGCGAGATTGCCCTGATAACCCGATAATATGCCCAGTAGTAGTTTGACTAATGTCGTTTTACCACCGCCATTGGGTCCAAGTAATGCACAACGTTGACCTTCGTAAAGCTCGAAGTTTATGCCAATTAATGCTTGATGGTTCTTATAAGCAAAACTGACATTCTGTACATCCACAATCTTTTTCATTTTTTCGCTCTTAATGATTCACGTTAGATTCAAACGCGTTCGCAACCGTTAGCAAGTTATTACCCCAATCTTCTGCAAGTGGGTTAATTGCCACCACTTTGCCGCCAATTGCATTCGCAATAACTTTTGCTTGTTCTTTTGAAAACTGCGGCTCAATAAAGATAACTTTAATGTGCTGTTTCTTAGCTGTATCAATCAGTGATTTTAGACGTTGCGCACTGGCTTCTTTACCTTCATTTTGAATAGGCAGTTGACGTAAGCCGTAATCTGTCGCGAAGTAACCCCACGCTGGGTGATACGTCATAAATTGATTATGTGCTGCTGGGATCTTCGCCATAATCGCAATTAAAGCATCATCAATTTGATTGATCTTTTTAGAGAATTTCAGATAATTTTCGCGATATTCTTGCTGGTGCTGAGGATCAATGTTAATTAATGCATCACGAATGTTCATGGCTTGAATACGCACAAGGGCTGGTGATAACCAAATATGTGGGTCTTTAATGCCTGATGCCTCAGGAATACGCTCACCATCGTCGTTATAATCCATTGGCATACGCTCAATACCTTGCTGGGTATCAACAATCGTTAGATCTTTTGCTGAGCTTTTAAATTTGTTTAACCAGCTTTTTTCAAATGGCACACCGATAGAAAAGTAAAGTTTACTCTTGTTAAGTAACACAACTTGGTTTGGTGTTGGCTCGTAATCATCTGGCTCAGCGCCTGCTGGCACCATTACATTGACATTAACATTATTCCCGCCAATTTCTTTCACAAAATACTTTTGTGGGGCAATACTTACCGTTACATCAATTGGCGCTTCTGCAGCCATTGCTTTTGATACTGATAACAAGACGCACAGCGTTGTCATCAATACTATAAATGAAGACTTCTTTTTCATTGATCTATTCCTAATCACGACATGAATAATCCTGAGGTAAACACTCAGAATTGTTATGTTATAACATTTCTTTGTTTTTAATAGTTCGAATATTTATAAAAGAAGCAGTATTAGTTAATTAATAACAATTAACTACCATTAAATATAATAGCATTAAATAACAACCAACCTTCCCCTCTTTTATTTTTTAATTAAATATCATAAAGATATTTAATTAAAAACGTTAACTCTCATTGTTTAACGTTATTATTCTTATTATCAGTGAAATCTTAATTATCGATATTGCTGGTTATTAATAAGTGCTAATTTTACGTGGTCGTGAAATTAGTACACCTTACTCTATATTACTAGACATTATAGAATAATTGACGTGATTAATTTGTCTTCCAACGGCGAATTGCACGGCGATAATTACTGACATCAAAAAATTGCATCTCTTGCGCAATTTGGTGATCATCCCATTGTTTTATCTGTTGTAAATATAAAGCATGCTGCTGGTTAACCTCGCCCAATAATGAACGGTAAGTATGATGATGTGCTTTTAATCGACGTTTTAGCGTGGCAGGGCTCATTAACATCATTTCAGATAACGCATTTAACGACGGGACTTGAACAAGGTTTTGGCGAAACACATTTCGAATATGGCTCAATAAACCACAACTTGGAATGGGTGTTATCTTTCGTGCCACTTTATACAAGGTTGAAGAGCTATCTTTCAAAGTGACATCCAGATACTGCTTGGGTAAATGCAAGGCAATCATCGGCTGATTGAAATTGACCTTCTCCCAATACATCTGATAATGCTCTTGCCATGGTGGGCATAACCAATCCACCATAACAGACCAAGGTAATTGGGTATCAGCTCGCCAATTAACTAACGATATAACCGAAGTAAAGACATACTCTGTTAACCAACGAAAATAAGCAATACGATCTCGGGAGCTCAATGAAGCCTCAATCCCATAAGGATCTTCGACGAAAACATAAACGCCCGAATCATCAAATTGTGTGATGAGCTTAGATAAAGGGAAGTAGCTCTCAGAGTAAAGCGCTATATTACTCATCAAGGTGTTGACGGTCGGGGCATGGATCAATATATGGCTAGTCGTCGGAAATACACTCGGGATCAATTGCTGCCCAAACAGAAAGCTCAATTCTGGAAACTGCTCTAACTTCGCTACATTTCTAATTAAACGAGAGAATTGTACGGGACTTACCTGTAAATCTTGCGTAATTAAATCATCATAAAAAATCCCTGTATGCCGTAATACGTAGTGCATATTTACACCACGGCTACTGAGTAAATCCAGTAATAACGCAATGTGTTGCCTTGCAGGAATGGTTTTATCGTGGCATTCCAACCATGGTGCCGTCACTGCGTAATGCCCTTTCATGCGCTACCTTTATAAACGTGGGGCTCACGTGAAAGGTTTATCGCTTCATCTATCTGTTTGTATAATGATGGTAATGAGTAAGTGGACGGTTTGACTTCAACAATACCTATTTGCCATTGCATCTCTATGCGAATACTAGAATCTAAATAAAATTGGTAAGTGCTGAGTAACTGTTCAACATAGCGAGCATATATTACTGCATCTTTCTTGCTTAACCCGTCCAGTAACATAAGGTAGTGATGCCCCGCAACTTGGCACACTAAATCATTATGGCGAGATGCAATTAACAGCAATTCAGAGATCGAGACTCTGAGTCTTTCTGCTTCTTGAGGTGAAAGTTGAGGTAAAAGTTGATAACTGTTTTGTAAGTTAATCGCAATCAAATAACAATCATTTTGTTTGCTCGACTCTGCGTATTGCGCTGTCAGTGCACGGTGTAAATAACTCAACTCTGGGAGGCGATAATTTTCAGGATGGAGCGGCGTTCGCGCATTTAACTGTTGGCGTTGCATCACATAATTTTTTACTACTGCAAGCTCTTTACGCCACAAACAAAAGGCATAAGTCACAATGGCCAGCCCAAGGATCATGTACTCCATGGTATTTCCAATCATGGTGTAGTTTTTTAAACGAATAAACTCATCAATAACATCTTGGGTTAACGCTAAAAAAATACAGGTAAACCCCATCGCAAAATAGTTGGTAATTTTCCCCGGTGCACGGGTGGACAGGATCACCACCAGCCACACCAATACCATGATTGCCGATGAGCCTTCCCCTACAACATCTAACCAATTAACTTGCTCATAACGCTTAATCGTGCCGTTCGTAATATTAAACACAATCAGACTCAGTAACGCTAAAACCAATAGAGCAAGCCACCGATAATGCACACGCATGCCATAAAGCACGTCAAATAACTGATAATTAAAACGGGTAATAAACGATCTTATTGTGAAGGTAGGCATAGTAATCAATGTCTTATTTAACGGTTGTAATGAGAAAAGTCCGAAAAGCTCAAGTGATCTATCCTCCCATACAAATATGACAGCCTATTGATATTAACATTGAGAGATAGCCTTATATTGCTTCTAGTCCAAACAGCTCACGCCTTAACAAAAATACACTTAAAACATTGATATTATTAAACAAAGAAAATAATCAGTCACTTTTATGTAATAATACTGGCTTAGCTTCCCTCCTGACTTACACACATGGAGAGGAAAAATGCGTCGTTCATTATTAAGCTCAATCATCGCTTTATCACTGCTAACAGGATGTAATAGCGATAAAACTAAAACCGTTTATGTTGAAACAGAAATACCAAAATCTGATGTGGTAGCAACCGAATCACTCGCTACATCAACAACAGCAAAAACAAGTTATGACGATATTGGAGATGGGGCTTACTGGCTAAATAGTGAAGATGAAACAAAGAGCTTACTTTTTGTTACCTTAGAAGGTGATGGGTTGGCAGTCTATAACCCAGCAGGCGATGAGGTTGAACGCTTAGAAAACATTGAAGCCACTGGCGCAGATATACGCTACGGTATTAAAGCCGATAACGGTGACAGTATTGATTTACTCGCCGTTGCTTTACCAGAAAATAACAGTATCGGTTTTTATAGCGTGAGTAATAAAAACGGTGTGGTTCTTAATGATGTGGGTACGCTTACAACAGATTATGCCGCTGAAGGTGTCTGTTTACATAAAAACACCACTAACGGTGCATTGCTCTTAACGGGCGTGACTGATGATGGTGTGGCGGTGCAATACAAGCTGAAATACCAAGATGGTGAAATCAAAAGTGTTTTAGCTGACGATAATGCGCAGCCTATCGCGGTGCGCGAACTGGAAGTCGGCGGTGAACTCAGCGCATGTATTGTGGATGATGAAACGTCTACGCTGTATATCGCAGAGCAAGACTTAGGTATTTGGGCATATGGCGCCGATCCAGAAGATATAAACTCTCGTCAAATTGTTGATAGCATTGCGCCGTTAGGTAATTTGCAAGAAATTGAAGCATTAGATTTACTCTACCTTTCTGACGGTAAAGGCTACCTCGTTGTGGGTGATGAAGGTAAAGGTATGATGCTATATAACCGTGATGACTGGGCATTGAAAACAAACATCCAGCTAGACGGTGTCGATGAGATTAAGTCGCTTGCTGTCGCCAATAACGGGATTTGGGTCGGTAACTCAGAAGCCGATAAGCCAGTGTATGAAAAACTCAGTTATCGCACCTTAAATAGTGCCCCTTCTTTTGCTCAATTTCCAATTAATGAAGCACTTAGTTCAGCTAACCTTGCAGCAACGGGTATTGCTTTGGTGAAAGTCGTTGGCGAAACAGCACCTGTCGATGATGATGGTGATGCGGCAGATGATCCTGCATTTTGGTTAAACCACGCTGATCCCGATAACAGTTTAATCATAGGTACCAATAAACAAGGTGGACTGGTCGCTTACAATCTTGATGGTAAAGAGCTGCAATACCTTGATGAAGGAGAGCCAAACAATGTCGATATCATCCAAGCTGTGACGACACCTAGTGGCGAAACGTATTCTCTAGCAGCGGCCAGTAACCGTGAATTTAATACTATTGCGTTGTACAAAATTCAAGCGGCATCGGGTGGTAATGAACCTATCGTAGCGCTTGATGCGATTGGTGATAATGCCCACAACGAAGTGGCTCAACTTCGCTCCGATCTCAATGAAGTGTACGGTTTATGTACCTATCAATCATCTACTGGCGCTAACTATGTGTTCATTAACGGTAAGAGTGGCAACATTGAACAATGGCGCCTAGATATTACCGATAACGGCATTGAAGGTGCACTTGTGCGTAAACTGCAAGTGAGTAGTCAACCTGAAGGATGTGTCGTTGACCCAACCTCCGATACTCTCTATGTCGGTGAAGAAGATGCGGGGATTTGGGCATTTACCGCAGATGAAGCAGGCTCAACTGACGGAAAATTCATTATTGAAATAGATGGCAAGCAGATTGTTGCCGACGCAGAAGGGCTAACAATTTACAACGACGGTACGGTGAATGAACTGATTGTATCAAGCCAAGGTAACCACACTTATGCTGTTTACGATCTGGATAATAACTACCGCTATAAAGGCAGCTTTGCGCTCACCGCCGATGATGATAATGGCTTAGATGGTGCCAGTGAAACCGATGGTATTCATGCTGTTTCTGCCACGATTAGTGATCGTTTCCCGAAAGGATTATTCCTTGTTCAAGATGGCTATAACGTTGATGCCTCGTATGACGATCAAAATCAAAACTTCAAAATGGCAGACTGGCGTGACATCGCCAACGCATTGAAACAATAATGAATATAAAAAGGGCTTTGAATTCATCTTCAAAGCCCTTTAAGTATTGTTATTTACTACTAGTCCTATCAAATTATTTCACCATGTTGTTGCTTTTGTACATTGGTGAGAAAACAGGTACGTATAATTTGATAATTTTATTCATGATTGTAGACATGGTTAATTCCTCTGAAAATCAAGTATTAATAAAGTTAAAACAGCATACAAAGTCAGGTTTTATAAGCTTCAACCTTGCTGCTATGTGAGGAATTATAATCAGGCAGACTTAATTTAAAAACGAGAAAAACACCAAGTAAACATTAGATTAACTAATGCGAATAAGTTTTCATTCTGGCGTTATTTTTATTTAAAAAAGAGTCACAAGATTCACACTTAACCTATTGAAAACTTAGTTCACAAGCAAAAAAGCGCTGCTCACTGTCATTATAAGAGCGAGCATAAGTGCGAAAATTTCAGGCAGCATATATTTATACTCACCCCACTCGATAGTTGGCACACCAGGTTTTGCTCATGGGCAACATTGCTAGAAATTAAACGTCCAATAACTAATGCGATATATGAGTCTTCAATATAAACGTCTTTTTATTTATTATTGAATTAGCTTTTATTTTACAATTATTATTTTGTAAAAACATCGCAACCTTATATTTTCCATATCAATAAAACCACAAATAAAAAATATAAAACCATTTATTTAAATAATTATAAAAATGACAATTATTAAACATATATTTAATTTTTAAGTTTAATTAAAAATAAGATTAAATTTAGTTTTATTTTTTGTGACAAAGCTCAAATTTGTTACGAGAGTATAATAT
>NZ_PYOB01000003.1:0-345907 GCF_003026165.1 Photobacterium sp. GB-1 | reverse complement strand
CCTATATAATAAATATAACAAACATGACTATGAAATTATCAAGATCAATACTAAGAAAATTAAAGCCTAGTTTATTAGTTACTCTATCATTTGTGATATTTGTAGTTTTTATAGCTACTTATTTAATAATTATTAATCTTCCTGTTTTTGGTCTAAATTTGGAAAGTTTTAATGCTCTGACCCAAAACTTTACTAATATGGCAATGCCAGTTGTTACCCTTATCAGTGTTAGTTTGTTGTTCATATCAATAAATGAGAGTACCAAGCAACATAAAATAACTCGAATAGATCACTTAATTGATTGTCATATTAAACATTTAGATGAACTAATGGCAGAGAAAGTAACAGTTCCTTATGCAATCAGCATTATCTTATCTGATGATGGAAAAGAGAAAGTTGATTGGACTGTTCGGACTTTACTTATTCAACTAAATGCTTTTTTGAATCATGAAAGCAAATTAGATTCAAATATCAAAGCTGCTATTTTCGACTGGACACGAATTTGTGATTTAAAAGATTTGAAGTTTTATGATCTTCTAAATCGCGAATTAGATGATGTAACTCGTTTGATGACAATTCGCCAAAATGTAGAATTGGATAGAAATCGAAATAGTTATATTTGGAGTAAATTAGAGCTCATACCTCCAGTTTTAGTTTACATACAAGTTATAGACGAGGACACATGTTATACAATCACTGAAGAGTTAAAGTTAAATGAATTACTCGACCAGTTTGACGAACCTTGTAATAATCATGCTCAGTCACTTATAGAGTTCAGTGATAGATTAAGTATTTTTAAAGGGGTTTCAGCTGCTGATTTATGTAAAAAAAATAAGGATGAAATAAAAGACCTTATAAAAGCAGCATAGTTAAATTTTGTTTATACTTTATTACCGCTTTATACGGCATTCTATGCTAATGATAAATAAGGTCATTTATCTAATATCTATATTTGTTTTTTGCAAATACTACATATTAGTACCTTTATTAGCAAAATTACTCTCACAACCTTTCACCAAATCGCTCTAACAAGAACTCAATAAACAATCGAAGCCGTTTAGGTTGATACTGGCGGCTTTGGTAAATCACGTTTAAGTCCGCACTGGCTGAAGATATCGATGCATTGAAGTTCTTCATGTAACCATCAAGTACTGTCACCAATCGTTGCTCTTGTATGTCGTGCTGAATATCTAATATCGATTTTAACGCAATGCCTGCTCCATCTAATGCCCATTGGCGGATCACTTCGCCATCATCTGAAAAGCGTTTGGGTACTAGGGTTATCACTGTTTGTTGGTTGTCGTCTGTAAAGTGCCATGTTTTCAGTTCTTCATTACTGCGGATCATGGCTAAACAATGGTGATCGGCGAGATCTTGCGGTGTAACGGGCGTGCCTTTTTTTGCCAAGTATTCGGGCGTTGCACATAACACTCGCCTGCTGGCTGCAAGTTTACGAGAGATAAGGTTACTGTCTGCCAGTTCACCGTAACGTATCACAATATCAATCCCCGATTCTGCTAAGTTGGTGAGCTTATCGTCTAAATATAAGTACGGCACTACGTCTGGGTATCGTTCGCAAAATGCCGAGATGATTGGTGAGATGTATTGTTTGCCTATGTCTCGTGGCGCCGAGATCTTTAGCGTCCCTCGTACTTCTTGGCTACCGGTTTGAAGTAAGTTTTCTGTCTCTTTTACGCTATCGATGATCTCTAAACAGGCTTGATGATACAGCGCACCAGATTCAGTTAAAGAGATATGCCTAGTACTGCGATTAAGTAGCTTAACACCGTAGCGATCTTCTAATGCTTGCAGCCTAGCTGTTACCGTTGCGGGAGATAAACCTAACTCTCTGCCTGCTGTGGCCATGCCTTGATTTTTAACGATACTGATAAATAACGTCATATCAGAAAACTTATCCATGCCCTCTCCTTTTGTTTATTGTTCAGCTCAGCCGAATAATCTTTTTAAATTTACCCCAATTATCAAATTCTATCCAATGAATATACTGACGCCATCAAAACAAAAATAGCTAGATAGGAAATAACGATGAAGCTTTATATTTATGAACATTGCCCTTTTAGTGCTCGCGTCCGTTATGTGGCTGGAATGTTGAATATCCCACTGACAGTAACGTGTATTGCTTATGATGACGACAAAACCACAAATGCGCTCATCGGTACTAAGCAAGTGCCTCTTTTGATTAAAGATGATGGCGAAGCCTTAGCAGAAAGCTTAGATATTATTCAGTATTTCATTGAGTTAGCGCAGTCTAGCGAGACAATTGATATTTCTAAGGCTGTGTTTGATTGGCAAAAAAACGCGTTTCTTCCATTACAAAAAATCGGCTATCCACGTTGGTCAAACATGGCGTTACCTGAGTTTGAAACGGTTTCTGCCCGACAAGCTTGGCGAGCAAAGAAAGAATCAGACGAGCTAAATTTTGATGCGTTATTGCAAGATATCGTGAATATCGCTAATGACGTTGAGTCTCTTATTAAGCAAGCAAAAACGATCTTGCAGTTAGAAACGAGCCAAGCTGTTCGTTTGATTGATGGCGCGATTATGTTCTCTATTTTACGTGGGTTCTTTAGTGCGCCTGAGATCAAGTGGGACAACACAGTAAAAGATTGGATGGAATCAGTCAGCGTTAAAACCCACGTACCACTACTTAAATAAGGTGTCGATAATGAGCAAGCTTTTTGAATCAACACAGCTTAACGAATTGAATCTACAAAACCGTATTGTTATGGCACCGATGACACGTGCGCGTAGTAGTCAGCCGGGTAATGTTCCAAACACGATGATGGCGAGTTATTACCAACAACGTGCCAGTGCTGGATTAATTATCTCTGAAGCGACGCAGATTTCGGATGATTCGCAAGGCTATTCGTTTACGCCTGGTGTTTATACCGATGAGCAAGTATCGGGTTGGAATTCGGTAACACAAGCGGTACATAAAAACGGCGCGGCGATGTTTTGTCAGCTATGGCATGTAGGTCGTGTGTCTCACCCTGTATTCCAAAATGGTGAGAAGCCGATTGCGCCATCGGCACTTAAACCTGTTGAAACCAAGGTGTGGATTGCAGATGAACAAGGCAATGGCAACATGGTCGATTGTGTTGAACCAAGAGCTATGACACAAGCAGATATTGATCGGGTTATCGCAGATTTTGCTTATGCTGCAAAACGCGCCATTGATGCGGGATTCGATGGTGTCGAAATTCACGGTGGTAATGGTTATCTTATCGATCAGTTCTTGCGTACTAACTCTAATCATCGTACAGATAGTTACGGTGTCACTAGAGAAAATCGTATTCGCTTTTTACTAGAAGTTGTTGATGCTGTTAGTAATATCATTGGTGCTAACAAAGTGGGTGTTCGACTTGCGCCCTTCATCACTTTTAAAGATATGAATTGCCCTGATATTGTGCCGACTATTTTAGAGGCAGCAAAACAACTTCAAGCCCGTGACATTGGTTACCTGCATTTATCAGAAGCGGATTGGGATGATGCGCCAGTGATCCCCGAGCAGTTTAGAATTGATCTGCGTGAGTATTTCACTAATACGATCATTGTTGCAGGTAGTTATACGCAAGCGCGTGCGGATGAAGTGCTTAATAAAGGCTATGCAGATTTGGTAGCGTTTGGTCGTCCGTTTGTGGCTAATCCTGATTTTGTCTCACGCCTACAGCACCAACAACCATTAGCAGAACTGGATGGCGCGACGCTATTTGGCGGTAATGATCACGGTTATACCGACTATCCTACTCTTTGCTAATTAAGCCCTAATTCTGAAGGCATAAGTATTAAGGCCCGAGTATTTAAAGCAAGAGTATTTAAAGCAAGCGTATTTAAGGCATGGGTTGTTTGCTTATGCCTTGTTTATACTTGTTTTTATGCCAATCGCCCTGCTTGCTTTAATACCCCGTTAAATATCGATTCACTAATATCAGTAGGAAAATCGTTGGGCAATTGCTGTCGGACTTTTTCTATCGCACTTGGCGCTTGGTTTTTCATTTCAGTCATTAATTCATTGGCACGCTGGGTAGAAAATCCAACCGCTTTGGCTGTACTTAAAAAATGCCGAGGCTGAATGGTTTGCCATTTGTAATATTTCTTGGTGCCCGTTAATGCCATTGCCATTTTGGCTTTCTGTTTCGGTATGCTGTTTGAATCCATTAAAGGATAAGCAGAAATAATGTCGTATAGCGGTGTCATGCTGTAACGGCTTTCAGGTTCTAGAAATAAGCTAAAGTTTTTACCGTGTCCATCAATGGCTGCTAACAACCAAAACAAGATCTGTGCTTTGAAAAACACTTCTCGATCTTGGGTTGATGTTCGTGAACCTAATAGAAATTGCATGATACTGGCAATGTTTGGCCCACCGTCCGATTCATATTTTAATGCCGGCGCAACACCTAACGCTTGGCACATGTCTTCTTGGGGTAAACGCATTAACCAACTGCCGTCTTGTGACCATCGACGATCAAAGCGCGTTAACGCTAATGCTTTTACATCTTCAACATTGATGATGCTGGCATCGTTCACTTCAAAGCCAAATGCTGCCGCGATTTTTAAACATAACCATTCGTTTTCACAGCTATCGCTTAAGTCTATGTTTTTGTGCGGTAAGATCCCGATTGGTAACTTTAGAATATGGCTGGTTGGGGTCGAACCTAACGGTAAATGCCACTGATTTTGATACCATAACAAGCCCGTTTTTTCCTGTGCGCCGGCTATAGAGATACGAAAGTCGTCCATATCATCTAGCATGCCGAGTGGCGCATCACTTTGATAACCTCGTAATACCTGTGCCATTCGAGATTCGGTTAATGGCTCTGCTTGTATTTGCCTTACATCCTGTAGGCTATGTTGTGGTGAATAAAGCTGAATAGCACCAACACAATCGCCGCCTATTTTACTTAATAGATCAAAGGGGCGTTTGGTAGCCGCTTGAAATCGAGATTGAATACGGCTGCGAATTTCTTCGTTATCAGGCAATAAGTTATCGAAGAAGTTGTAAGGAATATCACCATGATAAGCATCGTGGCGTAACGGCATAGAAAGTGAGATCGCACGGGCTCCTGCTCGTGATAACCATGTTGGATCATATTGAAACGATATCGCACCAGAGCTTGCTTTGGTTAAGCTGCCGACTAAGATCCCATTCATTGCAACCGTTAACACATCCATGTTTACCACTCCTCATTCCATTTCTGTTGTCTGGTGTGTGGTTCGCTGTTTGTGTTACGCGGTTGAACATGCAGCTCTAGATCTAATGCGGCGAGTAATTTAAAAAGTGTTTCTAGCTTGGTACTTTCTGGGTTATTTTCGAACGCAGATACGGTGGTTTGTTTAATACCGACCAGTTTAGCTGTATCACTTTGGGTTCTGCTTTGGGCTTTACGTTGATCTCGTACTGCATTGGCGAGCATTTTAGCTGATGTGATTTGCATGGTTCCCACTTTAAATTATCCGCTATAAAGGATATTTAAAGTATATCCCTTATAGCGGATATTTACAATTTATCCGCTATAGAGGATATTATTGTGTTATCCCCTGTAGCGGATAATACGTTGATACTCATTCCGTTGTGGAAGCATTTTTCCCACCCACTTGTAGATCGGCAAGTATATGAATAGATTAGGGATGGAAACTGAATACTGTATTATTTGTAGTTATATGAAGAGTATCTAGCTGACTATTGATTGACTGTATGCATATAACATTAGGTGAAATATCAACACATAAACTGCATTAATAAAAAGGGAATAAACACAAATAACTCTTTCTAGTTAAAAATGTCTATTCCTTTTGTGTTTTATCATTTGAAAGCAGATATTGTTTTATCTTACTTTTTAGCCGCTCGTTGCTGCTCTTTATGGGCAAGTTTGGCTTTTTTACGTTGCTCTATTAGTTGAGCAGCATCACCGCCGACATGGGTTTCACCACGTGCATTCGCTAATTGCACTTGTTTTTCACGTTCACGGAAACGGGCTTTTTGCTCTTCGCTGTGTTTATCAATACATTTTGGACAACTTACGCCTTTTTCAAAATGCTCTGATAATTGCTCTTCTTGTGTGATTGGCAATCGACAGGCATTACACACATCGTAATCGCTTTTTTCTAGTTGGTGGTTAACAGCAACTCGCCCATCAAACACATAGCAGTCACCTTCCCACATGCTTTCTTCTTGTGGGACTTCTTCAAGGTATTTAAGAATGCCACCTTCAAGGTGATAGACTTCTTCAAACCCTTGCTCTTTCATGTATGCAGTTGATTTTTCACAACGAATGCCGCCAGTACAGAACATCGCAACCTTTTTGTGTTTGTTAGGATCGAGGTTGTCTTTTACGTATTGCGGGAATTCACGGAAGGTTTCTGTATTTGGATTTACGGCGTTTTTGAATGTACCAATATCGACTTCGTAATCGTTACGGGTATCAACCAGAACAACATCAGGATCTGAAATTAATGCGTTCCATTCGTTAGGTTTTACGTAGGTTCCCACCACGTGACGAGGATCGATCCCCTCCACACCCATAGTAACGATTTCTTTCTTAAGTTTTACTTTGGTGCGGTTAAATGGCTGCTCTGCATTAAATGATTCTTTATAAACAACGTCGGCTAAGCGCGGATCTTGTTTAAACCAAGCTAGTAACGCATCAATAGATTCTCGTTTACCTGCTACGGTGCCGTTTATCCCTTCACTAGCAAGAAGCAGTGTGCCACGAATGTGATTGGCTTCGAGCAATTCAGTTAATGGTTGGCGAATTTCTTGGTAGTTATCTAATGCGACAAATTTATACAGCGCACATACAACGTATTGAGACATGTTTTTTCCTTCTGCGAGCTGGAGCGTAAATCCAGTGCTTTATGTATTCTATTTATAATAGTGAGTTTAAAACTTGCGCAGTATAGCTAAGTCGGTGTATGACAAAAACCAACTAAAATCAGGGATATATATCGGCAATTATTGTAGGGCTTTAAAGGAAAGCGTTGATACTAAGTGATTTACAACGCTAATTGTACTAGTGCTTAAAACATAAAAAAGGACATACACGCAGAGGTATATGCCCTATTGGAACCATATTTTATAGAAGCTAGTTACTTACAGTTAAATTCCATCATAACTTTATGTTCAGAGTTTAATACATCACCACCTAAGAAAAACTTGCTCGCCGTGTTTGCAAGCTCAGTGGTTTTCTCATCAACGGCATGATCGAAATTACTCTGTTCAGAAATCACATAGAAGGATTTACCTAAATCTTTACATGTCTTTTTTGCCGTCGCATTTGCAATTTGTTTTGCTTCTTGCGCACTGCTGCCAGTCGCTTCTACTGTATAAGAATTCTCTTTCGGTGTAACAATACCTGTCTGTGCAGCACAACCTGTAAGAGCTAGGAATAAAGGTGTCGATTTCTACATGTACACGCTAGATTCTGCACCAGCAAGTGGCGAGCACTGGGTAACGAAGAAAGAGTCAGATAAGTATAATCTGATTCAAAATATTACAGACTAATAAAAAAACCGACATGTTGTTAGCATGTCGGTTTTTCTGGTTTTATCTTATTGTTTGGTTATCGTTCTAATGAATGCTACCGATACGGTTGAAGCGAACACCATTAGGTAACCAATGTGGCCACATTGAGTCTGGGTTATGGTTGAAAGTAAAGCTAATCCAAATGAAGGTCGCTTTACCTACTAAGTTCTGCTCTGGCATAAAGCCCCAGTAACGGCTATCTAAGCTATTATCTCGGTTGTCACCCATTGCAAAGTAATGACCCTTTGGCACTACCCATACACCCATTGGTTGACCTGGCTGTTGGTAATAACGATTAATTTGCTCTGGTAAAGTTGGATCACGCAGAATGTGGTGAGTCACCTTACCCAGTTCTTCTTTATACTCGTTTAGCTGTGTACCTAATTCAGTGAAATTAGTTAAGCCAACATATTGTTTTGGTACTTCTTTTGCTACTGGACATACTTTCTGTCCGTTACAAGCTGGTTTGATATAAAGGGTTTTGTTTTGGTAAATAATAGTATCACCCGGTAAACCAACCACGCGTTTGATTAAATCAATTTTCGGATTTGATGGATCAATAAATACTGCTATGTCACCACGTTGTGGCTTACCTGTTGGTATTAATGTTTTGTGGAAAATAGGATCGCGTAGGCCGTAGGCGAACTTTTCTACCCCAATAAAATCACCAGGTACTAATGTCGGCTGCATAGAGCCACTTGGAATTTGAAAAGGTTCGATAATAAATGATCGAATAATTAAAATAGCAAATAACACCGGAAACATTGAGCGTGCTTGAGCAACCCAACCTGTGTTCTCCTGTTTAACCCCTTCTCGTTTAGGTTGCCACACGAACTTATCTAGCGCGAAAATAACACCTGTTATTAAGGTCGCGAGAGTAAGAATAAGTGCGAACATTTCTGCAGCGTTGAATATTGAAAGCATGTGCTATCCCAAAAACTGTGTAAATAGAATAATCTATAAATAATATTATTGCGTATTGAACATGATTAATGTGCTAAATAAAACGGTTATATTTCGGAAACTATGATCTCAATTTATCAATCTATTTGATCTCATCGCTTTTACTAATGTTTTATGTTGCTAATTTTATTGATAATCCCCTCATTCTAATAGAATGATAGGATACAGAGTAAAGCCTACACCAAGATTGAGCTCTGTGAGTATTTTAATGATGCTAGGGCTTAATCGCTTGGTGAATGCCCCATGCTGTAAGATGTTTCATAACCATGTTAACGCATTTGTGTTCAATTTCATCCCTTTTCTGATTAGCTTCATTAGGTATATCGTTCAGCCATTGGCAATTAGGCTATTTATATAAACATAAGCTTACATTCTATATTGGTCTAGTAATTCAAAATATTACTAACGGTTGTTTAGCATTTGAATGTTGTTCGGACTAATTTTAGTTCAAAAAATGGCCTTAATGTATAAAATCATCACTCTATGTAATTAATTTATAAAATATTTTCTCAATCGCTGTTATTCTTAAGGGGTATTATGTTACGTTTTATAGATAGAAGCATATTAAACAGAGTTATTATTGTGAAGATGCCCATAGCAACAAACAAAATCTTTTTTTACGCGTCGTTAGTATCTACTATTGTTTATACTTGTGAGTTATTTTACTTAACATTACATCGGACAACCACACTGCCCCATTGCATTATTATTTCCCTTTTAAAATGTGTGGCAAGCTGCATTATCTGTTTAATTTCATTACAATCTATCTATCATAAACGAGAAGACAAATTTAATGAGAAAATGAAAAAGTATGATGATCCTACTTTAAGCCAAGAGAGTTCGGAAAATAAACACCGTTAAAGTGAATGTCTTAAGCCTAGCTTCAGCTTCTTTGAGATATAAAGCATTTCGGTTCATAAAACCAATACGTTAAGGGTTAAAAATGCGAATAGGAATTGTTGGGCTAGGTGATATTGCACAGAAAGCGTATCTTCCAATTATGACGCAACTGAAAAATGTAGAGTTAATTTTTTGTACACGCAACCCTACCGTTTTAAATGCATTAGCTGATAAGCATAATGTCACTTGTTGTTTTGATGATTACCGCCAATTAAATAAAAAGAATATAGATGCGGTGATGATCCATGCTGCAACACGTAGTCACTATGACATAGCGCATTGGTGTATAAAGCAAGGTATTCCTACGTTTGTTGATAAACCGTTAGTTGATAATGCAGAGCACGTTGAACGTCTTTACGAGCTTGCAGAACAACATAACACCCCACTTTATGTTGGTTTTAACCGTCGTCATATCCCTCTATTTAACAAACATCTACCAGAGTTAGCTTCCGGAAATATTGGTGAATTACATTCACTGCGTTGGGAGAAAAATCGCCATAATCTGGTTGGTGATATTCACACCTTTATCTTTGATGATTTTATTCATGCACTTGATAGCGTTAACTTAAATACTAAATCGACACTCGATGATGTTTATGTTACTCATCAAATGTTTGGTGATCAGCTTTCACGTGTTGATGTGCAATGGCAAGCAGGACAATGTCTGCTACATGCTTCGATGAATCGTTTAAACGGCATTACCAATGAATGTGTTTCTGCCACTTATCATAACCAGTCTTACCAATTTACTTCTTTTATGCGTGGTCAACGCTGGCTAAATAATGAAGAAAGAATTTTAACATCAGAAGATTGGATGCCAATGTTAGCAACCAAAGGGTTTGATGCGATGATTTCTGATTGGTTAAGTGTGGTAGAGTCTGGCAATATGCCACTGCATACTATAGAACGTAACATTTCAACGCACCAATTAGCGGATGCCATTGCCCTTCAATTAGAGACATTATTTATCCGTTAATGGATTGATATTATTGAATATAAAGATAAATACCATTATCGCTAAAATAAAAGAATGGTATTTATCTTAATGGTGGTATTCAAATGTTTTTTGATATTGTTTTAGGCTCAGACCAAATTGATGTTGAAAACGTTGTGCAAATCGGGCTTCTGATTTGTAACCACATAAATGCGCAAGCTCTATTTGTGAATATGGCTTAGTTTGCAATAAGCTTAATGCATAACCCATTCTCAGTTCTGCTAATACATCCCTAAATTGGGTATTCTCGTCTTTTAAGCGCCTAATTAATGTCGATTTACTTAATCCGAAATGATCACAGACCGATTCAATTGAATGATTGGCTTTGGGATCATCATTAAAATATTGGGTTAACTTGTCTCGCCAGCTTAAATTTCGCATTGAAAATAACTGATGAAGATAACCATTGTTAGCAAGATGCTCAAATAATGCATTAACGATATGTGTTTGCACGTTGGGCTGAATATCCTTCGGCATTGTTATTATACTTTGCCATAAGTATTTCGCCGTTCCATCTAGGCTATATTCAGGTGTTAAACCGTCTTTCTGATTTTCTTGCGACCGTTGAATTTGCTCATCCGTTGGTCGGATCAAAAAACTCAGTTGGGTTGAGAAAAATTGGGTTTGGTTAGGGGTATTGATAAAGGTCAATGATGTATTGCCATGTGCCAATAACCAGTTATTGCTATTGAAGGTGATCCAGTCATTTTGCCAATGCAATTGTTTATTACCCTGTTGAATCCAGAAAATGGAAGGGTAAATAATCGGTACATTACGCAGGTGCTGCGGTCGATTACCATTATAATAATTAAGTTTGATTATGCCTGACATGTTTTTTTTATATAAACCTTGTGACTGGTTATTGATGATACACAATAAATAGACACAAGGTTTATCTCAATGATTATTAATATAAGCGTTATTTATCGAACATATGTTGGGGTAATCGTTGATTTGCCCAATGCTGTTGCGTTTAGCATAAAGCTAACTAATGCACATGATGCATCATCTGGCACTTCAAGTTTTTCTACTGGCAGTGCCCATACTGTAAATTGGTAACGATGCATACCGTGACCTTCAGGAGGACAAGCGCCGCCGTAACCGTTAAACCCATAGTCATTACGCATCTCTAAACCAGCCGCAAGTTTGCCTGATGCGCCCTGCTCAAGTGATGTAGTCGATGCTGGGATATTGATCACTTGCCAGTGCCAAAATCCGCTTTCTGTTGGGGCGTCTGGATCAAAACAAGTTATTGCAAAACTTTTTGTTCCTTCAGGTGCGTTTTCCCATGATAGCTGCGGAGAAACGTTATCACCGTCGTGTCCGAAGCTGTTAAATGAAAAGCGCTTGTCTTTTAATTGGCCTTCTACAATGTCTTGGCTATGTAATGTGAAAGTTGTCATTTTTTATATCCTATTATTTGCTGTTGGAATAATGATAGAACTATTTTGACAAAAAGGAATAACAATAAGTTCCAAATTTCGTTTAAAATATTTATTTTTGATACTTATTGTTTAAGCTGTAAATTATTTTTATTGAAATGCTAATCGCTTTTTCAGTGTGGGTTAATAAATGGCGTTATGACAGTATCAAATGAACGTTATTTTGATTAACTATCATTAAAGATGTGACAAAGATCTCTGTTGTTATTGGGCAACAGTATTAATGAATACAACTAATTACAACGATTTAAATCTTGAATTGATGTTAGTTACTACTGTTTATAAAATCAGTGTTGTTATATACAGTTGGATGTAATTACTATATGCGTATTGAATTAATGCTTAATAAACTCAACCTATCTGATGCTCATTTTTCAAAGATTGATGATGAATTTAACAGAAGAGTATTAATGAACTGGCCGGATGCAAATATTCGTGTTCGTCTTGGTGGTGGAAATAATCTCACAGTGCTTGGTGGTTTTGCCGATGATAAAGAACGCGTTGAAGCATTGCTACAGGACATGTTTGATGAAGCAGACGATTGGTTATACAACGATCACGATATGTATTAATTAAGATATAAGATTCTTAATCTGATTTTGTAGCACGTCAATTTGGTTTTTTATCTTTCTTTTTTGGCTATCTATAAAATAACTTTCTTCACCTATAATAACTATATCTTCAAATAGTTATATGGTTTTATTATGAGTGATTTTGTTTCTAAAAACATCTGGTCTGATTTTACAAAAGAACCTGATATGCCAGGTTTTAGTTTCCGAGATACAGATGAAAAGAATGAAAACTGTGTAACAGCTTTACTTGAACGATGGGAAGCTGGTACGTTTGAAGCACCCCATCATCATCCTAATGATGACATGTCGATCATTGTTAAAGGTGAAATTGTTATTCAATTTTACGTCAAGAAAGATGGTGAACTCGCTAAAGATGGTGATGAAATGACGCTAACTGCAGGCCAAACGGGTTATATTCAAGCGAACAGAATACATAGTGTTTTATACAAAACTGATTGCGATATGGTGTATATCCAAGATCGTGTATTTGGTTTTGAGAGTGACGAATAATTAGATGCTATCTAAAACAGCCATTCTTCTGAGTGGCTGTTTTTGTTTACAGCACAATCCATGGTTCATGTTCAACGAGTTCAATCGTTACTTTCTCCTCTCTTATTACAAAGTTTAGTGTTTCTTTATAGTGATCAATTTCATCTTGGTTATTACAGGGCCAGAAAAAATGAATGCCGTAACTTACGCTGATCACACCACTATTTGAATCTTGTGCCATTTCTACCATATCAACATGTAGGCTAGCTGTTGCAAATTGATATCGAAGATCTTGTTGATCATGTTTAGTGAACAAAGCGGGTGAAAATTTATCTTCATGGCTTTGTACATATTCGATTATATTTTCCGCGATGGAAAGCTTGTTATTAAATGAAAATGTGACTGTTTGTATTGTCATGATCGACCCCTATCAAATTAAGACTACCATTACATATTTACTATAAAACGTCAGTTCTGATAACAATACGTTATTTTACTATTGTCACTAGCGACAATTGTTGAATCAGCAGCTTTATTTATTGTGATTGATGAATCATCTTCCATAGAACCATGTATTGTACTGTTCGCCGTATTGCACATAGTGGCAATTGACTCCTCTTTCATGTTTAATTCAACAAGGTTAACGCCTGATGTTAAAGAAAATAAAGAATCAGTGGCGAGTGATAATTTTAAAACTCCAATGGGTTTATTGATCTCAATAGATGATGATTGAAAGGCATTAACGATAACTTTTTCAGCAACAATACCGACCTTCACATGCGAATTGTCTGTTGCAGTTATATCGAGATTCGTTGTTGAACCGTGAAGTTCGGCATAACTTTTATTCGATACATTAGCGGTGAATGTAGTTTCATCTAGGGCACAGCCATCAATATTTACCTTTGCGTGATTAGCGATATCAATTTTATTCAAAGGTTTAGAAACAATAACACGAGCCGTAATGTTAACCTTAGGGTTATCTTTATCTGTAGAATATAATTTAAGTGTCGCATCATTCACTTGTAACATCACCATTTCGAGTTCATCACCCGTAAACGATATTGATGGTAACTTTCCGCAACTTATATCTAACACTAAATTGTTAAGGCTCATATCTATTTCATTAAATTGCTTGAGATAGATATTCGTTGCACTTACTGAAGTAGAAAAAAGGCAACAAAGCCAAATAGCTCTCTTTAACAAGTTCATACCTACATCCTTTTATCTCCATTAACTTTAATTATAAGTAATAACTTTCTAATTCAGCGTATTAAGTTTACAACCCATACGTGACAGTGTAACACTTTTATGAATCAATAATTCGTAGGTTAATCTCTTAATTTATTTAAAATACCAACAAAAAAAAGGGGTTAATAACAGTCAGTATATCTTTGTTGATGATCCAGATCTTTCGACTAACTAACCGATTTATATAGTAATTAAATATCAGTCTTATATAATATCTCTTATAGCAGATCTAAAATAACTTATGTAATGCAGAACAAATTCCCTATCGATCCAAGAGCCGCGAGTTTAAGAACCACATCGTTACGTCAGCAAACACAATTAGCAGAACGCATTAATCATATAAATTATGCTTCGACTAATCCTGCGTTATCTTATGTGTATTCATTATCAGCGACTGACACCACCGGCGGTCAAGCTAATGCGCGTTATTCACTTGAAAGGCTTGCACGCTATGTATTGGGAGATAGCTTCCAACTCATTGATTGGATTGAACTATTTAATAATCAAGAAAAGCTGATTGATGCAGTTAAGTCATTTCTGATTGCTCGCGCTAAACAAAAAGCTAAAATGAAAAATCATTACTTTAGTGCGAATGAGCCAATAAAGAACTTACAAGTAAAGCCATTACTTAACGCTTTATTGAATGTAGCTAAATTTCTTAGAGATAATCAAAACTTACCTGCCTCTCGTGTTGTTGAATTTAAAGATCGTGTCGCAGTTTTTGATCTTGGAAGTTTTAAAAACTCAACGATAGAAAGTGGTTGGCTTCAACCGATTTTACCTCAGCACTATGCGTTTGAATTATCAAAACAATCAAAAGTGATGTTAGAGGCCTTTAGTTGTTTTTGTATTCGAAGTTGTATTGAGCGTTTTGATTGGACTGGTATTTTATATGCCCCTATTCTTCAATCAACGATGCAATCGTTTTTAAGTGATCGAATAGATAACCAAATAAGCGATCAAAAAAAAGCCTATGCGCCAGCAACTGCTGATAATTTACTTCGCATGTTACGCGGTGTAGCTCAACATGCCTGGCTCGCTGAGTTGATCTCAGTTGAAAATTTAGAACGTATAAAAGCAATTAAATTACCGAGGGGATCTCGTCAATCCAGTGGCAGATACCTTAGCTATAATGAATTAGATCATATTTCAGCTATTACGCTTAATCAAAAGAATGAAACTAAGGCATTGAGAGATAATGCTATTTTTTGGTTAATGTATGAGGCAGGTTTACGGCGAGCAGAAGTGGTCAATATAAATACCTTTGATATTGATATGGATCGGTGCCAGCTACGTGTTGTTGGTAAAGGTAATAAGGAGCGCTATGTTCCTTTCTCTCGAAATAGTGATTTATATAACGCGATGGAAAAATGGCTAGCCATTCGTTTGCAAGATTTTAACCCGAATTTACCTGCATTATTTTGCACTATTAATCGTTACCAAACATTGACTTATATGCGTTTAACAACACAAACACTTAATGATTTGTGTAAAAAACTCAATATGTTAGGTTTTTCTCGTATTGTTTCACCCCATGATTTTCGACATTCAGTGGCAACTAATCTTTTGCGTTCAGGTTACGACTTATTATTAGTCAGTAAATTTATGGGACATAGTAGTATTACGACAACCCAACGCTACGATAGACGTACTGATGATGATTTAAAAGGTGTAGTTCCGAGTCGGTAATGTAATTGATAACCTTATGTATTTTATAAAATAACTGCTTACCTCACATTTATTGTAAAACTTAATACTAGTAATTAACACTTATGAAATATAATACGCCATAGAAAGGAGTATTTATCATGAAAATGTGTGTCATTAGCTCATTAATTTCGATTTTTTTACTTATCTCTTTCCCTTCTGAGGCTCAAAGTGTGAAACAGTATAAGAATCAATACAGTGTTATACCTTGTGAAGGCTTAAAAACGAAACTAGAAAGCTTAGAAAAGCGTTCTAAAATGATCTTAAACGTTGCATCAGAGAAAGCTAAAAAAGAATTTAAATATAAAAATAAAGCACTACGTTTATTGATGAAACAAAAAAACTGCCAATAAATAACAAACAAGTGACGTTTGGCTTTTATTCATCTAATTGATTGGATGTATTATTTAAGAAAGTGTCACCATTAGGTATATGTTCAAGGCAACAACAAGAGCAATGATAACAATACCTGCATAACTAACGTATTTATTGTTTTTAAACTCACCCATTAGTTTTTCATTATTAGTGAAAATGAGTAACGGTATAATAGCTAATGCAATACCAAAACTAAGAACGACTTGACTCATCACTAAAATTTCAGTGGTATTAATAGCAAGCCCGATAACGATAAATGATGGGATCATTGTAACAAGACGGCGTAATAACAAAGGGATCTTAAATTTTACGAAACCTTGCATTACGACATCTCCAGCCATCGTGCCAACAACAGTCGATGATAAGCCTGATGCGATAAGAGAAATAGCAAACAATGTAGATGCCGCTTGTCCAACAAGTGGCGTTAATGTTTTGTACGCCGTTTCAATCCCAGCAATATCTTGATTACCTGAATAATGGAAAACGGCTGCTGCCATTGCCACAATTGCAATATTCACAAAACCTGCAATAACCATTGCAATGAGTACATCTAAACGTGTTGATTTTAATCTTTTTGCTTTTGTTTCACCGTAAGTATTTTTAAATAGCGCCGAGTGTAAATAAATAACATGCGGCATTACTGTTGCACCTAAAATACCTGCAGCTAAATAAATTTGATGTGAACTATTTAACGTTGGAATAGCAAGACCTTTTATCATCTCGCTTGCAGCAGGATGAGCAAAGAAAAGTTCAATAACATATACAACAGCTACGACTAATAATAATGTTGCAATGACAACTTCTAATGGTTTCTGGCTTTTATTACTTAATAATAAAATAGCCATTGTTACTATGGCTGTTATTATTGCTCCTTCCATTAAACTAATACCAAACAATAATTGGAAACCAACAGCAGCACCAATAAATTCAGCTAAATCCGTCGCCATAGCTATAATTTCGGCCTGAATCCAATATGGAGCTATCGCCCATTTGGGTAGATGTTCTCGTAAATGTTCCGCGAGATTTTTCCCCGTCACTATACCTAACTTTGCAGATAGGTATTGGATCAACATAGCCATTAGGTTTGCCCAAAGAACAACCCATAATAACTGATAGCCAAAAGAAGAGCCCGCTTCAATGTTTGTAGCAAAATTACCGGGATCAATATAACCAATAGCCGCAATGAATGCTGGACCTAGAAGTAGTAGTTTTTTCTTTAGTTTTAAACTGAAGATAGCCATTTCGGGCTTAACAGAAATTGTGGTAGAGACCATAGCTAACTCCTTAAACAATAACTTCATCATACATCGATACAAATGAGAATCAATATCATTTAGGTGCTATTAGTGGTTGGTAAGATTTCATAAAATTTATAGTTTTTATTATTAAAACGTGAGATCTTATTTCTATAGTGACTAGTGGATGCTTTGTAGGTATTTTTTATTGAATTTATAATGTGAAGTAGTATTAATTTTTTATTAACTGATTAATAAAATGGGTGAATAGAATAAATCTTTATGATAGTGTGAGCCTCGTTGCTTATTGATAGTTGGCTTATAAACTTTAAATATAAATATCATAAAGGGATCTGAAATGGATATAAACAAAGAAGAACAATTTCCACATGGCGGGGATATCGTTCATTTATACCTAAAAGAAATATCAGAAAAGCCACTTTTAACGAAAGAAGAAGAAATTTTATATAGCCGAAAAAGCTTGTGCGGTGATGCTAATAGTAAAAATGTATTGATTGAGAGTAATTTACGATTAGTCGTAAGTATCGCAAAAAAATACCGAGGCAGTAACATACATATCAGTGATTTAATTGATGAAGGTAATATCGGATTAATGACAGCTGTTGAAAAATTTGATCCAGAAAAAGGGTTTAGATTTTCAACATACGCTACATGGTGGATAAAACAAACAATAGAACGTGCAATACATAATCAAGGAAGAACGATACGTTTACCTGTTCATGTATCAAAAGAAATTAACACCATTGTTCGGACGCATAAACAATTAGTAAAGAAAAACAATCAGGAACCAAGTACAGAGTTAGTTGCTGAAGTTTTAAATAAAACCCTTGATGATGTATCGACAACCCTTTCTTATGACACTCCTATTGTATCGTACGATCAATCATTCTCAAATGAAGCAAGTAATCAGTCAATAGCGGTATTAATTGCAGATGAAAACAGTGCAAAACCTGATGAACATGTTGATGATTTAGCAATCCAAAAAATAACATCCAACGTACTCAATTGTTTAAATAACCGAGATAAAGAAATCATATGTAGAAGATTTGGTTTACAAGGTTATGAAGCACAGACTTTGCAAGAAGTTGCAGAAGAAGTGGGACTGACAAGAGAACGTATTCGCCAATTACAAGTTACCTCATTAGCAAAACTTAAAAGCTCACTTAGCCGTGATAACTATGATATCTCTGTTTTGTTTGCTAACAGTTAATATTTGTTTGAGAGTATTAAGCACGTAGGTTTACGTGCTTTTTTTTATTAATATGAGCTATAAATAAAGCATATATATTTTTCTTAAGGTTTTTTATGCGCTTAAAAGCTCTGATTATTGTGAGTTCTGCCTTCTTCTTTGCTGGCTGTAGTAGTTACGGTATCACTGAAAGTGAGATGCAAAACTACATAAACAAAGAAACGAATGTTGAACGCTCTGTTGGTATTCAAGGTATCGCCTACGCAACAGGTAAGTTTGAAAAAGTAAAAGTAGGCATTGGCCGTGTCGCGGACAATCGTGTTAGTGTTGATACTACAGCTAGCGCTCAACTAGAGCTTGCTGGCCAACCACCTCAAGATATTGTTGTTAAAGCAAATTTCAGTGCCATCCCCTATTATAATCAAAATGAAGGGGCGATATATTTACGTGGTTTAAATATTGAATCATTGGCAATAAAACCGGAGAAGTTTAATAACATACTGACTAAACCGGTTATCACTCCATTTGTTTCACTTATTGGACAGGTGCTATCAACCAAACCTGTCTATAAGCTAGATGAAAACGAAATGAAACAAGCGTTGCTTAAATCTACTAAGCCTGAATTAATTATTAAAAATCATCAATTAGTTCTCGATTGGTAAGTTGTTTTCATTATAGGTTATAAAGTTATAGTGCATTAGGAGTTAATATTTATACCACATCCAAGCCTATAAGCTGTTTCGATTATTCTATAAAAGAAGGGCTTGCATAAAGCAGCCCTTCTTTTTAACTAATTGATGTTATTAAGTTAAGATCAAATATTTGGTTGTGAAAAGCATCAAAGCTAACACCCATACTGGCCATTTGAAATATTTAAACGCAATAAATCCAACCACAACTGCTACAACATCAAATCCGGTTTTAACGCCACTGGTAATAATTGGACTAACAAAAGCACTGGCTAATAGTCCAACAACACAAGCATTGACTAAAGTGATTGATTGTTTTAATCGTTGATGCTCAAACAACGCTTTCCATGCTGGAATAAATGCAAATAGTAATAAACTGCCAGGTAAAAACACAGCAATGGTTGCTATCAAGCTACCTAACACTGGGTGTATACCGTCTATCGAAGCACCTAAATAACTAGCCATAGTGAACATTGGACCAGGTACAAGCTGTGCAGATGCGTAAGCATTAATAAAGGTAGACTCCCCTACTAACCCTTCCATCATTGGTTGTAGGAGTGGTAATACAACATGCCCACCGCCAAAAACAAAACTCCCTGCTTGGTAGAAGATATTAAATAAATTAATACCGCTATTGTAAGGTGCTAATAAGGGTAACCCCACTAACAACACGCCAAATGTAACTAAAATACCAAGGTGTGGTTTTATGCTAGTCGTTAGTTTATTTGTTGGTGTAATCTGCGTTTTAAATGACAATGCGTAGCCAACAGCTGCCGCGACACAGATAGGCAACACTTGACCAAGTAGACCGGAACTAAAATAGACCCAAATAGCTGTCACCACTGCCACGGTAATTGTTAGGGCTGTCGTTAAGTTCTTTTTAGCCATTCCCCATAGCGCATCAGCAACGACGATAACGGCAAGTAGTTTTGCCGCGATGATTAAACTATCAACAACAGAGTTAGACGTTACACTGCTACTAACAATGGCAAGTCCTGTTAATAATGCAAAAGAAGGTAAAGTAAAACCCATAAAGGCAGCAACGGCGCCTAAATATCCCGCTTTCTTATAACCAATATACATACCAAGTTGGCTACTGGCAGGGCCCGGTAAAAATTGACATAACGCTACAGCATGAGTGAAATCATCATCAGAAATCCATTTTTTTTCTTTTACAAAAGAACGTTGAAAGAAACCAATATGTGCTGCTGGGCCGCCAAAGCTATATAGACCCAATAATAAAAAGGTGGTAAAAACGGTAAACATGCATTCCTCCATTAGCAATAGCGCTATCATAACGTTTCCGTTCTAATTATTTAAATCGTTTAAAATGATGTAAGTTATTATTTATATTCATACATATAGATTGATGTTTATGAGGCAAAAAATCATAATGCATAGATAGTGTTAATCGATTATTTTGTTACGCCATATCATCGTGACAGCGTAACTTGGAATACCAAATGCTTGATAATTTGCAACAGATGGTAATACTGGCTGCTATTGGTCATGAACAAAATTTCACGAAAGCTGCTGATCGTTTGGGAATATCAAAGTCTCAGGTAAGTAAGCAAATAAAATGTTTAGAAGAAAGGTTAGGCTGTCAGCTTGTTCAACGCAGTACACGTACCGTTGTATTAACTGAAATTGGCGTGCAATACGCAGACTATGGCCAACAATTAATTGATACTGTTAATGAAGCGGAAGCTATGGTGGCGGGATATCGAAATGAAATTACAGGTCTATTACGAATTGGCATCGCTCAATCTTTCGGTAATATTCACATCACTTCCGCATTAGCTGAGTTTCAAAAGCAAAATCCTGAACTAGAGCTTGAAATTAGTTTATTTGATCACCGCCCAAACCTTTTAGAAGAAGGCTTTGATTGCTGGATTGCTATTCATGAACATCCACCTGAAGGAATGGTAGCCCGAAAGCTCGCCAAATGTGAATTCGTCGTTGTCGCTTCCCCTGATTACATAGCACAACATGGTGAGCCCATTATCCCTGGTGATTTACGTCAACACAATTGTATTACCTACCAAAGCCGCGAGCGTAAATATGTAAACTGGGAATTTGGACGAGATGGATTAAAGCAATCCATTCGAGTTAATGGTAATTATCGTATTGATAATGCACCTGCAGTGCTTGATGCTGCAGTCAGTGGTTTAGGTATTGCTTATCTCTCAACCTATCTGCTAACGGACGAGATTAAAACAAATAAGTTAATCACTTTACTTAATGATTGGAAAACGACAGTAGAATTACCTATTTATGCTGTTTACCCTAGACGTAAATATCTTGCACCCAAAGTACGTTGTTTCATTGATTATATGGCTGAGCGGATGTCTCTACCCCCCTATAAAAATATCAATCCAATCATAGATAATCACAAATAAGACGAATAACCTTAATTTTAGGCTATAACAATGTTCATTGTACTAAACTGATAATCATACAAGTACAATGAGCATGTTATGCCGTCATTTTTTTCTAACTTCATCACTAATAGATTATTTAACTATTCAGTAACTATAATTACAATTTTAGTGGCTGTCGCATTCATCACATTTCCAGCTTATGCGATACATAATTTTAGCGACGCTAGTCCTATAAATCAGAGCACAACACAAATTAAAGCTTATATACCAAAGCAAGCATTATTAGTTGAAATCCAAGATCAGTACAATGTTGTCTATTTTAGTGATAACAGCAACAAATTAACCGTTGATACTAAAAGAGTATTGAATAACTTTGGTTACGCTCTTAAAAATTATCATCAAACCTATATTGTTATTATTCAACATATAACGACGGATTTAGGTTACGAGCGGCTATTTAATATAGCGTCTTATATTGCACTTCAATTCGATATTGAAGAAGAAAGGATTCAACTGTTATTGGTATCTGAGGAAGAGTCTAATCTATATCAACATATCGATGATAATTGGAAAAATGGCGCTGAAATAATCATACCTAAAGCAATTATTGTTACTTATGATCCATACTTCGGTGTGTATTAAAAAACGATGCCGTTCCTTATTAATAGAAAAAATCGACATCGTTTTATAGCTATTACATAGAGTGTTGTTGCTGTTTTTTTAGTGCAGGCAACGCGTACATCTGCTTTAAGATATCATTAACACTGTCACTATGATTTTCAAGTTTTTGGGCAAACTTGTTTCTTTCTTCGTCTGTCACTATGTCTGAATCAATATTCGCAGCAATGAAATTGGCTGGGAATAAATGGTAATTTTCAGTAATTTGACGATCAATTTCTTCAGCTAATTCTTCAGGCGTCTCTGGTGCATTGTTGATGACGTCACCAAAGCTAATATGGATACGACGCTTTTGCCCTACAATACCTTGTACTATACTTTCGATGTCTTCAAACTCACCTTTTTCATAGCTACCGGTTGATGCTTTTTGATAAAGTTCTTCAGCTTTAGCCACATCACAAGGATCGTTTTCATAAGAAATCGCGACAGGGACAATGTTTAAGTTACTCATAAACTCGGAAAAAGGAATTTTCTGCTTACGTCCTTCCATAAAGAACATTTTTAAAATAGCAGGATCTGTCTTATCGTTACCGTCTTTGGCACGCCCTTCTTTTTGAGCAATCCAAATATTGTTTCCTGTTTCTAAAGAGTGAGAGATATAACTTGAAAGCAGTCCAAGTGATTTCATCAATTCACGTGGCCCTTTTGCGGATCGTTTTACAATAAAGCTTTTATTCAAACGCATTAATTCTGTTGCACAAGGCTTCTTCAGTAAGTTATCACCAATGGCAATACGTACTGTGTTGAAGTTCTCTTTAAATAAACACCAGTTAACCATTGCAGGATCCATCGCGATATCACGATGATTAGAAACGAATAAGTAAGCCTTATTTGGGTCTAATTTATCTAGGCCTGTGCACGTTACACCGTCACATGAATGTTCAATAGTTCCTTGCATATATTTGGCAACTTGATTTTGAATATCTTTGACCGATTTAATGCCTGACCATTTCTTCACAAGGAAACGTTTAATAAGGGGAATAAGCAACCAACCAAACATGCCCGACGCATGTGGGAAACGGTACTTTAAAATAGCGTTGATAAAATCTTTATCATCAATGAGTCGTTGAATCGCACCACTGACTTCATCATCATTATACGGGCGAATTTCTTTATAAATATCGTTATCTATATGCACAGTAATGCTTCATGTTGAAAAAACTGAGTTATTTTACTAATAAATAATGATTAACCAAACAACCTCTGTCAATAACCGTGATGGTTGGAGGTCATACCTCATATAATTGTCTACTTTTTCATCGTAGCTGCTATTTTTTGCACCAATTTGATCATGTTAAGAAATGATATCTACAGTATTTAGTTAATACATAACCCTCTTTGTTGACGCTAATAGAAAAAAACACGAAGATGTGCATGCTTATGTGTAAGAGAGTCAGTATGAAACAAGCTATTGAGTTTTCAAATAACGAACACCCTTTTCTTTTTGTTGGTTCACGCAAAAAGAGCCAATCTTCTTACTTTATTGTTGTAACGAATGGTTGTGTGTTAATCCGATTAGGTAAACAAGAGCACATGATCACTAAGGGTCATGGTTTCTGGATCCCATTTGATTGTTTACATGCCATCACAGTGCTACCTGGTGCAACATTTTACCAAGTGGCCTTTTCGGTTCGTATGACACAGCCACTATGCACTGATGCAGGCTTTTTTGTTGTGTCATCGCTCGTAAGAGCTGTGCTTGATGAATTGGCAAAATCTCCCGTTCAAGATCATAAATGGGATGGCGCAGAAGGTCGTTTATTAAAAGTCATTGCAGATAAAGTTGAAAAACTTTCTGTGTCGACTCAATCACTTTGTCCAGCGATCAATAAGCAGCATCATAATTCATTAGCATTAATGCTAAAAGGCAATAAAATAACTGAAAAAACAGCTATATCAAGCCTTGAATCTGTAATGAATATGACAGTAAAAGAGTGTGAAGCCTGCATTCTAATGCGAGAAGTACTTAAGCTAAGTCGTTCAGGACGAAAGCTCCCACAAATTGCGGCTCAATTGAATACGACAGAACAAATGGTAGACGCACTTTCTTTGCCAATTTTAGGTGAAAGCTTACGCTAAATGAAATACGCCCTTAACATGGGCGTTTTTTAATTCAGAGGGATATGAACTTGCATTGATACGCCATCTTCAACATGGCTATTATTATGCCAACGATAATCAAACCTCACGCGTGGTTTTTGACCACTAATATCACCAAAGCCTAAACTCATTTGCAGTCCATGGTTTAATATCCAATCTTCAGCCCCCGCTGCACTTGTGAATGCTTCATCATCATCGTTAGTCGGCATCCAAAAACCTAAACCATAAAACGTCGATGAATTGTGATCCATTAAAACAGGTGAGTCTGCAAATTTATCATCCCAGTGTAGCCAGAATTTATCACCATAACTATTAGAATCAATTTTCCATGGTATAGCGTTATCGTGGCGTGAAAACATTAGCGAATGGTTTATATTATTGTTGCGATCAATGCTATAAATAGGTGCTGAGCAGTCTTTGGTATTATTTAGATAATCGATACTAAAAGGCTGAGAAACAGTATCTAAAGAATAATAATTTTTGCATTTGAAAGCGTAAGTTGACGAAGAAAACATAAATAATAAGCAACAAAAAACACCAAATGAGATTTGTTTAAACACTTCGCCATATCCCCTAAAGTTAAAAATGATAACGCTCGTCTGTCATTAATAACTGGCTAACACTTGCCGTTGTTAAATCACTGATATTTTGATTTTTAGCTAATGCTTCTCGAATTAGCGTACTTCTAATCGGCACCGTTTCAGGACATGCAAGCACTTGCCATTGACTAAGTATTTCATTTGACTTGAAAAATTTTCCAAAATTCAAGAAATTATCAGGGCCAATAACAAATGTAATTTGATGGTTTGGGTAACGCTTTTGTAATTCAACAAGTACCGCATAGGTTGTTATCGCCTCATCACCTACTGCGATATCTTGCTCTAACGTGGACAGCACGAGATTATCTTGGGAAATGTCATCGATAAAAGCAGAAACTAACTCACAACGTAATGAATAATCCAACATATTCTTACCCCAAGCATGATTGTAACTTGGAAGTAAAAGCACTTCGTCATAATGCGTTAATCGTTCTAAAACCGAACGATGCCCTAAACTAGGCGGATTAAAAGCGCTACCGAATATAGCAAGTGTTTGTTTCATCCATCAAACCTTTTGTTCTATCAATTTACTTATATTCACACTAGAGATTTCTAATGATGTAACTATTATTTAAGCATTTAATAGGAAAATGCCCCTTAATTTTAGTAATATCTATCTTTAGCATTGATCATAATAACGAGTTATCGCATGATTTTGCCAAAGGTGTAATGGTTTATCTCTCATTTATCCATTATATCGCTTCAAATGATTAATATTTGGGCTAACTCTCTTAAGGATTCATATACCATGGAACAGCTTATCCGCACTGAAATGCGCGTGCTACCAGTCATTGACGTTGATTTTGAAATCCAACGCCGAGTTGAATTTATTCAAAAAAAACTTAAACAATCAGGCTGTAAATCACTTGTACTAGGCATTAGTGGTGGCGTGGATTCAACAACATGTGGTCGCCTTGCTCAACTTGCTGTTGATGGTTTAAACCAAGTGTCTAACAGCAACGAGTACCAGTTTATTGCCGTTCGTCTCCCCTATGGTGAACAACAAGATGAAGACGAAGCACAACTCGCATTAAGCTTCATCCAGCCTAGTCACTCTGTCAGCGTTAATATTAAAAATGGTGTTGATGGCACTCATGCAAGCACCCTTTTTGCATTAGAAAATACTGGGCTTATTCCTAGCGACAACGCTAAAGTTGATTTCGTGAAAGGCAATGTAAAAGCTCGCACACGTATGATTGCTCAATACGAGATTGCAGGGCTTGTCGGCGGTTTAGTTATTGGTACCGATCATTCAGCTGAAAACATTACCGGTTTTTATACAAAGTTTGGTGATGGTGCTTGTGATTTGGCACCTCTATTTGGTTTAAATAAACGTCAAGTTCGTGCTCTAGCAGCAAAACTTGGTGCGCCAGAACAATTAGTTTATAAAGTACCTACAGCTGACCTAGAAGAATTAGCGCCACAAAAAGCTGACGAGGATGCTTTACAAGTTTCTTACGATCAGATTGATGACTTCTTAGAAGGCAAACCCGTTACCGATTTTGTCCGCGATCGCTTAATCTCTATTTATAAAGCAACCCAACATAAGCGCCAACCTATTCCGACGATTTACGATGAGGAATAATGACTGACAGCTATATGTCGTCATAAACAACTTATAAAAAAGCCCGTGTATTTATCAAATACACGGGCTTTTTTATTAACTAACCACAAAATTTCATGCACTAAGCACAGTTAACACAATCTTTTGAATGAATAAGCGCGTCTAATTGTTGCCATAAAGGATCACAGAGACCAGCACGATAAACAGCATGCTTAAAAGCGTCATGCTCAGCTTGATACATTAAGAAATGGCGGCGTGAATTATTACTGCTTGATTGAACGTTAGCTAAGCGATCGCAGGTTTTAACAATTAATGCTAAGCGTGCTGCATCTTCAGCTGGATCAAGTGATAGTAACCGTTGATTTATCTCTAATTTTCGTTTCGCTCGATCTTCTAACTTCACATCAGTGACGTAATTCACTGCGTCAGCAATGGTAAAACCAAATAAGTCTGCCAACTCGTCAAAGCTGGTATCAGTATCTTCAATCACATCATGTAGTTGAGCTACAATCATTGCATCAATACCATATGGTCGTGCAAATTCAGCAACTGTATCTAAATGTACGTAGTAAGGATAATCTCCGTATTTTTGCTCGCCATGTCGACTTTTAGCAAAAGCTTGAGCCTGTAAATATCGGTCATTCATATAATTACCCTAATAAAATTATGTTTTTATTATTTGTATAATAAAAGCATACAATTGAACAAGCTTTTATTTGAAATAAAAGTATCCAATTATAAAAAAAGAGCCGTTAAGCTCTTCTTTTTATTACTCTTCTTCATCACTGAAGGTTTCACCAGCCGCTTCACGACGCTTTATATCCGCTTCTCGGATCTGGTGAGCAACAATCATTATCGCTTCACCACTACTAATACCTTGCGCCATCAGCTCATGGATACGCTCAGCAGCTTCTTGTTGTTGTTCATGATTGAGCGTTGGAGTGTGATTGTACATAACTATCTTCTTGTTGATGAACGAAGCATTATTTTAGAGTGAATAGCCGATAATGTCACTGATTATCAAGCTTATCAATACAGACTCTCACTTTAGTCACTTACCCTGGATGACCGTCAACACGGGGCTTTGTGAGTACTGGAAAATAGACGATGGTGAAAATCCCAAAAGCAACAGCCCACAAACTTGCAGAAATCACATAGCCATCAAGTAACAAAGCAGGCGCGACAGTAGTCAGTAATACTCGTGCTAGTAATGACAAAAATAACGCAATAAACGCAACCTGCATAAAACGCCCAACTTGCAATTTACGACCAGTGTGTCCTAAAGATACACGCGAGATCATTGCTAGTATCATTCCCCCTAGTCCGCCGATGGTAATAATATGAATAGCAATAGACTCACTGATCGCTGTTGTGTAAAAGCTGCAACCAAGCAAAAATAAACCAATAATTAACGACAAGTAAGCAAGATGCAAAGACCACAACAGTGGAATACGGAGTGTTGAGATTGTGCGCCAGCGATAAAGACGAACAAAGTTAGTTGTAGCCGCAACGATCGACAACGGAGCAATAACCCCATTTATTGTTGCGTTATTTATAAAGAATGTCGCCAGCAGCAACAACCAAGCAGGTATAAGTGAAAGATATTCAATCGTTTTAATTCGTTTAATAACTTCAGTATTTGTTCCGCGTGAAGTAAAAAATGGGATAACCCGACCACCAACAACTAAGGTAATCACAGTAACGACAAGCACGACAGGTAAAGCAATATCAGCAATAGATTGATGACTCTTGCCTAATGCAATGAAATGAAATTGAATATTGGTAAAAGCAAACAGTAGTAAAACGGGTACAAAGAAAAGATTACGCCACTGTTTAACTTTTATGATTGGTATTGCAAGATAGTAGATAGCCACGACAATCCATAATGTATCAATAAACAGCCAAAGACTGCTAACTGAGCCCATCATTAAGCCGATACGAGCAATCAACCAAAAGCTGAAAACCAGAAGTAGTTTAGTGCCTTTAATACTTGTTTGCCCTGTCCAGTTTTGTACAGCCGTCAATAAAAAACCAATAATGACTGCGCCTGAAAATCCAAATAGCATTTCATGGCTATGCCACCAAATAGGATTTGAATACATAAAACTAGATAATTGAAACTCACCTGACCAGAACAATGCCCACATTATCATTGCGATAACTGAAAAAGCACTTGCTCCAAGAAAAAACGGTCGAAAGCCTAATCGTAAAATTGCAGGTATTTTATCTTCTTTTGCTTTGTCGATAATTTGCATAATTTTCACCACCTTAAACATGCATTAATTATACATGTTTAAGGTTATAAAAAAACCACTGATAGAAAGTGGTTTTAAACTTAATGAGTATCATCAGAGTAATCAATGGGTCGAGTGATACTTTGAATGTCTAAAATAGATATCTCACCTTGCCATCGACTTTTAATTAAGCCAACATCAAGCCAATATCGCCCTTCAGGGATATTAAGTTTGGGTAACTTAGTCGGCAGATAAATGTCCGTTTGTTCGCTCCATAGTGGTCGCCAATCTGTATCATTTAAGTCATACAGTTTTATCGACAAACTCGGTGCAGGACATGATGAATTCAATTTAGCCACATGATCAATACGCCATGAATTGCTGTCTTTCCAACCTAAGTTCTGTTTGGCTGGCGGCTCATTAAGCACAATCCATTTATTCCAAGCGGGTTCACCATCAGCGATAATCGTCAACTTATATAATCCTGCTTCTACTTTATGATCGAGCTTTTTCGCATCAACCGTAAAGTAACCACCATCATCAACCACAGGTTTGGCATCAATTAAATTATCATTAGGCCACTTAGAAAAACTGATCTTCGTAATGTTAACTCGTGTTGAACCAACAATCGATAACTTAAGTAACTGCTGATTAATGTTTTGAACCACAGAACGCTCAATCGATAACTTGGATAACCAAGAAGGTAAAACTGTATTATCAAGGCTATGGCCACAGTCCTCTGTAATCGCAAGATCAAGCAAACCATTAAGATTCGCTTTCTGATCTGTTGTCGGAGATTGCTGCCAAGCCTCTATAATCGATTCAAATGATTTATCAGTTTGACCTTCAAGTAAATGTCGATGGGCAGCCGCATAAGAGCTTTGATCTACAAACCAAGCTGCGTTGGCGTTAGGTATTAAGAACAAAGCGTTAATAATACCTAACTGACACAAGAAAAAGGTTATTCTTCTCATTTAATAACCAGTACTTATGGCTTCATACGGTAGCCGACACCACGTAATGTTTCGATATCAATACCTGGTAATTTTTGACGTAATTGCAGAATATGAGTATCAACCGTACGTGTAGTTGGGTAGTGGTTATAACCCCAAACTTGATCAAGTAATTCGTCACGTGTAAATACACGACCTGCATTTTTTGATAAGAATACAAGAAGTTCAAATTCAGTACGCGTTAACGTAATATTTTCATTATCAAAAATGACTTCACGGCTTTCTTGATTGATAATGATATCGCCGACTTTAATGATATTAGCTGCTGCAGTATCTTCATCGTCACCACGAAGATGTACGCGTACTCGTGCAAGTAATTCTTCTTCAGCAAAAGGCTTCGTTAGATAGTCTTTTGCACCAGAATCTAAACCAACAACTTTATCGTTAATCGATACCATTGCAGTTAATAAAATAACAGGAACGTGCTTCTTTTTAAGCCATGAGCCTAAATAATTTAATGAGTCACCTTCAGGCAATTGACGATCTAGAACAACAAGATCGGCCTCTTTCCATAAAGCGTCTACCTTACTAGCGCAATCTGCATATAAACAGTTATAACCAGCTTGCTTTAAGCAATCGAGTAAACCATCAGCAAGGTTGCGGTCATCTTCAACCAGTAGCAGAGTTTGATTCACACGGTATCTCCAATATAAAGGTGGTTGGTGGGCCTATTAATTTCAATTTCCCCCCCATTCTATTAATCATTGATTCTACAATCGTCAAACCTAAACCTAAACCTTGTTCACTAACAAAAGGTTTACGCAGTTTAGACCAATCTTTGGCAGTTAATGGGCCTTGGTCTTGAACCACAATTTTAAGTTTTCCATCATAGTATGAAGTTGTTAATGTAATTGGTGCTACGCCATATTTATGAGCATTAGAAAATAAGTTATCTAAACATGTACCAAGCCAATAAATATTTACGTGAACACTTCTATCTTCAGCAAGATGTAAAGTTACATCATACTCTTCAGCAAGATAGCCTAACCATTCATTGACGGATTCAACTTCTTGCGTACTTAATTGTTGTTGGTTAGCTTGTAAGTAATCTTTACTTGCTTCAGCTAACTGTCGTAATCGTCTTGAATCATCAGTCAAACGCCTAAACTCATCATACAGACCTTCTGGTAATTCATCAAAGTGGCGTCTAAATCCTTCAACAGTCATCGCTAAACTTGCTATAGGCGTTCTTAATTCATGCGTCAAAATTTGTAGAACTAACATGCGTTCTTGCATATCTCGGCGACGAATACGGAAACGATAAACTCCCCAACTTACCAGTAATAATGCATTACTTACCAACAAACATACCAGTAAGTAATACGTTAAGTGCGACTTATTCTCTTCACGCCAACATATATTTCCATTCTGAGCTAAACAAAAATCATGACGATTTAAGCGTTTTAAATGCAAACCATGACGGGCTAAGACCTTTAACCATGTTGACTGGTTATAAAGGTTATAGACATTACCATTTCGTACCCATAGTTCACCGTTCGCAATGAAGAAACGAGCACCAGAGATTAATACTTTAATTTCATCGCTATTCATTCGTTGTAAACGACCAAGTAAGGTTGTCGATGACGCTAATGGGTGTTCTTTAATATGCAAAAACTTACTGAGTTCTGACACCTTTCCTGGGTGTTCAGCTAAATAACGATATGCATAACTACCACCGCCGGGATGAATATATCCTGAACGAACAAACCACCCTTTTGGTAACGTTGTCTTATTACAAATAGCTCGAGTAAAAACTACAGGCTGTGTTACCAATGGTGAATAAGGCCACGGGCCCTTACATGTTAACGAGTTTTGATATAGCTGCCTCAGTGCTGAAAGAGGATACTTTTTAGTTTGAGGTAATAAGCTAGAAGGCAACAGTAAAGGTGCTGGATAGGTACTTTGTAGTTTACGAAAGTCGTATGTAGATACAGGTTCACTTTCCAATAAATCTGTTCGAACAGCCGCCAATCTTTCAGGTAATGAAACACCTTCAGCATGGCTAGCAGTAGTAAATAAGAGTGAGAATAAAAGTACATACGTTTTCATTCATATACTTTAACATTGTTTCTCACTAAATTGTCAAAGTTATGTCATGTAAAAAAATGCAAACATTAAACATCGGTCAATTTATGCCATAAGGCAAAGACTTTATACTTAAAAAGGATAATCATTATCTATTTTAGAGACTCACCAGAGAGTGACATGTGAAGCCTTCGTTGCTTCGGCTTCTTTTACTCAATCAAAAGAGTATTAAGTTTATGCATGTTGTGTTGACGGATCTCTCTACGTTATTTGCCCGATTCGAGCGAAACATTGCTTTGGCGTTATTTATTAAATAGTGATTAGAAATAAAAATGCCACTCATGTGAGTGGCATTGTTTACTTTACTATTAACGATTTACAGGTGCTCAAGTATTTTCAAACATGAGTCTTTAGCATCGCCGAACAACATATGGCTATTATCTTTAAAGAATAATGGGTTTTGAACCCCAGCATAACCAGTACTCATTGAACGCTTAAACACAACCACTTCTTTGGCATTCCAGACTTCAAGTACAGGCATACCAGCGATTGGACTGTTAGGATCCTCCATCGCGGCAGGGTTAACAGTGTCGTTTGCACCAATAACAAGTACAACATCAGTTTGTGGGAAATCATCATTGATCTCATCCATTTCTAACACGATGTCATAAGGCACTTTTGCTTCAGCTAATAGCACGTTCATGTGTCCAGGTAGACGACCAGCAACAGGGTGAATACCAAATCGAACATCAATGCCTTTTGCACGTAACTTATCTGTGATCTCGTGAACAGGATATTGCGCTTGAGCAACCGCCATGCCGTATCCTGGAGTAATGATAACTGAGCGTGCATCTTTTAGCATTTCAGCCACTTCTTCTGCTGAAGCTTCACGGTGTTCGCCGTATTCTTCATCAGAGCTTGCTGCTGTACCATCCGAACCAAAACCGCCAGCGATAACACTAATAAATGAACGGTTCATCGCCTTACACATAATGTAAGAAAGGATAGCACCAGAAGAGCCTACTAATGCACCTGTTACGATTAGAAGGTCGTTTGCTAACATGAAACCCGCCGCTGCTGCAGCCCAACCAGAATAAGAGTTAAGCATGGATACAACCACTGGCATATCAGCGCCACCAATTGAAGCAACAAGGTGGTAACCAAATACAAACGCAATAAGTGTTACTAAGATTAGCGCCGTTAATGAACCTTCTGACTGTACAAACCAAACTAGCAATAGTGCTGAAACAACAAGCGCTAACAGGTTTAATTTGTGACGGTGAGGAAGCATTAGTGCTGATGATGAAACTAATCCGCGTAACTTAGCAAATGCAACTAACGAACCGGTAAAAGTTACGGCACCGATAAATACGCCAAGGAAAATTTCAACCAAGTGAATGTTTAACATTACACCTGTAAGGTCACCGTGATCTAAGTAAGTATTAAAACCTACTAATACCGCAGCCATACCTACAAAGCTGTGTAACATAGCAACAAGCTCTGGCATCTCTGTCATTTCTACTTTTTTAGCATAGAAAATACCAATTGCACCACCAATGATCATCGCAAGGATAATCCAAACTGTGCCTTCAGTGTGAGGACCAAAGATAGTAGCAATCAGAGCGATTGCCATACCAGCAATACCAAAGTAATTACCGTTTCGTGCTGTTTCTTGCTTAGACAGTCCCGCTAAAGACATGATAAACAGTACGGCAGCAACAAGGTAAGCTGCTTGTACGATTCCTGCAGACATGTGTTACTCCTTATTTATCTTTACGGAACATTTCTAGCATTCTCTTGGTCACCGTAAAGCCACCAAAGATATTAATACTAGCGATGAGAACAGCAATAAACGCGAGGAAGGATACCACCCCATTTCCCTGCCCGATTTGGAGCAAAGCACCAACAATAATGATACCCGAGATAGCGTTAGTTACTGACATTAAAGGAGTATGTAAAGAGTGGGATACATTCCAAACCACGTAGTATCCAACGACACATGCAAGGACGAATACAGTGAAGTGCGTTAAAAACTCTGCTGGAGCATAATTAGCAATCCAAGCAAATAGCGCAATCCCCGCGCCCATTAAGCCAAATTTCTTAACCGGTGATGCAGGCTCTTCAACTTTAGGTTCAACTTTAGCCGCCGCTTTTGGCTGTTGAGCTGCCGCAGAAACTTTAATTGGTGGCGCAGGCCATGTTAGTTCACCCGCTTTAACAACCGTTAGACCGCGTAATACTTCATCATCAAAATTGATATCAATATTACCGTCTTTCTCTTTGCAAAGCAGTTTAAGTAAGTTAACAAGGTTTGTTCCGTAGAGCTGAGAAGACTGTGTTGGTAAGCGACCAACCATATCTGTATAGCCGATAACTTTTACACCATTTGGTGTCGTAACAACTTTATCTGCTTCAGTGTATGCACAGTTACCGCCATTCGCAGCAGCAAGATCGACAATAACACTGCCTGATTTCATTGAATCTACCATTTCTTTGGTGATCAATTTTGGTGCTGGGCGCCCAGGGATAAGTGCGGTAGTAATGATGATATCGACATCTTTCGCTTGCTCTGCGTATAAACGCTCAGCCGCTTTATTGAATTCATCAGACATTTCTTTAGCGTAGCCATCTCCCGTTGAAGTATCTTCTTTATAATCAACTTCTAGGAATTCAGCGCCCATTGATTCAACTTGTTCTTTAACTTCAGGACGAACATCAAAAGAACGAACAATCGCACCAAGGCTACCAGCAGCACCAATAGCGGCAAGACCTGCAACACCAGCACCAGCAACGAGGACCTTCGCTGCAGGCACTTTACCTGCAGCGGTAATTTGACCAGTAAAGAATCGACCAAACTCATGAGCGGCTTCAACAACAGCACGGTAACCTGCGATATTTGCCATTGAGCTTAAGGCATCAAGCGCCTGTGCACGTGAAATACGCGGTACAGAATCCATCGCCATAATATTAATATTTTTAGACGATAGTTTTTCTAATAATTCAGGATTTTGAGCAGGCCAAATAAAACTAACTAAGCTTGCACCCTCTTTGATGAGCTCAAATTCATCTACACCTGTTACAGGATTAACCTGCGGTGCATTGACTTTAAAAATAAGATCCGATTGCCATACTTCATCAGTTGAGACAACCGTTGCCCCTGCCGCTTCATAAGCAGCGTCATCAAAGCTTGCTAAACGTCCAGCTCCTTGTTCAACAACAACGCTGAACCCCATTTTCAATATCTGCTCGACCGTTTTAGGTGTTGCAGCTACTCGCGTCTCATGAGCGAGTACCTCTCTCGGTACACCAATCTGCATTATTATTCCCTGTACATTGGCTAAAACATAATCATTTTGTATCCAACCCAGCAAGCAACATCAAGCTTTTTGTAGTAAAAATACAAAAATCCCCATATCTACAAGCCAAAAACCCTAGTGACTGTCATTATACTACTGAAATTAAACTACATTTATATTTCTAGCATCCATAATAGTACATTTGAAAATAATGACTGAATCACACTTTCTATCTGCTTTTGACTCTAAAACGATAATTGTCAGCTATATACTCAATAAACAATATTTAACCTAATCAACTTATTGTTTTAAAAAACAACCAACTTTAAATATGCTTAACTGATAATTTTGTCATATGAATATTCACAATAGGATAATGATATAATGTAAAATTCATTTTTAATGTTTAAAAAGATACTTTTATACCATTACAATTGCAATGAAATTTGTTGAATATTACTACAGCTTTTATTTGAACATTTTATCGCCCATTTGTTTAATAAACATTTCTGCTTTTTTAATCATAAATGTTTCCGCATCATGACGAGAGCTGAGTAAATCTGAACGAATAAAGTGGTGTGTATTTAATTCTCCGTCGATCTCTTTACAAATTCTTCCAGCGATTCTAAATTGCCCTCCTTCTTGCTTCGGCTCAGGATAAATTAAGTAACCATTATAAAGAGTTGGCTCAACTTCCTGAGTGGTAACCTCTGATTTTTTAGAACCAAATAGCTTTGAAAAAAAGCCCATTTTTATACTCCTACGACTAAATCATTTAATAATATTTTTATTTTTAGCAATGAATATTTTACTTTAACTAAAGCCAAATAGTACCCACTATTTTTAGGCGGTTATAGCGGAATTTTAAGCAAAAAAAAGCCGGCAATCATGCCGACTTTAAAAATCTCAATACAAAATGTTATCGATAGATGCCAATATCTTTCTGTAAATGAACTGGGATATCTTCAATACTGTAAGCGACTGACTTTTTTGATCGGTTAAATACAATATCAAATAGGTGTGCAATCAATCCTTTGATCGTTACTTCGTAACTTTTTTTATCCTGAAGATGTAACGTTGTAGCTGCGTCCACATCAAATGTATGTGCCATGATTGCCCCTGAAAAAGGTATTAAATTCAATAAACACGAGTAGTTTATCGTCTGTTTACATAACCTATAAATGACAATATTTCTTTCATAGCATTAGTTTTTCTTATGTGTTAACACTTGATTACTAACGATTATTACCCTAAAGCACAAAAGACTATTAAGAACGATTACATTACTAAATGTTTAGTTTTTTGTTTCAAATAGAATCTTTTTTTGTATTTAAACAAAAACAATGATAACAATAAGTTAACAAAAGGATTTTTAACTTATGCTTTTTTTTCTTAATAAATATTCTGCTATTTTATTGATGTCTGCAGGTATCGTCGGTTTTAGCTTTCCAAGTATTAGTCGTATTGTCTTCCCTGCTTTACCGTATATCTTGTTTTTCCTGATGCTTTTTACTTTATTAGGAATTAAACAAGAGTTACTTATCCGCAAGTTGTTATCTAAAAGTGTTTGGTCTTATGCGCTTTTCCATAGCCTAGGGCTCACTTTATTCGCCGCTGTATTGCTATATATCTTTAACATTTCAACCCCACTATTTATCGCTATAACGGCGGTAACGGCGACAGGTACATTATTTGCGACCCCTGCCATAGCGAAAACCTTAGGCTTTGATGTATTGCATGCGATGGCATTAACGATTGCCTCAACATTAATGATGCCAATCATATTATTTTTTAACCTTACGTTACTTCAAAGTGACACAGTAACTTTGGATTTTATCCAATATATACAACGACTAACGATATTCATTATTGGACCAATGGCTATTTCTGCGCTTTGCTACAAAATGATAAACCCAACACTATTACAGAAAATTCATCACAGAATATCTAAGTTAACCGTTCTGCTAATTTTTGCTTTTCCGCTTGGACTTGTCGCTCCTTTGAGGGAAATGTTTGAACGTTCATTACACGAAGGGATGAGCTATTTACTGCTAGGCTGTTTACTTTGCGGATTATTTTTCGGTATCACTTACTTAACCTATTATAAGAAAAATCAACAAGCCAAAACGCTGTATGCCATTACTGCAACTAATCGTAATGTATTACTTACCTACACCATAGCAAGCAGTTATTTAGGATTTGAATATTTAGCACTGATGGCAGCGATTCAAATTCCGACTTATACATTACCTGTTCTTCTTAAACTCATCGCCAAGACTAAGTTTGAAAACCAAGATTCATTTGTCGATAAAAAGAAAGCCGACTAACGGTAAATTGTTAGTCGGCTTAAGCTTTGTTTCTATCGATGAGTTTACCTAGTATTTAGGCGACATCTTGATTACCAGTACAGGGAATATAAACCGTATTATTATCTACTGGTACATCAAAGTATTTTTTCTGTTTTGCATAAGCTTCAAAAGCATCAGCCATTGTAACGTTAAGCGGCATAGGCTCTTTAACGTAATCTAATAATGGCGCATAGCCTTCTTTACCTGTTGCGGTATAGCCCGATGAAACGGAACTATAAACTTTATCATCTTCAACAGGTATCCACTTACCGTCTTGTAAATGCTCTAATAACTCAATGCGTGTACCTTTCACAGCACAACAACGATAGGTGTAACGAAGATCTGCTACATAGGGAAAACTTCCATCACCAGTCCCATCTACACCGTTACTAATCGCATTATCAATCGCTCCTTCAAGCGCTTGACGAATACGTTTACCTTTAACGCTATAAATCATAATACCAATAGCAAAAGGTAGTAATTTCCCTGCGATATCTGCTGGTGTAATAATACCTGGATTTAATGAGCACCTAACGCCACCAGCGTTATGAATACCAAAATCGACGTTATGACCTAGCTCACGGGCTTTCCAGACGAAACTTTCAACCACCCAAGGAGCAATTTGACTTGGACCTCGTTGATCAGGAATACGAATATGACGAAGCGGCTCATTAATAACAGCAATTTCTTCAGTTTGCAGTGCACGTACCGCAGGGCGATAGTGCTCATTGAGTATATTTTCAATGATAGGATCTTTCACTACAAAACGAATGTTATCTTGCTGGCTTAAAAAATGACGAACGATTTCATGATCATCACTTTCTAAATGCTCGGTGCGGCTTGCATCTACCGTAAATTGACGACCTAATAATAGTTGATTAGCACCAAACGCCTGCTCAATTGTTCCGTCTTCAGCAAACTCTAATGTTATATGTCCTACCGCCAATGCATTACAACCCGCTTGTACAACACAGGTATTATTAACAGTGTGTGCGTATTGATCAGTTTTACCGTAACCAACGTTGGTGAAATCACCTTGCATGGTGTGAGTATGGCCACCAATAATGACGCCTATTCCATCAACAGCTTGAGCAAGCTCAATATCGTGGTCATAGCCTAGATGGCTTAACACAACAATCTTATTGATACCCTGCTTATGTAGATACTGAACAGTATTACGCGCAACCGTCTCGACATTCATAAAGTGAGTATCGGGATCTGGGTTCGCAATGCCGGCCATATTTTCGATCGCGACACCAAAAATCGCAACAGGCTCACCATGCACATCTTTTACAATATATTTAGCGGTTGCAGTGCTATTGTCATAACCGTAAACATTGGCTTTATCTCGCAGCGGATTAGACTTGGTTTGAACTTCTTGTGACAGATCCCAATTACCAGCCAGTAACGGGAAATGCGTATGATCAAGAAAATCAGCGACACAGTCGTTACCCATATCAAGTTCATGATTTCCCAATGCCATCGCTTCAACACCAATCGCATTTAGTAGTACAGCATTAGCCATACCTTTATATAATGAGAAATATAACGTGCCTTGGAAACAATCACCTGCGTGTAAAAACATGAATTCACGTTGATTCAAATAGGCTTCAGCTTTTAATTCACTTACTGCCGATGAAATACGAGAAAAACCACCACAACTGGCATAAACCGAGGATTCAGTATCTAAAACGTGTTCAGGTAAATTCAGTGATATAGATGATGGTTCAAAATTTGAATGCGTATCATTGATATGAGCAAATGTAATCTTTGCTTTTTTATTATTCTTTGTCATAAAAAATTACGTCTCTCCCTGAAGGACTCATATGAATGAGAGATATGTTTAGTTTAAGTCACCTATTTAGCCTAAACGATTTCACTATAAGACAAAATAACTGTGATAAATATCAATATAGCATGATTCATGATGATCATTTAATGAATAGTAAGACTAATTGCTATTTATCATCTTACTATCCATTAAATCATCTTTGCTAAAATGTTACTGATAACGAGCATGGCGTTGTAAAAACTCAATTTTGTAACCATCCGGATCTTGTACAAAGAAAAACTTCGCTAATAACGTCCCCTCACGGAAAAACTCTTTAATCTCTAAAGGCGCATAACCACAATCCGTTAATTTTGCATGTTCAGCTTCTAAATCATCCACAGCGACAGCAATATGACCATAACCCGTACCATGGGTATACGGTTCTTCCGTTCCCTCATTCCAAGTCAGCTCAAGCTCCATATCATTTTCATTGTTGCGTAAGTAAACCAGACTAAACCCTTCAAAATCTAAACGCTCAGCAATCTCTAAATCTAATGCTTCTTTGTAAAACTTTAATGAAGCGTCAAGATCTAACACACGGATCATTGAGTGAATTATCTTAGCCATCTAACTCTTCCTTCTATTATTATTTGTTTGAAATCATATAACTATTTAAAGCATATCATGCTATGAATATGTGATCAGTTCTTGCGAGTCAACGATTGATTTACTATATCGTATACAGGAATAAACGAGGTTTGTAGAGTTTTATGCATTTAGAAAGAATTGAAATATCCGGTTTCCGTGGTATTAAGCGTTTATCCTTGTCTTTTAAAGAGTTAACCGTCCTAATTGGTGAAAATGCGTGGGGTAAATCCTCTTTGCTCGATGCGCTTTGTTTAGCATTGTCTCCAGATGCTGAGTTTTACGAGTTTAACTTTTCCGATTTCCATATCGATCATGCGTTAGGTAATGAGCGAGCGACAGAAATTCAGATTGTTTTACATTGGAATGAAGATTATAAAGGTGAACATAATGCCCGTCGCTACCGTGGGTTTCAGCCTTTTCTCTCAGAAAAAGACGGTATAAAGCATTTTTATTATCAAATTCACAGCCATATTGAAAACGATAAGATCATTACTAATAGACAATTTTTACATTCAACTGGTCATGGCATTTCACATCCTGATACGGATAAGTTGATTCGACAGCTAATGGTGCTTCACCCTATTGTTCGTATTCGTGATTCGAGACGTCTTCACGAAGAACGTCATGACGGTAATAATGAGCAGCCATTAACGCAAACGCCGCAAGAGCTTCGCGTACAAAAACGTTTAGATAATACCTGTCGACGGTTAATGACACAGCCCGGTCATGTCAGTACAGCAGAAATTAAAAGTAGTATTACTACGTTACGATCATTAGTTGATCACTACTTTGCCTTTGCGCCCCACCAGCGTAGTAAAGCATTATCGCCACACTACTCTTCATTACAACAAACCAATACACATGGTTTATATGCAAATCCGTTTGATCAATTGATTCAGCCCCACATGACAAAGCAAGCGCGTTTATTGTTAATGGGGTTATTGAATGAATATATTCGTGCAAGGGGTCCTGTCGAGTTAAAACGCATTTCACGACCTATTATGATCTTAGAAGATCCAGAAGGTCGTTTGCATCCGATCATGCTCCATCAAGCATGGGCGTTTATTCAAAATATGCCGATGCAAAAGATCTTAACGACCAACAGCCCTGAGCTTTTAACTTCTGCGCCGTTAACCGCGATCAAGAAGTTGATACGTCAGCCATATAAAACGGAAGTATATGGTGTAGATAATGGGGAGTTGAGTAAAGATGATACCCGTAAAGTCACTTTTCACGTACGCATGCATCGCCCGAGTGCTTTCTTTGCAAGAGTATGGCTGTTAGTTGAAGGGGAAACGGAAGTATGGTTATTTAATGAAATGGCACACCTAAATGGTTATAACCTTGCCGCAGAAGGGATTCAAATTATTGAGTTTGCGCAAAGTGGATTAAAGCCATTGATCAAGTTGGCAAAGATACTCGGTATTGAATGGCATTTAGTGGCTGATGGTGATCTAGCGGGTAAGAAATATGCAGAGAAAGTCCGTAATATGCTTGGCGATGATCCCGAGCGTGAACGCTTGACAGTATTGCCAGCAAAAGACATTGAACATTTCTTATATAAAAATGGCTATGAACCTTTGTTTCGTGACTTAGCGAATATCACTGATACTAAAATACCAATGCGTAAGATCATTCATAAGGTACTAAGAAAAACAGCGAAACCCGATATGGCATTGGCAATCGTTAAATATACTCGCGATGAGAAAGATAACCGCACACCTCTGCTTATCCGTTGGGTATTAAAACGTATCGTTGCAATGTCGCGTGGTTTTGGGTGATAACCAGCATCGAGTTTAGTTAAATCAAAGCCTGTTTAGATGTAGGCTTCTAATCTTTTGATTAAAGATGTGCTAGAAGAGAACGATCTCTCGTATTTAATGGTTACCGTTTTCTTCTTTCTTTTTCTTTATCACATTTTGATATCGAATTTCAGCAAATATCCATCCAAAGTAATTTACTATTAAGCCCATGACAAACCAAAACAGTGCGTATTTTGCTGTATTCGGTAAAAACACATCCCATTTAGATTGATTAGAAAAAAGTAACGTTTGTAAAAACAAACCAATTATTAAGAAAAAAACATAAATTGCTGTTTGAGAAAGAACATAATGCAACTGCCCTTTTTCACGCCGTATGCTCCAACGTTTGAACCATTTTTCATTCCATTTTTTAAGCATTATTATTTTCCTAAATCCGTTATTTGATTATGTCTTTTAAATTACTATTTATAATTCATGATTTATAAACTCATTGACTAAAAATTAGAAACAAAGCTCACTATAATAGTAACCGTATAACATAGTATCTTTATGACGTGATAATTCGATCAAAAAAGCCAGTCAATCAAACTGGCTTATTATTGCGTAATAAATAGATAGAGAAAATATGGTATTACATATTTAAATTAATCATCTTTTTTGGAAAAACAACGTCACTTTACCTACTTCAAAGCCAAATTTGGTCATGGTTGCAACATTGAACATGTGCTTTTCATCTTGGCGATACATCCAGTCATTAAATGTAATATTATAAACTGTATCATCTACGGGAATCGCTAAGTTATATTGCCATTGCAATGCATTACCGACCTCAACTCCTTGTGCTTCACCAATAACATCACCCGCCGTTCCGGTATATCGTCCATCTGCTTGTTTTTTTATCGTCCAAATACGCTGTTGGGTTTCACCATCATCAAATACAAAGTCTTCGACAAGGGTTAATGTATCCTTTTTTACTGTACCTACTATATCAACCGTAAATCGGCGTGTTTGTTTACCTTTATAATCTTGCAGCATTCCCCATGCCGTTGTTTTACCAGCAAAGTAACCAAATAAATCAAACTTGGGTTGTGAAGATTTATAATCAGAAATAGACGCTGTACACCCTGTTAAAAGCAACATTAATGCTAATAATATTGAGGTTATTTTTTTCATGCCATGACCTTATTCCATAGTCTCACTTTGAATGATTAACATGCAGAGTAAGAGAATTTATGCTCGCTATTTTCCAATTAACTGCTGACGTAATTCCGGATACGATGTCTTTGGTGATAACCAAATAGCAATAAAGCTTTGTGATAACGATGGTGATAGAACATTCCCTAGTGGCTTACCTTGTTGATAAAACTGCCCTTCACCATTACGGAGAATGAAGGTTAATCTGTCGCCCTTTTTAACGTCTGGCCATATGGTTGATAACGTTTTTAGCCACGGTGTTATTTGTTGGCTGCTATAACCTAAATGTTGCCATTGCTCTTCAGTCGCATCTAATAACGCATCTTTATCTATATTACGTAAATAACGAATAATTAAGGCTAAATCATCTTTAGTACCCTTGTAACGCCCTGTTGGCGTTTTAAGCTCTGAGTTATAAATATCCCATATTCCCCATTCAAGTGTTGCTTGACCCACTTTTTTCCATTGATGCCATGGGTATTTATCACTCAGGGTCTGCAGCTGTGAAGATGCGTTATTTTTTATCGGTTTATTGTTATTGTCTGATTCTGCTATTGCAATATTGGAGCACATCAATACACCAAAATAGATAATAAGTGATCGCATTTATTGCTCCTAAGCTGTCGAGTTATTTGGATCTTTATTTAAAATACGGAGTAACCATAAAAGATACGCCGATACCGCAAACCAGATCACTATCAGCACAAAGAATGTATCTAATGTTTCTAGCTGCCAAATTACCGCACCTAATTTCATTCCAGACCAATAACTCAATGCACCGCCCAGACTGCCAGCCACCAGCAACCAATGTGTAGCAAAGCCACTAATTGATGTGCGTAGAACCCAAACAAAGGTTGTGAAACCCAACCAAAGCAATATAAGCCATGTTGGGATCAAACCAATACTCTCAACATTAAAGAAAAGTGGTGTTCGATTCGGTATTGGAAAATCAAATACCTGCCAATGTCTGAGCATTGAATCGATCACGATACCGGGTATCGATGCTAATACAGAGAAACGCCACGCCTTAGATTCCATAAACCATGTGGCTATAAGTATGAAAACCAAGATGTAACTAAAACGATATTGCCCCCAAACAGCAAGTAACCAATAGAAGTTAAACACCATACCGGCCAATAGTACTTTTAGTTTGTTTGCCAATGGATTTACTCTCTCCATTGCGGGCGACTTGCGACAAATTGAATAGTACTAATGGTGCGCTCTAAGAAACCACCTTCGCAATAAGCAAAGTAAAAACGCCACATCCTCATAAACCTTTCGTCGTAGCCATATTTCTCTAATGCTACGGCATTCTCATTAAATTGCTGGTGCCAATCTTCAAGAGTTTTCGCATAATCTAAGCCAATATCTTTAATATCTCGCATCACGAAATCACTGTGCTGTGTTAGATTTTCAAGCAATACGGTAATTGAAGGTAAGAAACCGCCAGGGAATATGTGTTTTTGAATAAAATCAACGCCGCGGCTGTAACTATCATAACGTTGATCGGCAATTGTGATTGCTTGAATCGCCATTAAGCCAGTTGGTTTTAATAATGACTGACACTTTTCAATATAGGTTTTAAGGTATTGCTTACCGACTGCTTCTATCATTTCAACCGATACTAACTTATCGTATTGCCCCGTTAAATCGCGGTAGTCGTCCATAAGTAAGGTGATACGATTAGATAGACCTTCTTTTTCAACTCGCTCTTTTGCCCATAAATATTGTTGCTCAGAGATCGTAGTAGTGGTAACACGGCAGCCGTAGTATTTCGCTGCATGAATCGCCATACCGCCCCATCCAGTACCAATTTCTAGTAAATGATCGTCTTCAGTCAATTTTAATTTCTGACACAAACGATCCATCTTATTCCATTGTGCTTGATCCAACGTGTCATTTTTATTGAGGTAAATAGCCGAAGAATAAAGCATATTAGGATCAAGAAAGTGACGATAAAGATCGTTACCAAGATCGTAATGTGCTGATATGTTTTTGCGCGCATTCTTAATGGTATTTTTACGCAGCAAGTGCCCAATCTGTTCGGAGATTCGACTCATCCACCCCATTTTTGCTTCTAGCTTATCTAACGTTGTCAGGTTCTTAGCCAAAACCCGTACTACATTGGTTAAGTTTGGTGAATCCCACCAGCCTTCCATATACGCTTCACCTGCACCAATACTGCCATCCGTCAGTAAGCGTTTATAAAAAAGCGGGTTATGGACATTAATACTCGCTTGTAGCGGTGCTTGTTTGTCACCAAAGAAGACGGTGCCTTCCGTTGAATCAGATACACTTAAGCCCGCATTAGAAAGGTGTTTTAATACTTTAAATAAAATATGCCGAGATGCATGATCAGAGGCTGATACATTAACTGATGATGATTGTTGTACGTCGCTTCTAAGCATTGTCATTCCCTCGTTTAATCTTGTGTTTATTTACTTTTTCATACGGTGTGTTATTTGGGTGATCATAAATTGGTACGCCTTTAATAAATAATTTAAGCGCTTGCCAATAAATACCTATAACAACCTTTATTGTCATAATCGGTGTAAGCAGTAATTGCTTGATAAGTATTGCAGATGTGAAGTTTTGCTTACGCATCTGCATGGTGGCATCAAATACTTTTTGATGGCTATTTTTCGAATCACCCGAATACCTGCTCGGAGAGATGCAATCTTTGTATCGACTCACAGCCAAGTTAACCAGCAAATTGCTATCAGGCTCTGTTAATCGCCAATGATACTGTTGATGTATAGGGTTAAAAGGTGAAACATGAAACGCCTTATCATGACTATATTCACGCCCCTGCCAATATTGCGGGGCCGGTATCGCATAGTAATGACGTTCGTTCCAAGGTGTATTACTGACTTCAGCTAACATATATTGCCATTGACCTTCATCATCATGGAGGTAATACAAATTAAGAGGACTGAAATACAATCCGCAATAACGTAAGTGACATAGCATAGTGACATTGCCATCAATCATTTTACCTGTTAGCGCATAGACCTTATCTTTTACAGCTTGTGCTAAATCAGGATCACCTTTTACGTAATCATCACGTCGAAATCGAGCGAAATTAAACAGTGATAATCCAAAGCCTTTTACTTGTTTATCCAACTGATCTAATTCATTTAAGTGGATATGGGGCATAAACATAGAATATGTGAATCTATGATCCACTGGTGTAAAACGTCGATGCCTAACCCATCCCTGAAAGATGCCGCTTTTTAGCTGATTATCTTTCCCCATACTAATAACTTCGTATGACACAGTTATATGATGGTTCATTAGAAACATTCAGAGATTTCGCTGTTACCATTTCATCTTCTGATTGCGTCAATGATTGCATTTTTATTGCTTCGACAACGTCTAACGCGCTACGTACCCCGTCTTCATGAAAACCGTTATACCAATACGCACCACAGAACCATGTTTGATTTTGTCCATTTATTAAATGACGTTTCTGCTGAGCCGCAATACTTTTCGTATTGAAAACAGGATGAGAATAAACAAATTTGCGCAGTATTTTGTCTTTATCTATCGATTCAGTTTGGTTAAGGGTTACACAAAATGTTTCAGGAGCTAGAATGCCTTGAAGTATATTCATGTTATAAGTCAGTGACGCTAAGTTACGTTCTCGAGCATCACGAGATTTAGGTAACGAATAATTCCAAGATGCCCATGCAGCCTGACGTTTTGGTAATAACGAAGTATCGGTATGAAGAACCACTTCGTTTTCTTGATAATGAATATCTGATAACACGTAGTTTTCTTCTGATGTTGCGTCAGACAGCATTTTTAACGCTTGATCACTATGACAAGCGAAAATCACTTGATCAAATTCTTCTTGCTTAGTATTAACCGTAACAATTACCTTGCCTTTACTACGCTTCACCGAAGAGACAGGGCTATTTAGTTGAATACAATCTCCGATATAAGACATCATTTTTCTAACATATTCACGAGAACCACCCGGTATTACACGCCACTGTGGACGATTAGTTATGTCTAACAAACCATGGTTTAAGAAAAAACGCAGAAAGAAAGCTAAGGGAAAACGTCTCATATCAGATAACGTTGAAGACCAAATAGCAGCCCCCATCGGTAAGATATAATTTTCAGCAAAGTAATCACTAAACTGATGCTGAGTTAAAAAATCACCTAGCGTTTGATTCATTAACTCACTATCACCTACAACCTTTTTAGCAAGCTTATTAAACTGGGTGATCTCATACAAAAAGCGATAAAAAGCCGGGTTCAATAAATTACGTTTCTGGGCAAACAGTGATGAAATAGTATGCCCATTATATTCAAGCCCCGTACGCTCATTGTGAACACTAAAGCTCATTTCGCTTGGCTTACCTGTTATTTCAAGTTGTTCAAGCAAATTTTCAAAGTTTGGATAAGTACGATCATTAAAAACAATAAACCCAGTATCGATGGCATAATCACCACTATCTACAGTGACATCTACCGTTGCAGTATGCCCACCGACATAACTGTTTGCCTCGTAAACAGTAACTTCGTGTTCTTGATGTAAATACCAAGCGGACGTCAAGCCTGAAATACCGGAACCTATAATGGCTATTTTCATTATGATTTCCCCGTCATTCGTTTAATTACTGCCAATCGAAATGTAATTGGCAAAAGCGCAATAGTTTTAAGAAACAGTGTAAAGGTGGCAGGAAAACTAATTTCTTTTTTTCCTGCAGCAATACCTGATCTTATTTTTTTTGAAGCATGTTCGGGTGACACTAACATTGGCATCGTAAAATCGTTTTTATCTGTTAATGGCGTTTTTACAAAACCAGGATTCACTAACGTAATTTTCATATTCAAATAAGCGAGATCAACAGCAAGTGCTTGAGTGATATAACTCATTGCAGCCTTAGAAGCGCCATAGGCTTCTGCACGTGGTAAAGCAACGAAACTGGCAGAAGAACTGATAATGACTAAATGCGTTTTTTCATTAAATCGCGCTTGTAAGGCTTCTATGCAATGGAGAACTCCGTAAACATTGACATCAAAAACGCGTTTAACTAATGCTGTATCAATTTTTCCTTCATCAATGTATTCACACGTGCCGGCATTTAAAATAATTAACTCTGGTAGAGTCTCTAAGGATGTAAGCGCTGATAGTGTGCTTTCAAAATCTGTTACATCGAAACGTAATGTTTTTATCGCTTGATGTTCTTCTTCTAATTCATTTAAACGCTGCGCATTTTGACCGCAAGCAATAACACGCCACCCGTCATCTGCATAATCACATGCAAGCTGTTTGCCAATCCCTGAACTAGCACCTGTGATCAATACCTGATTCATTGCCCTAACCTTGATTTAATGTGTCGAATAATGCGTCCAAACATGGGTAGACCTTCATAAATCATTTCCCCCATATCGAAATAATCACGATGATAAATCACTTTATCTTGTTCAAATTTCAGCTGAGTACAGCCTTCTAAACTACGTTCTTTGCCATTTTGTAATCGAGGATGTGAAAAGTGCATTGTCCATTGAACAAACGCTTCATGATCATCTTCTACATAGCTATTAATAATAAATCGACAGCTATTTATATTTTGATAAAGGTTAAAAAAGTAAGCTTCTAAAGCACTAAAACCTTCAATTTTATGTGCAGGATCTTCAAAAATAACTAAATGATGATAAACGTCAGACAGTTGAGAGAGGTTGTCCTTTCCTAGTTGTCCATACACATTAAAAAACTTAATTAATGCAGGGTTTATCACTGCGTCCATTATTTATTCCTCCACCAGTGTTATTGATGAATATCCATATAAGCCTTTGCTTGTTTAAAAGACTCAATTGCGACTAGACGGGCTTCCTTATGATCGACAATTGGCAATGGATAATTCAGTGATTCTGCACTCGCCCATTGATGCGGCGTGTGTATGTATTTATCCGGAACATGTTCTAATTCCTTAACCCATGTACGGATGAAATCACCTTTTGGATCAAATCGTTGCCCTTGTAGTGTTGGATTAAATACTCTGAAATAAGGTTGTGCATCGGTACCTGTTGATGCGGCCCATTGCCAACCTCCGTTATTGGAAGCGAAATCACCATCAATGAGGTGCTGCATAAACCACTGCTCACCGACACGCCAATCACATAACAAGTCTTTCGTTAGAAAACTTGCAGTGATCATACGTAAACGATTATGCATCCAACCTGTTGCACGTAATTGCCTCATAGCGGCATCGACAATAGGAAACCCCGTTTTTCCTTCTTGCCATGCTTTAAGTAATGTTGCGTCATCTTTCCATTTGACAAACTGAGTAAACTTTTGAAATGGCTGATGTTGGCTTAATTCAGGGTAGCGATGAAGTAAATGACCATAAAACTCACGCCAAACAATCTCGTTCAACCATGTAAAAGCGCCATCATCCTTATTAATTTCTAATGCATTTGGAAAGTGCTGCAATAGCTGATGCAGACACTGCCTAGCTGAAAGCGCCCCAATAGCAAGATATGGGGATAAACAACTAGTGCCATCAATCGCGGGAAAATCTCTGTTTTGGTGATATGATTCGGCTTTAGTTTCACAAAACGTTTCTAATCTTTGTGCAATAGTTTCTTCATCTACTGGCCATAACACACTATCGATAATGGGATAGTTGAAAGCTTTGATTTGATGACAGGCAGACAATAACTTAATCACCACGTCACTAGTTACAGTGTCACCCTTATTTGTTACGGGGTAACTAGGTGATAATAAGAAACGCTTGATCCATGCATTTCTAAATGGGGTGAAAACTTTGAATAATTCCCCATCACGGGTCAAAACCATTTCAGGCTGCAAAATATAATTATCATCAAAAATACTGAATTTTATACTATTTTTTGCAAGCAATTCCCCTACAGCTATATCACGTTTATGCTCATTAATTGGATATTGTTTATTCGCAAAAACATGCACAGCATTATAATCAAAACAAACTTGCTCAATAACCTTAACCGATTCTGAGAAGTCATTAACTTCAATAACTTGCAAAGGAATATTTTGTTTAGCCAACTGTTGCTTTAATACTTGTAACCGACGATGAACAAAGTCTACTTGAACTGCCGCCATATTATGTTGGTGCCACTGCATAGGCGTTGCAATAAAGAGTGCGATAATAGGAAGTCCACTATCGATTGCATGATTTAATGCTGTATTATCAACAACACGTAAATCTGAACGAAACCAAATAATAACGTGCTGCTCTTTTACTGTTTTATTTGTCATCATCACTCCTATTAGCTTATTAAAATAATAATGCTGGTGGATCTTTTTACTTCTACTGCTTGTGGATCATTTTTATGCTTCCAATGAAAGAAACTTGAACATTGCTTTCTTTTTCTATTATTTCAATATCAGCTAACTGCTTATTATCAAGTTTGTTTTCTCCAACGATATAGACGTGGTTAATGTCATGCTCTGTTAAAAATGCTGACAATCCTGTTACTTTTCCTAATAAATCAGATAAAACAATCGCGTAATAACCTTCATACGCTAATTTTAAGGCCTGTTGCCACACAAAGTGATTATCTGAAGATGAAAAACTTAACACGAGACTTGGGGGATTTTTATCTGAATTAACTTTCGCTAATACAGTAATAAAACATTGAGTAAGTGCTGAGTTCCACACACTTTTTTGTAATGTTTTTAATGGATTATCACTGCGTGTTATATGTTGCTCAATTGGCTTTAAAAATTGCTCTTCTAAAACATTAAATGGATAAAGTTTTAATGCTTCACGTACGCGTTTTTCTATTTGTTGTACTTTACCCTGCTCAATTAAACAGATGGTTTCGTCAACCATTTCTATTTTTTCAACATTTAATTCATGATGTTCAGCAGTACCTTCTAATAAAGGTTTAACCTTACCAATTGATACTCCTTTGGCTAACCAAGTTAAAATTTCATGAATTTTAGCAATATCGCTATCGGTATAAAGACGGTGACCTTTAGGTGTTCGTTGAGGAACTAATAAACCATATCTGCGTTGCCAAGCACGTAAGGTTACAGAGTTAACACCCGTAGCTTCAGATACTTCACTAATTGAATACAACTTAATTTCAACGTTCAAATTATTACCTTCATTCGTAATTTCATAATTAGTTTAAGAACATAACAATACAAACTTGTACAACTGCTCTTTCATGTATAACTATAGTGTTAAACCTCCAACTTGTACAATAATTTAACCTTGTACAAGATTGAAGTTAGAGTTGTATCACATCAAAAAAAGAGGTCGTGAGTAGTAATTAGAAATAAGCTAAGTATTGTGGCAATCAAAATAATGATTGCCATATTGAAAAACGCTATGCGTTAAGTGCTTGTTCTAAATCAGCAATGATGTCATCAATATGTTCTATGCCGATAGAAAGTCTGATCATTTCAGGATGAACACCAGCTTGACTCTGCTCTTCTGGTGTCATTTGTCGATGTGTGGTTGAGGCAGGATGACAAGCCAGTGATTTAGCATCACCAATATTCACTAACCGTTTAAACAAACCGAGTGCATCATAAAAACGAACACCTGCTTCATAACCATTTTTCAGTCCGAACGACAATATGGCAGAGGGTTTACCCTTGGTATATTTTTGTGATAACTCGTAATAATCCGAATCAGGAAGACCAGCATAGTTAACCCAACTCACTTGCTCATGGTTAGCGAGATATTGTGCAACTTTAAGTGCATTTTCAGTATGTCTCTCCATGCGTAATGATAAGGTTTCCAAACCTTGCATCAGCATAAACGCATTCACCGGAGACAGCGCAGCACCTGTATTTCTTAGTGGCACAGTTCGCGCTCTACCAATAAATGCCGCTTCACCAAACGCTTCATTATATACAACACCATGATAAGACGGTTCTGGTTGGCTAAATACAGGGAATCTATCTTTGTACTGTGCCCATGGAAATTTCCCTGAATCAACAATGACGCCACCTAATGTTGTTCCATGTCCGCCCACATATTTAGTCAATGAGTGAACAACAATATCAGCGCCAAATTCAATCGGTTTACATAGCACAGGTGTTGCAACAGTGTTGTCGACGATAACAGGTACGCCTTTATCATGTGCTAACTGAGATACTCTTTCGAGATCAATGATGTTACCACTAGGATTACCAATACTTTCACAATAAACCGCCTTGGTCTTTTCATCGATTAACGCAGCCATAGATTCTGGTTTATCATCTTTTGCAAACCGAACTTCAATCCCTTGGCTTGGTAACATATGAGCAAATAGCGTATAGGTTCCGCCATAAAGTTGTGGTGTTGATACAATATTATCCCCTGCTTGAGCTAGGGTTAAAATCGCATAGTTAATCGCCGCGCTTCCAGCACTGACCACTAAACCCGCAATACCTCCTTCAAGCGCAGCCATGCGTTTTTCTAATACGTCATTGGTTGGGTTCATGATACGGGTATAAATATTGCCCGGCACTTCAAGATTAAAAAGATCAGCACCGTGCTGTGCATCATCAAACTCGTAGGCTACCGTTTGATAAATTGGTGTTGCGACTGATTTAGTTGTCGGATCGGTTTCGTAACCACTGTGAATGGATAGCGTTTCGTCTTTCATTTTTCTACCTTGAATAATTGAAAAGAATAATAAGTATACAGACTACATTTAATAATCTATTGATGTAGCCTAATGGTTATTTTAGTTCAACATATGGCGTTTACATCTTAAAAACCACAATACGTATTTATAATGAATAACGTAACTTCAATGCTTCAGGATAAGGCGCTAAATAAGCTTGTTTTGATAAATACTCATTAGGGTTTAATGCTAAATGATGATTGATGAGTGTTAACGGTGCGATTAATGGCAGGTTACCTTCACGATAGCGCATAATAACATCGCGTAATTCTGCTTTTTGTTGTTTATCTAAATTACGTTTAAAGTAACCTTGAATATGTAGCAGTACATTCGTATTCGTTTGGCAATTTGAACGATGCTTTAAACCGTCCATTAATAATTGACGATACTCTACAAAGAACGCATTAATATCGTTCCATTGATGACTTTTAGCTAATAACTGACCAAGCTTACGGTACGTTGCTGGGTGGCTTGCCATCAACGCTAATTTATAACGAGCATGGAATTTCATTAATTTATTACTAGTAATTCCGTCCTCACCTTTAACACTCTCATATAAATCATTAAGTGCATAAACCCGAAAAACAAAGTTCTCCCTTAATACCGGATCACATAAGCGACCATCTTCTTCAATCGGTAACCAAGGCATTTTCTGCATAAGGCGTTTAGTATAAATACCAACAGAACCGCCAGGTACTGAGTGACCATTATCAAGATAAAGTTTAACTCGCTCCATACCGCAAGAAGGCGATTTGGCACATACAATGTAACCACACAATGTTTCTAATGAAGGTAAAACATTATCAGTAAATTCGTTCATTTTGTCAGTATAATCAAGTGTATTATCTTTACTATCAACTAAACGAATATCAATGCTGTTATCCAATAAACGAATAACTGGACGTGGGATTGTCATGCCTATGCCAACCTCTGGACAAATAGGCTTGAACTCAAAATAATCACTTAACTCTTCGTCTGCGAATTTGAAACGCTTATGACCACCGTCAAAACGTACTTGTTGTCCTAAAAGGCAACCACTTATTCCTACTATAATCGCCATAAATACTCCGTGACACTTAACAACAATACCTTCTTATGCTTAAGGTGAAAATAATTTTTGTTAATATTAAAAGTAATCATTCAATGATGAATGGTTATATCTTTTTATTAATAACAATACTTGCATTATTTCCACCCTTGATGCCATAACGAAGTATTTCTTAAATCTTGCCAAATGATCATAAATTCACGTTTAGACATTATTGCTTCCATCGTGCAATACAGAACTTTACCTTCTTCGTTAATTTCAAGTTCAGTAATAATAAAATGTTTTTCTTTATTTTTAGGGACTGCAGCAGTCCACTTACTGTTTAACAACTTTTTAGGGTTGAATTGATTCACTATATTTACCCTTAATTTCATTATTACAATGAGAAACGAAGCTTTAGTTTTTCAGGGTAAGGAGATAAATATGCTTGCGTTGCAAGATATTCATCAGGGTTTACTGTTAAGTGATGATTAATAAGTGTTAGCGGGGCAATTAAAGGAATATTTCCCTCACGATAGCGCATAATTACATCACGTAACTCTGCTTTTTGATCCTTATCTAAATCACGTTTAAAGTAACCTTGAATATGCATTAACACGTTGGTGTTATTTTTACGGCTTGCACGGTTTTTCAGAGCGTCCATAAATTGCTGACGATAAGTTAAGAAGAACTCAATTAAATCATCCCACTCATGAATTTTCGATACTAAGCGTCCAAGCGAACGATAAGACTCTTGATGATGTGCCATTAAGCAAAGTTTGTAACGAGAATGAAACTTAATGATTTTTCCTCGAGTAATACCACCGTCAACACTACGATAGAGATCATCAAGTGCATAAACACGGAAGATAAAATTCTCTCGCAGTACTGGATCACATAGTCGGCCATCTTCTTCAATAGGTAACCATGGCATTGCTTCCATTAGACGCTTGGTATAGATACCAACAGATCCGCCTGGTACTGAGTTACCATTTTCTAAATACAATTTAACTCGTTCCATACCACAAGAAGGTGATTTAGCGCACACCACATAGCCACGTAACCACTCAAAACTAGGTATAATTTCATCGGCGAACGCCTTCATTTTATCAGTGTGATCAATAGCATTATCTTTACTATCAACAAGCCGTACTTCAATGCCATTATCTTGTAAACGAATCACCGGACGCGGCGTAGACATCCCAATAGCCATTTCAGGACATACCGCTCTAAAGCTGAAGTATTCAGCTAAGTCTTCTGCTACAAAACGATTACGTTTATGCCCGCCATCAAAGCGTACTTTCTCGCCTAATACACATGAACTGATTCCTACAGGGATACCCATACCCGCCTCCAAAGTTGTACAGTTATTTCTTGTTGTACAATCAATGTAGACAAATAGATCACCTTGTACAAGTTTTTTTATTGTATAAGTATTGTGATGACGAATGAGAGCGCCTATAAGGCTTAAAACACACTTATCGTTAATATTTAATTAACAATACCTTAACTTGATCTAAATCATCATGATGATTTGGAAAGAAGCTTATTGTTAACAGGAGGTGGTATGAAATTAAGAAAAGATAAAAGATGCTATACCGATCTTTGTATTAACGGTAAATGGTTCCATCATGATCACTGCACAAATACGGCTTATATGCTGAAAGGAGGTGATTCTCCTCTATTAGAATTGGCAAGAATACCGCAAACAGAGAGTGAGCTTATTGGACTGCTAGAGGAAGCAACATTAAATTAACATAGTGGTATGTTCTATGATTCTAATTCTGTGTAATCTTTGGATATTAATGAGAACCAATCATAAAGCGATGTATTGATAAATACATCGCTTATTTATAGCAAAAGCTAAATTAGCTCCAGCGCTCTTGGCGCCATTCTTGTTGCTGTTCTTCGTTTAAGAACGTCCAAGCAATAAGACGTGAGATCTTTTGACCTTGTGACATTTCAATAGTTTTTACCGAAACCGCACCCACTTTCTCAAGTTGCTTGTAAAGTACACCTAAGTTTTCTTTCTTCGATACTAAGGTTGTAAACCAGAAGCACTGTGTAGACTTACTTGCACTTTGGTTGATCATTTTTTTGATAAAACCGACTTCACCGCCTTTACACCACAATTCAGCTTTTTGACCACCAAAGTTTAATACAGGTGTTGTTGATGACTTCGCATTATTAAAAGCAGGCGATACTTTACCGCGAGAACGAGCTTGTTGTTTCTTATTCGCATTTGCTGCAAGGTTACGAACTTTTCGTTCAGAACCTGCCATTGCTTCTTCTTCAGAGCTATGGAATGGCGGATTACATAACGTAAAATCAAACACTTCTTCATCATTGATCGTATCTGTAAAGATATTATCAGCATTCTTTTGTAGACGAATTTGAATAGCGCCTTTTAAACGTGGATTGTTACCTGCAATGAATTTTGCTGATTTCACAGCAAGAGGATCGATCTCTGAACCAACAAATTGCCAGCCATAAACACGATGTCCAATAATTGGGTAGACGCAGTTTGCACCGATACCAATGTCTAAACCACGAATACCTTTACCTTGAGGAATCGCCCCTTCGTTAGATTGCGCTAATAAATCAGCAATGTAATGCAAATAGTCGGCACGACCAGGAATTGGAGGACATAAAAAACCAGCAGGAATATCCCAATGATCCACTTGATAAAAATGCTTTAATAACGCTTTGTTTAATGTTTTAACTGCGAGTGGATCGGAGAAGTTTACAGAAAGATCACCATAAGCATTTTCGCTAACATGCTGATCTAACTCTGGGGTTGCTTTAATTAGTGTCGCAAAATCATAACGCGCACGATGTGGGTTACGTGGGTGTAAGCCTTGCTTAGGCTGTGCGTTTTTCTTTTGGGTCATCTTTGCTTCTCGCAGAATTGGATCTTATCAAAGCGCAGCATTGTACATGCTTATCGATGATAAACTTAGTGTTTAAGGTGTTAATGATTAAATAAATGGCTAAATCGTCCACTTATTATTGCTATATCTTAATAATTTGACGTGTTGTTTAGTTCTAAAATACAAATTATCAGCTCTTACCACTGCTTATTTGTCATTTTTAAATCCAATATCGCATCAGTACAAAAATCAAAACAAGAGAAAGGATTTATACTTAATAATAAAAACAACAAAAGGATAGTTAATAATGTCGCAAGAAAATACTTTTGTTATTTACTGTTCTCCACGCCTCGCTAAGTACCATCACCTGCCTTTACTCGTGCTATTAATCGTTATTTTTGCGGGAAGTTATTCACATATCGCCATCGCAAATACACCAGTGACAGCAATAACGGATACCCAAAAGTCAAACCATCAAGCTGTTGATACATCACATGAACTGACAACGGCTGCGTTAAGCAACAAGGAACTGGTCATCGGCACTTATATTTGCCCTCCTTTTGTTATGCAAGATCAATTTGGTGAATATACAGGATTAAGTATTTTACTATGGCAGCAAATAGCTGAAAAGTTGGAGATCCCTTACACCTTCAAAAATTACCCTTTAAAAGATCTATTACAAGCGGTTGCGGCAAAAGAAATCGATATTGGGTTATCGTGTTTATCGATCACACCAGAGCGAGAGCAAATCATTGATTTTTCGCACTCTTTTTACGAAACGCATCTTGCAATTGTTGTTAAATCTGCCAGTCATTTCGATACATTTAAAAGTATTATAACTAACAGACACCTCTTAACCATTATTGCTATTTTTGTCACGGCTGCGGCAATTATCGGTGGCCTCTATTATTTATTAGAGCACCGTGTTAATGACAAGCTTTACTCGATGCGTTCAAGACCCGCGCAATTAATTGAAGGTTTTATTCTAGGGTTGTTATTTATTACCAAAGGACCTTTTAATTATTACGAATTTAAAACGCTAACAGGACGAGTACTAACCGTTGCACTGGCGGTTTTCACAACCCTGTTTATTGCCAGTATCACCGCAGTTTTAGCCAGTACATTTACTATCGGATTAATTAATAGCGATATAAAAAGCCCCAACGATTTAGCGAATGTTAATACTGGCGCAAAGACTGCTTCAACGTCGTCGCAATTTTTAACTCGTCACAGTATTGCCCATCGTCAATACGACACAGTCGTTGAAATGTTGGATGCTTTAGAACGTGGTGAAATCGATGCTGCCGTGAATGATGATGCAATCGTAAAATACGAGCTAAAGATCGCAAAACAAAACGGTAAATATGAAAAATTAACTGTCTTACCTTATCAATTTGAAAAGCAAAATTATGGTATCGCGTTAATAGAGCAAAGCCCTTACGAAGAATCAGTAAACCGAGAATTACTACAATTTAGGCAGAGTAATGAATGGCGTAATGCATTGCTTGAATACTTTAAAATCAAATAGCGCAGAACATAAAAAGAAAAAACAGATATTTGCGCTATAGCGTTACAGGATTAAGCTATAGCGCGAATAATGTAAACATTAACGAATACGGAATAATTTACCTAGTTGACTTAATTTAGAAGGGTGATAAGACCAACAATGATCGAACATCTCTAAAAGTTCTGGATTGCCGTATTTTGACAGGTTAACGGCATGAAAACGGTTCTTCTGGGCTTTCAGTTTTTCTACTCGGCTTAACATAGCCTCAGGCTGGCTAGGCGCAATAAAGTCAGATAGCACCACGAGATCAGCGTTTTTATATTTACCGTCACTCATCAAATCAATCGATTGATCTAATACAGGACCAAGATCCGTACCGCCATGAAATGAATAAGATAAAAAGTTAACCACTTCGCTTAACCCATCTTGCTTCGTCAACTCGTACGTAATCTGTTGAGTTGAAAACATAATGACATAACAATCACGTTCATCAGCAAGTGCTATTTGCATTAAGCCATAAGCCAGTGCTTTGGCACAATTTTCAGGGAAACCCGACATAGAACCTGAAGCATCAATACAAACAATAAATGGGCCTTTATCTTGATCTACCTGTTTAGTTTGTCGCTTATACGCTTTTACCTTACGTAGTTTACGCTGCGTACCTTGCATACGGTAATTCATTAAGCGTTTATCGGCTAAGTGTTTATAGAACACCACTTCTAATTCAGGATAGGCTAAAAACATTGCTTCATTAGGTAAGAGTTTGGCGAGATCGTCACTTTCATGGATCCCGACAATATCATCAGTGACATTGTCACTTTTCTCTTCCACCAGTTTAAGTTCTTCTGCTTTTACGCGCTCTTTATTAGGATCATCGACTTCACTGGCCATACGCCCTAACTTCTCAGCAATATCTTGCAAGCCGTTATTGTTTTTTAAAAACTTAGCAATTTTCTTCATGACATCGACATCAGTCTGCGTCAATTTCGCTTTTGCCATATCCCATAAACGACCGGCCTTTTTCTCATCGCCAGCTTCAGTTACTTCTTCCACTTGCTTTAACGTTTCAATACGCTGATACAAGTCTTTCAACAAATCTTCTTTATTTTCTTCAATTTCCGATTCTTGCGCTTCTTTTAAGGCATAAGCAATATACTCATACCACTTGTCACAAAAGAATCGTTGAAACATCGGGTTATGTTTCTGGTGTTCTTTGGCTACAAGATTTTTTGCTTTGAAATAAAACGAAGACTGCCCTTCCAGCTTTTTTACGACTTCATCAGCATGCTCGATAAAATAATCTTGATCCCATTTACAGACTTGTTGATAAAGCTCTATTTCGTCATGAAACCGTTCTACCACCGTTCCCTTAGCGGTTTGACGGATCATTTGCCCTCGCCATTTCATGACTTGGTTTTTCATCGCCGTTTTAACACCAGGGCTAGATTCTGCCGCCATTAATAACTGCGGACGTACCATGACTTCATGAACAGCACTATCAATAACGCCTGATTCAGCAAGCATCAATGCGAAGTTTAATCCTTCAGAGACTGGCATACGCGATTCTCCTTTTTCGTGCCTACCGTTAGGTGTTGATTACACCTAACGATAAACTGCTTAACAACAAGCATTATTTGGCAAAATACTCAGAAAGATGGGTAATGCGAAATGCACTCTTTTCGACAAGCCCTTTAAGCTCTGCCACTTTATCTGCAGCATCACATAGACTTTGTTCAATCAGTGCAGGAAAAGCATCATTGATAAAGTTATGCGGTAATGCTCCGTGGAAACTTGCACGTGACTTTTTAATGTTATGCTCTGCATCAACTATTTTTGCCATGGCACCGTCAACACCGTCTTGCCATGTTTGTTGCTGAGTTTCAGTGATACCTTTATTACCTGCAATGCCTACTAATACCGAGCGATTAGCAATATCTTTAATGGTTAGGCGGTTTTGCGCATCAATTTCAAATTGTAAGCGACACAAATGCGTGTTCTTATTTACAAAACCATAAATATCACATTTACCCGTCCTAATTTTCTTATCAAACTCATCACCATCTACGTATACCCATCGGCTATCACCCGGCTCTTGTTCCGAGACTGATGGATTTTGCTGTAGCATCACCAATTTGATCATACGAGGGTTGTTGTTAACGTTAAATCTTGCGGCTGTCGCAAAGTTATATTTAAACCACTCTTTACGCATAGTGCTTTCTTTAGTAAAAGGCACAGCCAATTTTTCAACGACATCATTGTTAATCTTATTGATGATAGTTTCTGCTTCATTAGCGTCTAAACTTGAGTGAGTCTGATTAAAGGCATGTTCTGTCGCGAATGTATTAATGATATTACAAATAACATTACGCGATTCTGGGCTATGCCATAAGCAATCTTGCAACAGTAACAAATCAAGTGGGTTGATTTCACTACGACCATTAAAAAACGCGCTGGCTTTTAATAGCCGTACCGACTTTTTCCAACGTCGATCAGAGATATACAACTCACTGTCACTATCAATCACATCGGTTTGATTAACATGCTCTTCAACCATTGATTTAAGCTTAAAGATTTGTTCAAAGGTCTCTTCACTTAATTGGATCTCATCAATATGCTGCTGCCAGTTAACATACTCTTCATCTTTAATAGTGAGACTTGGATCTATTTCTTGTAGTGTTGGCCCTTCCCCCATCAATAGGGCTTTAAAGTTCTTTTTCTCTTGAATACGATTAACGAATACACGAACGAGCATTCGATCATATAAAGCATCAAGGCCACTATCTTCATCAGGTAACTCGTTAGATGCGGTGATCAACAAGCGCATAGGTACAGGTAGTATGTCTTGACCATTTTTGAATGTACGTTCATTAACCACTGTTAATAACGTATTTAGAATAGCAGGGCCGGCTTTCCAAATTTCATCAAGAAAAACCACTTGTGCTGTCGGTAAGTAACCATCAATTAAACGGACATATTTACCATTGTCTTTTAACTCTTGAATAGATAAAGGTCCAAACACCTCTTCAGGTGTTGAAAAACGCGTCATCAAGTAATCAAAAAATTTGCTATCATCAAAAGCCTGAATTAATCGTTTTGCAATTAAACTTTTTGCGATCCCTGGTGGCCCTAAAAGAAAAACACTCTCTCCTGCTAATGCCGCAAGCAAACACAGCTTAATCACTTCCTCACGTTCATAAACGCCATTAGAAAGCCCTTTAATCAATTTTTGAATCCGTTCAGATAAAATTGCTTTATTCGGTGATGTTGCTGTTGTTGCCATTTTAAGCATATAACCAACCTTGTGTATTTCCTACTAACGCTGTACGGCGCCTACCTCAATCATTAAATGTAAATCCCTACACTTAATGTTACATCTGTTAATCGACTTTAGCATTTTACTAAGTTGATTCAAAATTTTATCTTATATTGGCAATGATATTAACTATATACTCTCATGGTATTAACCTTTTACAGTGACTATTTCTAGTTGCTATTAACTCGCCAACACATGACTTTTAGTTATGAGATTCACAAACCCGTCACACTATCGTAATAACATACGCTCGAAATAATGAAGCTCATGGAGTAAAAAATGCTTAAAACCGTAATTCGCTTACTCGCATTAGGCGTATGTATATCATTCAATGTACAAGCAAAAGAAACAGTCACCGTTGTTGGATCTACATCGGTAAGTCACATTATGGATGTGCTTGCAGATACCTACTCGTCAACGCATAAAGACACCACAATTGAAGTTCAAGGTATCGGTTCAACCGCGGGTATTAATGCTGTTAAGCAAGGTGCCGCTGAAATAGGTATGAGCTCCCGTGTCATTTCTCGTGCTGAATTAGATAATAACTATAAAGCCATTACTATTGCTTATGATGGTATTGCGCTTGTAGTAAATAAAGCGAATCCGGTAACAAATCTGACGCGTGAGCAACTTATTGCTATTTACCAAGGTAAAATCACTAACTGGAAATCAATTAACGGTAAAGATTTAGATATGGCAGTCGTGAGCCGTGAAAATGCATCAGGCTCTCGTTTTTCATTTGAACACTTTTTTGGGTTAACCAAACAAGTTTCTGGCTTTACTGTTTCTAATATCAGCCCACGCGTACTGGTGGTAAGTACCAATGGCATGGTGAAAAGTTTAGTTTCACGTAATAAACATGCAATTGGCTATGTCTCTCTTGGCTCTGTTGATGATTCAGTCAAGGCTCTCTCGTACGATAATGTTTTACCGACTGCTGCCAATATTGAATCAGGCGAATATAAAATTGCTCGACCGTTTTTGTTGATGTTTAAACAAAAAGGCTTAGCCAATGATGCGCAACAATTTATTAAATTTGTCCTTTCTAACCAAGCGCAAAGTATTATCAAAGATAAGGGCTATGTTGCTATTGATGAGAAAGCCTGATCGTTACAAATTAAATACCTCACCTTAATAACCAATAGAAATAAGGCGGCAGTATTAATTATCATGCTATTACACTGCTCGCCTTTATATTTCTATTTTAACGATATTTATTTAACAACGGGGTAACACTCAGTTGCACCCCATTCTGTCCACGAACCGTCATAAACAGTGAGCGCTTTACGGCCAATCAAATTTGCAGCTAAAGCTAAAATGCATGCTGTCACACCTGAGCCACAGCTAAAAATTAAACGCTGTTCTGGTGTTGATAACACATCAAACTTGGCTTTTATCTCGGCTAGCGCAATAAAGTGGCCATTATCAAGCAATTCACCAAACGGTAGATTTTTTGCATTAGGCATATGACCACTTCGAATGCCCTCACGCGGCTCTTTCACTGAGCCCAAGAAGCGTGCACGTGGCCTTGCATCAATCACAGCAACATTTTTATCAGTGAGTAATTCATTAAGGTGTTTAGCATCTATCACCCATTCTGATTGTAACTGGGCGTTAAAATCCATTGGGATTATACTTTCTAGTTCACCTGATTCGAGTTCAAGCCCTGCTTCTATCCATGCCGGTAACCCACCATCTAAAACAGAAACATTATTGTGTCCCATCGTTTTAAACATCCACCAGCCACGTGGCGCTGAAAACATGCCTAAGCTATCGTAAATCACGACATGGGTATTATTACTAATACCTAGTTTGCTTACCTCGAGTGAGAACTGCTCAGCCGACGGTAACATATGCGGTAAATCGGTATCTGGATCGGCTAGCTTGTTATTAAAATCAAAAAAGCGTGCACGTGGAATACGTTGTTCAATCAGCTCTTGCTCTGGAGAGCGATCAACGCCGGGCATAAAAGACGTAGCATCTAATACGACAAGATTGTTCTGTGCATTATTCGCTAATGCTTGATGTAACCATTGCACTGAAACTAAGTCTTGATGTGGTACTGATGTCGACATGACGGATCCTTTGTTTATGCTATTAACCAAATTGATCTTACTACTTAATCAACAGTTTGTACCAATACAGATAGCCCATTACTTTGCCAATCATTGTTTTCAGCCATACGCAGTACATCTGCACTACTATATAAAATGCCATCATATACAACCACAATACTGGCATCGCCTGGTTGTAAGAAGTGTGTTTCTCCGTATGGTGTATAGCGAGTTGCACCAATACTAATAATGGCTTGCTTTGGGTGATCAGCTTGATTTAGTAGCGCGTTAATATTTTCAGTTGGCCCAATATCCTGCTGGTGATTCATACGTTCAATAACCCAATCAAGCAGCTTTTGGTGAAAGTAGCTATATCCAACTACTGGGCTATCTTCACCATAGCAATGAAGTTGACCATTAGAACGATGAAAACTTGCGATACGGAAACGATCTAATATCCCACCAGTTTGGAAATGGTCGATATCAATCAAGGTTTCTGAAATCCCTTTACTGTTTGCTCCCCAATTCTTTTTCTCACTAATTTTATTCGCATCAGGCTTTCTAATAGAACAATCATTATACGCTGCAAACTGACGTGGAATTAAACTAACAACATTGATTTCACCAGTACTTTTTTGTTGATATTTAATATCACAAATAAGCGCAACTTCGGGCTCAATCTGTAAATTATCAGCGTTGTTTGATGGCGTAATGCGCGTAGATGAAAGTGGGTATACCGTTAAGAATGAATTTGTATTAGAAGGCACATAAAAAGGAAAAATGCCTTTGGGTTGAACTTCTTCTTTTACTTCTATATCTAAAAAATCCCTCGCTTCACCCGCTTGTTCTAAATGCCCAGCAAAGTTACCTGCAATACCAAAACCAATACATGATTTAAACATAACTCAATCCAGATAATGAAAATATATCGTAGATTCTAAATTCATCAGCAAAATTTTTCTGGAGTTCAGTTATCACTATTATGTATCGAAAATAATACAAATTCATTTTTTTGCGATAAATGACACACTACTAGTAATTTTTTAAACAGTTGTAGCTACGCTTTAATAAACAACAGTTCAAGATGGAGCTGCACATGACATTGCATTTATGGCTAAAAAAATTAACGTACTTAGTCGGTATTTTTGCTGCTTTTAGCTACCAATCATCTGCGTTAGCGAATACACCAGTTAATGCACAAGCAACAGCCAAGGCCATTAATGGTACCGATGCTACCCTTTATGATTCACAACTGATACCTTGGCAAGCGGCACTCAAACAAAAAGGTTTCGACAGTGTCAGCTGTGGCGCTGTTGTGATAAGTGAGTATTGGTTACTAACAGCAGCACACTGCAACTCATCAAACATTAGTGATATTGCCATCGTTGGTACAAGCATGATTCAAGATGGTAATTTTGCAAATCTTGATAAAAAGCATTTTTTTAATATCGTAAAGAAGATCAGTCATCCTAATTATAATGAAGACAATTTTATCAATGACATAGCGCTCTTTCGCGTTAATCGTTCAATGTATGGTATTGCCCAGTCAGTTAAACTAGCTACTCCTAATGAACAAATCATAGCTGATAATATATTCAGCAACACTTGGGCGACCAATATGGATTCTCCTGTCACTGCTATTGCTTCTGGTTGGGGAGACACTCTTAGAAAAGGTTATCCAACTACATTACAAGTAATTAGTTTAGCCGGTGTTCCTGATAACCAATGCGTTGGGCTCAATATCGGTAATGAACATATTGTCTGCGCAGATTCAAACATTAATGGCTTAATTAAAGATGTATGTAGCGGTGATTCTGGCGGCCCGCTTATCTGGCAAAATCATCAAGCAGTATCTGATAGTGATAAAGGCATTCGGTTAATCGGGTTAACCAGTAATGGGGCAAAATGTTCAAATCGAAATGACAACCCAGAAAACCAATATAATCAGCTTACAGGGCAATATACCCAGGTTTCTACCCATCGAGATTGGATAGAACAACAAATACAAGATTATGATAATTCAACATTCACACTTAATGATTCCTCATTACAACCAACGCTGAATATCGATCCTTTTGCCGTAATAAAAGATCCTTCAAATAATAGAGACAATACGCAAACTGTCGTAACTGCGGCTGCAGAACAAACAGAAAGTGGCGGTACAGTAACCTTTTATAGCCTCCTGCTAACTCTTCTCATACTTTACTATCGCCGAAACCAAGGTAACTAAACACAGCTAAATGATTACAATGTTAAACTTGCTCTTAATAATCTTTTCATGGTACTAAATTAGTAACCTTTATGAACTGATTGATTTCTTAGTAAACATTAGCTTGTTGCACAACTCAAAATAAAAATGAGCGATTTGACGGATATACGAAATGGATTTTTTCCCTGTTTTTCTAAAGTTAACCCATAAAAAAGTATTAGTCGTGGGTGGTGGTGAAGTGGCCTGCCGCAAAGTAGATCTATTACTTAAAGCCCAAGCTAACATTACGCTTGTCTCGCCAGAGCTTCACCCTCATCTTGTATCACTACTCGATGAAGGTAAATTTGAATATCTAAAAGCCCGTTATAAAAAGTCACTTCTTACACAATTTGACCAAGTTTGGGCGACAACCGATTCTCGTGAACTCAACCATCAAGTTTATCATGATGCTAATGCATTAAAGATATGGACAAATGTTGTTGATGATCCTGCATATTGTGATTTTATAACGCCATCCATGATTGATCGTTCACCAATGCAAGTTGCCATTTCAAGTGGTGGCGCATCACCTGTTTTGGTTCGTTACTTACGAGAACGTTTCGAAACACAATTACCACAAAACTTAAGCTTATTAGCTCATTATTCAGGACAGCAGCGTACTCGAATAAAACAGCATTACAAAACCGTTGATGAACGTCGAAAGTTCTGGGAGACATTCTTTCGTCTACCAGCAGTTGAAACAGCAACAACAGAGCAAGAATTAGAACAGGCTTTTAGTGAATTATTAGCATCATACCAAGATACAGGCGCTAACTTGTATTTAATCGAAACAGGTAACGACCCTGAATTATTAACACTGAAAGCATTACGTTTGATGCAGCAATCAGAGTTTGTTCTCTACCCTGAAGGGAAGAATGATATTTTTGTCGACCTTTGCCGTCGAGATGCTGATCGTGAAAGTTACGAACACGAGAACGTCATCGCTCGTGCGAAACAATTACTGAATGAGGGAATGCGAGTTTGTGTATTAGCGTCTAAAGACCAACACCGACCAGCATTGAAAAAGCTGTGTATCGAGCGTAATGGTATTTTTGTGCCTAGTCATAGCTAATACATCGTAAATAGACAAATATAAATTTATCATTACATATAACAATGCCGCTGATTAATCGCTTTTTTAAGCATAAATCTAGCGGCATTTTTATAACGCTGGTTAATGAGCAATGTGTAAGATTGTTTACTTAATCCTGGGTGATGGGTAACTCTATTTCAGCGCGAGCCGTTTTTTTTTCTGCGAGTTTCGCGTGTAGCCATAAACCAGAACTTTTCATTAAATAGCCAAATACTACACCCACAACCAATGATGGTATAACCAATTGCCAATTACCATTTGCAGCAAACGTTGCGCATGAGCCTATAAAGGTACCAGGGATAAAAGATAACCACGATTTTTTTGCTTGTGCGCACATCATAAATGCAACTAGAGCAGTGACAACGTAACCAATAATCTCAAAATGAACTAAAGATGATAACTTAATGATCACCATCGCCCAAAAAACACCGCTTAAGTTTGTTGCAATGCTTAACCCAACGCCTTTTATACCATCGCGCTGAAGAGCAAAATATGTCGTGCAGCCAAGAAATCCTCCCCAGCTTAATAAGCCCAGAGATACAGCTACCCAGCCCCAAATCCCAGATAAAATTCCTGTTGTTAAAGCGATTGCTATAAGTACCGACATGACTCACTCTTTTGCGATGACAGAATTGTATTGAGTGTAACCTAAGACCTGTTCAAATTAATCAACTAAGATCACACAAAGAAAGTAATACTACATTCCATTTCATAAAATAATCAACAAAGATCACCATAATTACTTTAATTTAATACTGATATTGGAAATGATTAAACCGTGTTCATCCCCTAAAAAATTCCATTATGATGATGCCTAAATTCACATTAAAAATTGCGGATAAAACTGACTATGGTAATTTATCGCCTAATATAATGTTACTCGGAGTGCCGTCATGGGACCTTTAATGCTTGATGTATCAAGTTATGAACTTGATGCAGAAGAACGCGAAATTATTCAACATCCTACAGTAGGCGGTATCATCTTTTTCGCCCGAAATTATGACAATCGTGAGCAACTTAGAGCGTTAGTTAAAGAGATTCGAAAAACGGCTAAACGCCCTTTACTGATTGGTGTCGATCAAGAAGGCGGACGTGTTCAACGTTTCCGCGAAGAATTTACCCAACTACCACCTGCTCGCGCTTTTGCAGCGTCTAAAAATGGAGAAGTGCTTGCTAAGCAAGGTGGCTGGCTAATGGCTGCTGAACTACTCGCGATGGATATTGATATTAGTTTTGCGCCTGTACTTGATCTTGGTTACGACTGTAAAGCGATTGGTGATCGCGCTTTCTCAAATTCCCCACAAGACATTATCCGTTATGCAAGCCAATTTGTAAGTGGTATGGCGCAGGCTGGCATGGCTGCAACCGGTAAACACTTCCCTGGTCATGGTGGTGTGATAGCCGACTCTCACTTAGAAACGCCTTACGATTCACGGGATAATATTAAGAACCATGATATGACCGTATTTACACATCTCATTGAAAACAACCTGCTGCAAGGCATCATGCCAGCACACGTTGTATTTGATGCTTATGACGAAAAACCTGCAAGTGGTTCAGAATATTGGTTAAAACAGGTATTACGTAAAGAGCTAGGTTTTAAAGGCGTGATCTTCTCTGATGATCTTAATATGAAAGGAGCTGACGTATTAGGCAGCTATAGCGAACGAGCTATCGCAGCTCAAGAAGCTGGTTGTAACATGGTGATGTTATGTAATAACCGTGAAGGTGCTGTACAGGCCCTTGATGGATTACCACAGATTCCAGTCCCTATTTTAGAAACATTGTTAAAAAAACCAACCGCTGAGTATAGTGATTTGATCAATACTCGTATGTGGAAAGAAAGCCAAGATGCCGTTTCTCGTCTTGCACAAGAGTGGAAAGAGAAAAACGTTTAACACGTGGTTACTGTAATCATTACCAACAAAAAAGCCGACATTATGTCGGCTTTTCTTTATCCATAACTCGTTATCTTATCTAAATAGCCAAAAGCTTATTCTTATTTTTAATCTCAATATTATAAATCGAAAACTCTTCAGCATTCATTGGCATACCAAAATAATACCCCTGCTGAAGATAAACATCACGCTCAACAAGGTAATCGGATTGCTCTTTCGTCTCGACGCCTTCTGCTATCATTTCCATTCCAGCCTGTTTGCCGAAGGCTATAATAGAATCAAGCAGAGAAAGTTTTATATCCGTCGTACCAATATTTTCAACGAACATCTTATCGATTTTTAAACTCCGCAAGTTCAATTCTTGAATATAACTGAACCCACCATACCCTGTGCCTGCATCATCTAATTTAATATCAATACCCTGAGCTTTAAGATATTGGATAACCTCAGAGGCAATAGTAAGATCTTCAAATTGTTTTCGTTCTGTAATTTCAAAAGCAACCTGTTTAATAGGGATCTTTGAATTGCTGAATAATGCTAATGACTCATTCATTATCTGTATATTTTCTAATTGTTGCGGTACAAGATTAATACTGATCACTCTATCGGTTAACTGCCAGTTGATAGTGCTCAAATCTTTAATCGCTTTCTCAATTAATAAATTAGTAATAGGGATAATTTGTCCACTTTTTTCAACGTAAGGAATAAATTCCATTGGTGATATTAATCCAGCCCCTTTTTTCTTCCACCTAGCAAGTACTTCACAACCATAAAGTTCTTTGGCCTTTAAATTAATAATAGGTTGGTAATAGGGTACGAACTCACGTTTAACTATCCCTCGTTGTACTAATGCATGTAACGATAAACGTCGTCTAATGAATAAACGCCGCAACAAAATTAAAAATCCAGCAATAAATGCACCAGCTAAAAAGAGAGGCATCCTTAATAATTGTGACTCTTTATCTAATAATTCCAACTTAATGTAATTAGAAAATTTCAAACCATTAGGCATTAAAACTTCATATATAGGTTCAGCCGTGTATGATTTATTATCACCTTGCCAACCTAATCGATCCAATTCATTATCTGCTGATATAGATGTTAAAACACAACCTTCACAGTATTTATTTCGTAAGATTTCTTCAACGATGGGTTCTAAGGACAGAACCAAACTCCCCTTGTTACCTTGCCACCGAACTTCAAAAATACGTTGCAGACTATTTTTTTCAGAAGATAACCATAACGACATCATATTGCCATAAGTTTTAATTTTCCGAGATTCAACATGCTGACCATGATTTTTTTCATAAAAACTCGAACAAGTACTTTTGCCTGAGGGGGTTAAAGAAATCTTACGGATAAGATAATTACTATAGGCAATACGTTTTAATTGCTCCTGCTCTTTCTCACTACACGTAAAATCAAAATTGCGGCTAAGATTCGTAATAAAGTCTTGATAATCGCCTATATTTTGAATATGAGTTTTAACCAATTCATCAGTATCTGTTTGAATTTTTGTTGATAAATGCTTAGTTGCAAAATATGGTGCAAGAGTCGTAAAACCAAAACCGACTAATATAACAAAAAACATTAAACCAATACCAATATGGCCTGAAAATCGCATCAAAAAAATATCATCAATCGTTTTGGTTAATCTCTCTTTCTTAAACATTGAATAAACCATCATTGTTATTATTCATAATCTACCATCCATGTAGATCTCTATAAAAATCATTACTTATAATAAAGTTAAAACCTAAAGCATTATTAGACAAGCCATAGAGAAGATTAAATACCAGCAGAGATCACATGTTATAAAATATTCATTTCAACTTAAGACTTACACTCTAATTTATAAAAACAAATCAACACAGTCAAACTTTCACAAATTGAATACCAAATTAGAATAGAACATACTTAAGAAACCTATCAATGAAATAATAATGTTTGTTAAACTTAAACTTTAATTTATCTCCATTTCATTAAAATAAGATTTAAATCACAATAATAATTTAATTTTTTGGCAATAAAAAAAGCGCTAATCATAGCGCTTTTTTTAATTTCTGTTCTTCGTAATAAGGATTATAAACTATCCTTGCTATAATCAATATTCTTAGTGCATTTTTTTTCTTTAAGAATGATATAAAATGCACCCACAATGAATGCTATAACTAAAGCAGTGTCCATGATTCACCTGTGATAAAAATAATTTTCAACATTGGCTAAAAATTAACTCTTATTTCGTGTTTAATTAAACAAAGATAATTTTTAGAGCGAAGAAATAATACAAGATTCCTATATCTATTTCACCACAGAGGTTATCATTTTGTAAAATTCAATATAAATGATTCGAAAAAGTATAATTACAAAATGTTAGTTAGGATAAGCCCTGATTCGCAGTCAATTATCCTAACATTAAACCTAAGTTCTATTTAGACTATGTTATAGCCAACGTTCTTGACCGGTAAAACTAACAGAAAGCCATGTTTCACCAAGATCGGCCTCCAACTTATCCCATATGATTTGACGAATATTATCTTGTTGTTTTGTCGTCCATCTTTTTTCATCTTTTACCAAGATGTTAATTTCTAAATCATACTGACGACCGATTTTAGCAAAATGATGAGTATAATCATCGAAGTCATACTTTTCAGAAAGCTCTGCAATAACTTGATCGACGTGCTCTTGAACACTGTCTTGTGGTGCGACAAGCAATACTTCCTTTAGATTTCGTCTTAATACCTTTATCGGTAATACTGATGCTGCGATTGATAATGTTGTAACAAGAATGGGATCGACATAGGCATTCCACTTAGAATAACCCATTGCATCAAATATAATAACTAAGATAAAACCAACCAATATTGCAGCGCTTAAGATCGCGTCAACTAACCATTCTTGCGAATCAACTCGGACTAATTCTGAATCAACACTGCGTGCAATAGAGGTTTCAAAAAAGTAAATCGAAAAACAACTGACGGTTGAAAGAACAGCATAGACAATCGCGTCTCCCAAAATAATGTCGTGACCACCTTGCATTATTGTTTGTATGCCCGTCACAAAGGCAAATAAACATGTTACTAAAATTAATAGACCATTTACCACGTTGATAAGAGGTTCAAAATGGGCATAACCAAATTGAAACTGTTCATCATCCGGTTTTGAAACTAAGTACGCCGTATAAAGACTAAGTCCTGTCATCCCCATACTTAAAAAAGAGAACATACCGTCTAATAAAATAGCATTAGAACCAACATACAGACCGTAACCAATACCTAGCGTAGCAACAAAAATTGTTCCTACTAATGATATCTTCAGCGCCATTCTCTCTTTACTAATTTTACGGCTTGAAGCCATAATATCCCCCTAGAATTAATGATAAAATAACGTAACTACCCGCTACGACAATAAAACTTCAATTTAAAATATCTCTATATTTAACAATATAGTGTCAAATACAATATCATTAAAAGTGCTTTTAGGGGAATTTTTGATATTTTTCAGTATTAAACAGGCGTAAAACAGATAACCTATGCCATGCAGGTTTAGAGCTATAAACACAAAAAAGTACAATAAGTTATTAACTTATAAGAATATAATTTCACTGTATATATTAGGTTAAACAGAACTTCGTGTGTGACACATATTGATTATTGCTCTTCACGAACAAGCTCTAAACGTTCAACATCACTATAAAATGACACCATTTTTACTCGGCTTAAATCAAATTCAAAGCTACTTTTATCACACATATTTTGCTTATCTGCATCAAGTTTTATTCTGTTTCTTTGTTGTCTATTAAATGATGCTATGTACTGCTCTTTTATAAATTCACAACGTGCTAGCTTTTCACATGCTTCGTAACTTTGCTGGTTGAGTATTTCCCAGTGCTCGTTAAATTGTGACAAGGCAATATGGAGTTGCTTGTAATTTTGATCACTAATAAAACCTTTAAGCTCTGTAATTTTTTGATATTGGGTATCTAGAAATGAGCTAAAGAAATGAGAACCTCGTTGGGACGGGTGGTTAGCGCAATGTTTATCAACAAACTTCATTCCTTCTTTATCTGAAGAGTTAGCCACTTCAATCGTTGAGCAAGCCGTTATTACTAGTGATGTGAATATTATTGAGGTTAGCTTCATGACATGTCCGTTTTTAAACTACATGTCTAAATTATTACTCAAAAGTTTGAATTATGTTTTCCCTGTAAGCATTATCTTAAAAATAAAACGGTAACACACCTTACTTTGATACAAAAAAAGCAGTGAGTGATTCACTGCTTACATTTTGATGAAAAACGACATTACTGCGACTTAAATATCTCGGCCGTTTCTAGCTGTGTCATACGGCGAATTTGACGCCATACAAAATAGAATATACCCATCATCATCAACATAGATGGAATTGCTATCATCGGGTAACTTAACAATGTTAAACGTCCCAACTCTTCATTAAATGCTTCAGTTCCTGATTTGCTGGTTACAATCACTGTCGCCAGAATATAGTTCATCACAGATGAAAAAAGAAACGTGCTAGCAAACATGTAATTAGACTGCGTTAGACAGCGATCAAATAAATGCTCGTTGTTCTTTTCTTTTAAACGCTCATTTATGAGTCCTAAATTAAGCACGCTGTCATTTAATACTAATTTGCGTACAACTGGAAACTTGGTAAATGTTGAGCCAAAAACAACAATTCCGATAAGTCCAGGGATCAAGGCTTCTTTAATCGCTAACCACTTAGTATCAAGTTCAAGTAAACCTATACCGCCTGTTAGAAGAACGCTGACAATACCTAGCAAAGCTATAAAGTTATATTTCTTATAACGAATAAGCTCATAACCGCCAAAAATAACAGGGAATGCCAATGCTGCTAGTAATCCGCCTACCGCACCGAGTTGATCACCGCCACTAAACTTCATCAGAATCACTGACGGTATAATAACGTTAAAAACAATTTCACTTAACGGGTTTGATTTTCTCTCAGCCATAATCTGACAATACTTCCTTTGTTTACATTTATTTTACGTTAGTCACTTTGCATTGTTCCGTTTCTAAACAACACTGTAAAGAGCAATATGGTTACAAACCATTACTTTTTCAATAGACATAAGGAATCGCGCAATGCTTGATATTCACCATTCAATATTGGTTGTGGTTGACATACAAGGCAACCTCGCGCAACTAATGCACCAAAAGGACCACTTTTTTCGACAAGCTGAAATTATGGTAAAAGGCGCCGAGCTCTTTGATTTACCAACATTATGGCTTGAACAGTTACCCGATAAACTTGGCGCAACGATTCCTCAAATAGCACAACCTCTTACTCAGCAAGGATTAACGCCCATTTCTAAAGAAAGCTTTAGTGCCGTTCAAAATATTAGTTTTGTAGAGCAACTACAATTAAAACAACGTAAGTCGATCATCATTATTGGCATTGAAGCACATATTTGTGTTTATCAAACCGTTATTGATCTGATTTCTGAAGGCTACCAAGTCACTGTAGTAAGTGATGCGATAAGTTCACGGACAGAAGAAAACAAACAGATTGCAGTGAATAAAATGCAACGTGCAGGTGCACAAATCAGTACAACAGAAATGGTATTGTTCGAATTACAGCGGGTCGCCAATGGCGGTAGATTCAAAGCCTTACTCAATTTAATTAAGTGAACGTTGTCTAAGTAAGCAGCGCTTACCTTTTTAGCTGAAAGTGTAATAAAAAGGCATTGCATTATAGAATAACGCTATGCCTTTAATGCATTGATATTAGTAGAGCTGTTATTGACACTGTTACTAGATTGATAGAGCCATAAGGAAACTCGCTGCAGACATAATAACACTACTGATAACGAGCATCACCGTAACGGGTTTACTCTTTGTAATAATCGGCATTAACCATAAGCTTAATGCTAAAACCAGCAAGCCAATACTTGAAATTCGTACGACAAAGCCCGTTAAGTTGCCGAGTTCAGCCTGATGTACCAATAAGCTCATACCCTGCATATTCGATAGTATCGTCACAACACCAAGTACTAAACCACATACAGGTAAAAAGGTATTAAGTTTTGTTAACTTATGCTCAGATTTTACTAACATACAATGTGCGACTAAGCTTCCACCTATAAGAACATTGGCGATAAACTGAATGGCTAGCGAGTAACTAATACCATGATTAATCACCCCTTCAATAAAGTACAGTCCACTCCAAACCACGATCAAGAATAAAAAAGACTTACGCCATTTATCACTGCCAATTAAATGTTTTTCGCATAACCAATAAGCCATGGTAAAAATCAAAATTGTTAAGCAGAAAAAGGTATCAAGACCAAAACTTGATTGACTATGGATTTGCGATAGCATTAACATGCCTTCTCGCAATAACATTGCAGTAATTAACAACAACCAGATCAGGGGAAAGTTTTTAAGTACCCTATCAGATTGTCCAAAACATAGTTTCCCCGATAGCATAATCACGCCAATGACAATAAACGCGCCAATAGAAAATTGAGATAACACCTGAGACAATAAAAATGGCCAGTCAATCCACAGCATGACAACTCCTATACAGTATGGATAGTAACGAACGCTTAAATAAGCGCTTTAACAGTACTAATAATGAGAAGGCGCTATTTTGCCCAAATGCCCACTTGAGTGCAAAAAGAAAAAGGATAACTTCTCGCGTCATGCCTTTTTGTTTATCAGTAAAAAGCGTTGTTTATTAATCAAGCGGTCGTATTTTTAACATCAATAACATCAATAACATCAATAACATCAATAACATCAATAACATCAATAACGTCAACATAGTGGCAATAACTGGCATGGCTAAATAAGTTAAACTAAAACCATGTTATAAGCTCTGTGTAGCAACGACATCTGTAATATCCGAGCAGCCACTTAGTGACAAAAGACAGCAGAAAAAACAGCCCCAAAAAAAGCAGCGGCGAGTTACCGCCCAAAACTAAACATTGACACCCAATACCACAATCTTAGGTGGTAATATATGCTTTCCTCTAATGTTCCTAGTGCAATAACCAATTACTAAACTGCCTTAGGGAATGTCATATAATCATCTCCCCCTACAGATAGCGCATACTGATATACCTGGAATAAAGTGATGATATATATATCAATTACTATACAATTACGGTACAAATAAGAATAACCCACTTATTGTCTAATTAAAAAAATCATTCCCCACCATGCTTTCAGTGAATATTTAAAGGCCAATTATGGGTACTTTTGCTGTTTATTTAATGAAAGGATTTGACGAATCATTAACTAAACAGGTATCTTAATTCACATAGAAAAATAAGATTATTTTAATGCTTTCAATCGATGTGTCGTTGCCATTTAAGTTCAATTGACGAGACATTGTATAAAAGATGATGTATTTACTGTGACACTTGTTGTTAGCAGTACCAATTTACAAGTGAGATACCCATGATCGCAATTATCAACGTTAATGTATTTGATGGACAAACGACTCTTAACAATCAAGCTATTTTTGTTAAAGATGATGTTATTCAACGTATCATTCCAATGGCTGACGTAAACCAATCAGAACTTCCTGAAACAGTGGTTGATGGTAAAGGCTTCTTAGCTTCTGCTGGCTTTATTGATCTTCAGATTAATGGCTGTGGTGGCGTACTACTTAATACTGCAATAAGTAGTAAAACACTTGAGATCATGAACGAGACCAACTTAAAAAGTGGTACAACTCAGTTCTTACCAACTTTTATTACAAGTGACGGTGCTTCATTAGTTGAAGTACTTGAAATGGTTGAAGCTACAGAGCAGCCTGAACAACAAGGTATTTTAGGTCTTCACATTGAAGGTCCTTTTATCAGCGTAGAGAAAAAAGGCGCACACCGTGAAGAATTCATTCGTGAGCTTGACGAAAAAACAGCCCACTACCTTGCTGATAACGCAGATAAAATTTGTGTTTTAACCGTTGCTCCTGAAAATACGTCACAAAAAGTAATCGATATTGTTCGTGAAGCAGGCATTACCGTTTCTCTTGGTCACACTAACGCTACTTACGATCAAGTAAATGAGAAATCAGGCCTAGAAATGGCAACTCACCTATATAACGCGATGACACCACTTGGTTCTCGTGAACCTGGCGTTGTTGGCTACATTTTCGATAAAAAGCCACATGCAGGTATTATCGTTGATGGTATTCACGCTTCATACCCTTCTGTTCGAATTGCACATGATATCATGGGTGAACAACTATTCATGGTAACTGATGCTGTTGCACCTGCTGGTACAGACATGACTGAGTTCGATATGGCAGGTCTTAAAGCTTACGTTAAAGATGGTAAGTGTTTCTACGCTGATGGTACTATTGCTGGTGCTGCAGTTACGATGATTCAAGGCTTAAACAACTTGATTAATCACGTTGGCCTATCTCGTGAAGAAGCATTACGTATGGCTACACTATACCCAGCAAAAGCGATTAAGATCGAAAACGAGTACGGTATGTTAAAAGAAGGCTACAAAGCAAACATCACGTTGCTTTCTGACGACAACCAAGTTAAGCACGTCTTCCAAATGGGTAAACACGTTTTCTAAGTTAGCCACGTAAAATAGTTAACTTGGTATCTGATTAAAATTCAACGGTGATCTTACTGTTGGATTTTTTTATTGCTTCTATCTAGCGATAGCCTGTAGCTATTGATTAAAGACTATTTATAAGCAGGTTAAAAATAAAAAGGCCAAGTCAATCTCTGACTTGGCCTTAAAATTTGATTAATTATTGCCCTATCTAAACTTTATAGTTAATTAGTAGAGAGTTGAGATAAGTGTCTTGGCGTTTTATTGTTACTTTCATCTCTTTCTTCTTGCTGTGTATTGATAACAACACGCTTACCAGCCATAGACATTTGAAACTCTCTTAATTTAAAGTAGCCATATGTAACAACAATAGAGAAGAATAAGTAAGATAACGAGAATACAAACGGTGAATTAATCACTTCAGCTTTTAATCCCCACATAACGCCTACAATCGTTACGGAAAGTTTAGCCATCATTCCCATTAACAGTAATAATAATGCTAATTGCGGGTAGCGAGTTGAACGAAATGCTAACCAATATGCTGTTCCTACAGAAATGGCTGCAATACCAAAGCCGGCAGCAAATGAATGAAAATGGTCACCAGATAAAACACCACCGATCGATGACAGTAAAAAAATCAATGCTAGTTTCATATTTGCCTCTCCAATTGTGAAGCGAAAAATCAATAATATTGCTACTAGGTATATTTTCTCATTTTGAACGCATTATGTATATATGAATTGAAAGATTTCATTTTTGAAAGAATTATGTATTAATTGTTAAATAACAAGCAATAAGCACTTAACACTTTGAAAATAAAGGCGACTATATTAATATAACTGCCAATTGTTAATCTATTGATAAATAAGTAACATTCTTGTTTTAACGCTACATTTAGAAGATTTACCAGTAAACCCGAAGAAAGGTAGATGAAAACACTATCACAATAAGACTAAAATCACAGATTATGAGTTAATTTATCCAAAGTTTTAAAATTAGAGGTTATTTTTTAGCGATATAAATAAATGGTTAATTTTAACCCTTTTTTCTACTGTTTTTGTTGTCTATTTAATCTACGTCACATTGAAGCAACGAGCTGTATGATCATCATAGCTAAAGTCATACTGCTACATCCTCAAATAACAATCATAGAATTAAGAGTTAGCTCACTGTTTAACATTAAACCTTCTTTTTTACTTTCTATTTCATTCAATAAATCTTTTTATCTGTCGATAGAGCTTAATTACTCTATAAGGCCAATCACTCTAACTAAGGACGGTTAAACATGGCAACAATTCTTGACAGTGTTAATCAACGAACCCAATTAGTAGGAGAAAACAGACTAGAGCTACTTATCTTCAGGCTTAACAGCCAGCAACTATTTGCTATCAATGTGTTCAAAGTCCGTGAAGTCGTTAAAGTACCCCACCTTAATTCTCTTCCAGGATCTCATATAAATGTTAAAGGGGTGGCATCTATTCGTGGCGTATCTATCCCTGTTATCGATCTTCGAACCTCAATAGGTATGAAAGAAACCGATATTAATGAACTGAGTAACCTAATAGTGACTGAATATAATGGTTCGGTGCAGGCATTTTTAGTCGGACAAGTAATGAATATCGTTAACATGACATGGAAAGATATTCAGCCACCACCCGATCAAGTAGGCAAGAATAATTTCCTTACAGCTATTTGTGAAATACATCGTGATAACCAAAAACATCTTGTCGGTATAATTGATGTTGAAAAGGTGCTCGCGAATATTATTAATTACAATATTAAAATTTCTGATGAATTATTGAGCAGAGATATCAGTCAGCATCTACAAGGACATAAAATTCTTATTGTTGATGACTCCCCTACTGCACGTAATCAAATTAAGTCAACACTCGCTCAAATTGGCATCGAAGTATTTGAAGCAAACAATGGCCAGCAAGCCTATAATCTATTAGATCAATGGTGTAATGAAGGTAAAACGGTAACCGATGAAATATTGATGATGTTTACTGATGCAGAAATGCCTGAAATGGATGGCTATCGACTTACTCATAAAATTCGTCATGATCCTCGCATGTCAAACTTATACATTACTCTTAATACCTCATTGAGTGGAAGTTTCAATGAAGCAATGACAGTGAAAGTAGGATGCAATAAATTTATTTCTAAGTTCCAACCAGATCTGATTGTTGAAGTTGTACATAACCGAATGATGGAAAAACTAGCAGAGCAAAACCCGTAATTATTTAGGCTCTCTATCAAACTTTTTAACACATTATCTTGTGTTATAACTCTTTGATAGAGAGCTAAGCATAATTTGTAACAGCGATTAAAAATACACTTAACGCAATAACTATTGCAGCTATAATTAATAACACTTCGAATATGTGCTCTGGCATATCATTCCTATATTACAATATAATATGAGTAAATATCTTTTATTAGATAATTTGATGTTTTCTACTCTTAATTTACACATACAGTATAGAGTTCTAAACTAAATCGAAGCTGAACATAACAGCTGTCTTTTCATTTCATCATAGACTCATGTTTTTAAAGTAATTTGTAGAAGAATGTGACTGAAAACGTGAATTTTAATACTCATTATTACAACTACCATTCTTTTATTATCTTACGATCTCATTTTCATTAAGATAAATTTGCTCTTTATATAAAATAGCGTAATGATTAAATAAAAATACAATCAATGGGAGCAAAGAACGCATCATATGAAAAAAGTATTCACTATAGCTTTATTATTTTTTTCATATTTTCCAGCCTTAACTGCAAAAGCAGACGAAGATATAGCTCGCGTAATAAAATTATCTCCTGAAAAAATCACACAGCATAATGTAGATCTTCCTCTTAACCAATTTAGAGCACTTGAAATCTTGGCTGATAAGAATGTCAGCAGCCATCAAGTTCCTCGTCCTTATACAATGCCAGACACCACCGACCATACTAAATTATTTGGTTCAGATCTTAATGATAATGGTATTCGAGATGACTATGAGCGTATGCTATTAAAAAGTTACCAACGTTCAGAGTATGTAGCTATGGGAATATTAGCAGCAGAGCGCTGGGATAAACTCCTACGATTATTACACTCACAAGAGCAAATCAAAACTCGTTTTCAAGCCTTAGAGTTATTCAATGATAATATCGCAATTAACCAATGCTATTATTCTTTACAAAAAGTAGATAAAAAGCTGATTTCACCTGTACTTAGCTATTTTAATAATGACCAATTATTAGAAGCTAAATATCAAGCAGAACTATTACTGCTTGATATTATTGGCAATGATCAAGCAAATTTCACTTTTCATCAGCAACCATGTGAACGCTTTGCTGATTTCGCTAAAAGTGCAATAAAAGGCAAACTTGCCGCTTTATAACAACTAGTCAAAGAATTTATCGTCACTTCATTTATTACTATCAGTCATGCTTTTGTTACAAATAACCCAAGATATTAAAAGTAAGATTTATGGTAGTATCTTTCTCATTACTTATATAATGCACCAAATGTTTTTGGCTATCATAGAGATACATAATCTAATGACTAAACTTTTCACCTTTCTAAAAGGCATGGCTATGGGGGCTGCAGACGTTGTCCCTGGGGTTTCTGGTGGTACTATCGCCTTTATCACTGGTATTTACGACACCTTACTTGAGAGCATCCGTCGTATTAACCCATCGCTTATTGGCATCATTCGAAAAGAAGGGCTTAAAGGCGCATTTGAACATATCAACGGTACATTTTTGATCTGTTTATTCGCCGGTATTCTAACCAGTATTTTTACCTTCGCTAAACTCATTACTTGGATGCTAGAAACCCATCCAATTCCATTATGGTCATTTTTCTTTGGTTTGATCATTATCTCTGTTATTCATATGTTCAAACAAGTGGAAAAATGGTCGATTAATCGATTCATTGCCATTGTTATCGGTGCTGTATTTGCTTATGGAATTACCGTCCTTCACCCTGTCGCAATGGAGCCAACACCTATCAATGTACTTATTGCAGGTGCTATTGCAATTTGTGCCATGATTTTACCTGGAATATCTGGAAGCTTTATATTACTCCTGCTAGGTATGTATGCACCGATCCTTGCGGCAGCTAAATCTATTGATGTTGTTACGCTTGGTCTTTTCGCAATAGGTTGTGCTGCAGGGCTATTAACGTTTTCTCACTTCTTATCATGGATTCTTCGTAGCTACCGTGATATTGCACTAACGTTCTTAACTGGTTTAATGATCGGTACATTAAGTAAGATCTGGCCTTGGAAAGAAGTGGTGAGTTGGCGTGTAAATTCACATGGTGAACAAGTACCATTACTTGAACATAACTTATCACCTTTTAACTTCGAGCAAGTCACTGGACAACCCGCACTGATCGGATACGCTATTTGTGCAATGGTTTTAGGTATTCTGGTTGTTTGGGGATTAGAAAAATTTGCAGCAACTGAGCAAAAATAATTTACCTATAACGCTCATTGAAGAAGGCAGCCATCTGGCTGCTTTTTTTATCATTTCTATATTTTAGAGCAAGGATAAATATACCTCACAAAAGTATTAAACATACCTACACTTATAAGATAGCTAAAAGCATAATCACAGTTGTACGATTAAACTTGTTTAAGGATAAACAAATGAAATACCAATGGGTTATTCTAGCCATCGCATTACTCGCAGGACTAACAACAAGCTATATACTTGATAGCCGCGACCCATCACTCGCTATAGAGCCTCATTACCCTCTAAATTTTCTAGAATCAGGCAACGAGGCCGTTGACCTCTATAATCCCGAAGATCAAAGAATACGTTTAGTTTATTTTGGCTACACACAATGTCCAGATGTATGTCCAACATCATTAGCAGTTATGTCTGCAGCCTTAAAACAAATTCCTGAAGAGCAACGCCAAAACATCTGGCCAATATTTATAACATTAGATCCAGAGCGAGATACTGCAGTAAAAACGGCTAACTATGCAAAACATTTCCATTCATCTATTTCAGGTATGGCAGGAACGCAAGAACAAACGAAGGAACTCGCTGAGAAATACGGTGTACTTTACATACGGACAGATTTAAAAGATTCAGCGCTTGAATATACGATTGATCACAATTCCTATTTTTACTTCTTATTACCTAACGGTGAACTTATTGATAAAGTGCCACACCTTCTTAGCCCTGCACCACTTATTTCCGTAATTCCTAACATCATTAAAAGTGTACCCAATGCATCATAATCATGAACGACACAACAATATATACAACTAAGTTAACATTGAGCGATATTTAGATACGAAATTGATAATCAAAATCATGTGAACTTACTCTCATTTTCTATTTGCATTTTCGTTCATTAATTCGCCTGTTATATTTCTTTTTTTGTTAATATATTTTTTTTACATAAACCTGACGTTTTAATTTATTTGAAGTCATAAATATAGCGCCAGCCCTTATTACAAGCGGCATTACGCATAGTTAGTCACTAAAACGGTATGAAAATTTAATGTCATAATTGTTTATTTTTTAACCAAAAATTCAGTGTTTACGTGAATTTTTTGATCTAACCGAAAAAAATTAATGAGCAATTTTAAGAAGTTATGCCATAATGAATTTGCCAACTCAATCTTTCACACTCAGTTGTAGTGGCACAATCAATATGGAGATTTATAAAAAATGAAACGTACTGTAACTATCTTAGCTGGTCTTCTACTATCTGCATCTTTAGTAGGTTGTTCAAGCACTGAAGCAGACAAAATGCAAACTCTTACTAACAAAGTAGACACTTTAGCTGAGCAAGTAAGTGCACTACAAGGTCAACAAGACCAAATCGTTAGCGCTGTAAACGACTCTCGTGCAGCATCAGACGCGGCTTACCAAGAAGCAATGCGTGCTAACAAGCGTATCGACAACATTGCTGGTTCTTACACTAAGTAATTTGTCTTAGCTTAAGTACTTTAAGGAGATGGCTTTTTATAAGCCATCTCTTTTTTGTCATAAGAAAGACCAATAAATACATTCATGGTATCAATCATTCCTCTGTTTAATACTTAACATTAATTGCCTCTATCAAGTATTCAGCTCCCTATTCTAAGCAGCAAAACTTCCCTTTAACCCGTTTTAATTTGTAACTTAACCTAAGTAGAAGAAACGATCTTACGGTTGATAAGTTAATTTTAAATACACTTAATTCGAATATTTATATAAACATACTTATGACTATTAATTATTAAGATACGTCATCAAATCCATCACATTTGTTATTACACACATTGTTAAGACAAAAAAAACGAGAGCATATGCTCTCGTTTGATATCATTTCAAATATAATTAATTCAAAACAACAGGAATACCACTTTGGTTATCTAATGCCTTAGTAAGTACCTGATAAGCATCATTATCGTAATTCAAGTCATCAATCAATTTCGCAGGTGCCGTTACAACTTTCTTTTCACCCATTTGTGATTCATCTTTCGATAATGGCGCATGTACTTCAACAACGATCTGTCCGTTAGGTTCAACTGAATACTTTACAGGTTGATTAATAATGCGCACTTGTGTGCCTAACGCAACGTGTGGAAATAACCACTCAACATCCCATGGGTTCATACGAATACAGCCACCACTAACACGCATACCAATACCAAAATCTTTATTAGTGCCGTGAATTAGATATTCTCCATGACCATAAGCTAAACGCATTTTATAGTCGCCTAACGGATTATCAGGCCCTGCCGGTACAACTGCGGGAAGAATATCACCTCTTGCGGCATGTTCTTTACGAATAGAAGCAGGCGGTGTCCATGTTGGATTCTTCACTTTTTCATTGATACTTGTTGTCATACTTGGGGTTTCACGTCCAACTCGACCGATACCAATAGGGAAGATATAAACTTTTGATGCATCGTCTTTTGGAAAGTAATACAAACGAAGTTCCGCAAGATTGACTACAATACCCTTGTGAGCAACATCTGGTAATACAACCTTGGTTGGTACCTCAAGTAAACGTCCAGGAGCAGGAAGAAAAGGATCAATACCTTTATTCGCAGCCATCATACCTAAAAAACCAACATTATACTTATTGGCGATATCAGCAAGACTATCCCCTTTTTGTACTTCGTAATAGTTAGGTGTACCAACGATATTACTACCATCGGTTGGTAATTGATATTCAATTGCATTTACAGCAGAAGATACCAAACAAGTAAGTGAAAGAAGCAATGCGCGGTACAAAACGATGTCTCCGTTAAAAAATTCCTGAGTCTATTTGCAACAAACCCAAACATTTTGTTGCATAGTCAGTATTACTCTCTAATACAAACTATAAACAAATCTCTACAATCCATAGTACTTTATATAAGCAATTTCTACTAGCGAGGGTTATGTTTTAGATTAAGCAGATCATTTTAATCAATCAGTTACATAACTTAACTATGCGAATAATAGTAAAATTAATTATATCTATACTACTATACCGTTTATACAAAAAAAGAGCTGTTAAGTTACGGTAAACTTAACAACTCTTTAATTACTGTTTCAATACTATGGGGTTTAGCAAGCTACGTCGTATATTGTTGCATCAAACCTTTCCATGCACGCCGTTGTTGTTCTAGTCGGGCTTGCATAGATTTATACTGCTGCATAAACTCAAAATCATCATAGCTATTGGCAATTTTTTGCTTCTCAAGATCCAGTAAACGCTTTTTTGCTTGATAATAATCTGAAATTTTAGCAATCAAAGCTTCATACTCTTGCTGAAGCTGCGTTAGCCTTGCGACATTGTTCGGCATCTTACTCAATTGTTGTTGGATTCGTTTAAATTGCATTTTTGCTTTGGTTTTTTCAATTCGGTCAGCAGGCGTAACTTTTAAATTTCTTGTCCAACCTATCCATGAACAGGCCTTAATCAACCATTTAGTTGGGTCAAACTGCCACCAGCAAATACCATTTCGATAGTCATTTTCAAAAATATGGTGATAGTTATGATAACCTTCACCAAAAGTTAAAAAAGCCAATAATCCGTTATCACGTGCGGTATTTCTATCAGTATAAGGCTGAGCCCCCCAAATATGCGCCAATGAATTGATGAAAAAAGTCGTATGATGGCTGAGTACTAATCGGAGAAAGCCAACAAGCAATAGTGCCCCCCAAATATCACCATGAATAAACCCGAAAGCTAATGGAATACCAAAATTGGTACCCATCGCCAGCCATAAATAATATTTATGCTGCCACATTACTATTTTATCTTTTTGTAAATCACGGCAATTGTCGTAGTCATGGTATCGGCTCCCTTGGTAATCACGTAACATCCAGCCAATATGGCTATAAAAGAAACCTTTTTTCGCTGAATAAGGATCTTTATCATTGTTATCAACATGGCGGTGATGAATACGATGATCTGAAGACCAATGCAAGATACTATTTTGCAAAGCAAATGCACCGCCAATTGCAAAAATGAAACGGAGCATTGCATTAGCTTGATAAGTTTTATGTGACCATAAACGGTGATATCCCGCCGTAATAGACATACCACAAAAGCTAAATGCTACAACTAACATTAATATTTGTGTCCAATCGAAACCATATTGGTACGCATAAAGCGGAACACCAATTATCGCAACAAGTAACGTCACACTAAACACGGCGACATTTAACCAAAGTACAGGGGGTTTTTGCTGTTGAGTTGTCATCCTATAATCACTCTACATTCAGCGTACACATGTAAGCCAAGAATATATGCGCTATTTACGACTATCAATAGATACGCAGTATTTTCATACGACCTACTTGACTAATGTGATACCTGCCACATCATAACGCGCTGAAATCTGCTTATAGTGTTTATGCTCACGTAGGTAAAAGCTTATTGGCATTGCATCGCGTAGCCCTTGCTTGGATAAATAAGCATATTCTTCACGAGTCATTACCACATACTTCAATTGCTCATTTAATAAATTACGCAAACCTTCAATCGTCAAAATATCATCTCTTACCATGGCTTTCATATAACCAATTAATACAGATAACGGCACTAACATATCTCTAATAAGCAATTTACGATCCATGATCTTCGCAGCATTTGTTGTTCGAATACCTACATCAAAAATTGCTTGCCAATCAGGCTTATCTTGTTTGGTGACGGCACCATGGGTAAAACAGTAATACGCTTCTATAAATGCTTTAAGGTGATGATACCGCTCCGCATGCACTTCAATATAGATATGCTGTAGTTCAAGATCAGCGTCATATGAATGTCTTGCCACCTTCATTCCTCCAAAATAAAAATTCATTATATAGCATCTACTACTCAGACTTCTTACGTACTGTTTATTGAAATTTCAAATAATTTGTATCGTATGAAATTTTTACAGCTTTTATCAGGTCTACTAATTTAAGCCATTTTTGTAGGGAACGTTATGCTAATTAAGAGAACAAACAAATGGGATTTAAGTGAAAATGATGTCACGCCAGAGTCCATTTATCATCAACGCCGCGATATTTTAAAAAAGTTAGGTATTGCAGCAGCAAGTCTTCCGTTAGCTTCTAATGCAACGGCGGGTATTTTTGATGTGTTTTCAAATGACGATCAGAAAACGATCGATAACCGACGTCCACTTTCTACAATAAAATCACCGTTATCTGATCCAAAGCTTTCACTCACACCGGAAAATAAGATCACTCAATATAATAACTTTTATGAGTTTGGTACGGATAAATCATCACCTGCTATTCGGGCTGAAAATTTTGTTACTGATCCATGGCAAGTAAAGATTGACGGCCTTGTTAATAAACCCTTAACGCTTAACTATGATGACTTATTTTCTTTGTTTCCATTAGAAGAGCGCATTTACAGGCTACGTTGTGTTGAAGCATGGTCTATGAATGTTCCGTGGATTGGTTTTAGCTTAAGCGATATTATTAAACGTGCCGATCCGACTAGTCGCGCGAAATATGTCGCGTTTCAGACCCTCTATGATCCAAAGCAAATGCCAGGACAAGCATCTCGCTCATTAGGTGGCGGCATTGATTATCCGTATGTGGAAGGATTACGCCTTGATGAAGCGCTACACCCTCTTACACTCTTGTCTGTTGGGTTATATGGTAAAACTCTCCCGCCACAGAATGGCGCTCCACTTCGTTTAGTCGTACCTTGGAAATATGGCTTCAAAAGCATTAAATCGATTGTACGTATTACGTTAACGGACAAACAGCCACCAACAACATGGAACATCTTAGCATCTGATGAATATGGCTTTTATGCCAATGTAAACCCAACAGTCGATCATCCTCGTTGGAGTCAAGCAAGTGAACGTTTTATAGGAGAAGGGAATATATTCAGTAGTCGACGTCAGCCTACCACCATGTTTAACGGTTATGCGGATGCTGTTGCGAGCTTGTATAAAGGCATGGATCTAAAAAGGAACTACTAATAATGAAATCTCAAAGAAAGAAGCGTTTTTTAAAGCTAACCCCTCAACATATTACTTGGCTGAAAGTAATAATTCATGCCGTTAGCTTATTCTTTCTTACTGTATTAGTTCTCCAAACATTCAATGGTGGTTTTGGTGCTGATCCAGTTAAGGACATTGAACACTTCACAGGAAAAGCGGCATTGAATACATTATTTATTACAATGCTTATTAGTCCAATTGCCATGTATTTAAAACAAGGGGCTTTGGTAAAAACACGGAGAGTATTGGGCTTATATAGCTTTTTTTGGGCATTGCTACACTTGAGTGTTTATGTCTCGCTTGACTTAGGATTTGACTGGTCTTTAGTCGGTGAGGAAATCACTCAACGTCCGTATTTAGCTATTGGTGCAATTAGCTGGCTAATTTTATTATTATTGACTTTGACTTCTACTCAGAAGTTACAACGTATATTAGGAACAAGCTGGCAAAAACTTCATAACTGGGTATACCTTGCTTTATTATTGAGCCCAATTCATTATTTATGGTCTGTCAAATCTGGTATTACTGAACCAGTCATCTATATCGTTATTGCAAGCTTGCTTTTATTAAGTCGCAGAGACAAATTTAAACGTGGATTAACTAACCTTGGTATCAACAGAGATCAGAAAACGACGACATCAAATTAATCCACACAACACCTATTAATTTTAGTGAATGCTTTTCACTGTCTAGTAACCTGTACCTAAATCCCAATTGGTACAGGTCTTTTTTTATCTACTTGTCATTTATTATTAAAACCTCATGAATTACATGACATTGCAAAATTTTATGCTACGATAAACTCCTTGCATCTTTAGTTGTTGTGTCTGTTATTTCATGAAGGTCATTCATTTTGTTCAGTGATATTTTAGCAACGAGCCTTGAGGAATTTGCTCACGATTGCATGTTGCTATGTGAGCAACACTACCCAACGATTCATAGCCGAGGCATGCAAGAAGATCATTTAGCGAAAACACTTTGCCGCCGTATTGCAGCTAATTGTGCCCAACAAAACACACCTGTCAAAATTACCCACACAGATCAAAGCCAACATGCATCGCAAGCTATCTATTGCTTACAGCACGAACATTCATATATCTGGGTGATTGCCCATCACTTCATTAGTGCCAATAAAGCCCGTAGAGATGCATTACTTAATACTATTGAGCAAGTGAAAAACAAGTTTTCTACTCATGGTGAACATTACCTTATGGTGATTGCTGATCATTGGTTCGATCGCAGTAAAGCGAGTAAGGAAATTCCCGCTTGGTGGCTTGGTGAATTACCTGATAATCATCTTGAATATGCTGCAACAGGAATCAAGCTTCAACCCAGTGAGAGCAGTTTTGCTGAGTCGGTAAAACAACGCTTTCATTTAACAAATGGCAGTGTGTCTCTAAAACATCCTTTTGTACGACATGATAATCAATCCCCTGTTTTACGTTATCTATTCTTAACTGCAATTTATAAGATTGACTAACGCCCCATTCCGATTAAAATGCGCCAAATTTTTAATCTAACCGAATAAGTGTAATGCAACTTAAACGGTTTTAGTGTGATATCTCCTATCACCATACACGGAATGTTCTTATGTCTGTCTCATCGTCTCAACCGTTATCATTACGTGACGATTCTATTTTTCGTTTATTTTGGCGTTATACACTTCCAACTATCGCTGCCATGTTGGTCACCGGCATTTATGTGGCTGTCGATGGCATGTTTGTGGGCCACTTTATTGGTGAAGACGGACTTGCAGCGATCATACTTGGCTATCCGATTGGCTCCATTCTTTACGCCATAGGTGCTCTTATTGGTATGGGTGCATCAGCATTAGTTTCGATAAAGCTGGGTGAAGATAAAACAGAGGAAGCGAGAAATATTGTTGGTAACGCATTCAGCTTATGCCTAATTGCTGCACTGATTATTTGTGGATTAGGGGTCACATTTGGCACAGATATACTGCAATGGGTTGGCGCAAAGGGAGAGATCCTATCAATGGCAGAAGATTACCTCTTCTGGTACTTCAGTATGGGTTTCTTTGCCATTATCTCAATGGCCTTTTCGTCACTATTACGTAATGATGGACAACCCAAACGCGTGACTTACATCATGATTTTCGGTGGTCTACTGAATATTTTCTTAGACTGGCTATTTATTGTGGTGATCCCTTGGGGATTAACAGGTGCAGCTATTGCCACAATGCTATCGCAAGCTGCTACTAGTATATTGTGTTTACAGCATTTCTTTAGCAATAAGTCAGTACTACGCATTCATTGGGAAAGCCTCAAACTTAAACTTGATACCTGCTTACAAATATTACAACTCGGTACTTCAAGTTTACTCATGTACATGTACCTATCTGTCGTACTAATTTTGCATAACAAAGCTTTCTTGATGGTCGGTAAACCGATTCATGTTGCTGCCTACAGCATCGTGAGTTATACGGAGGCTTTCTTCTATTTAATTTTCGAAGGCATTGCATTAGGCACACAACCGATCACCAGTTTTAATACAGGTGCAGGTTTAAAAGATCGTGTGATCAAAGCACGAAACCTTGCTTTTGCTGTTACTCTTGTTGTCGCGTTCATTGGCGTCACAATACTTTATAGTTTACCCGATTATGTCGTGTATTTATTCGCGGGTGATAATCAACTGCTTCAACCTGTTGCGATAAACGGTATGCACCTTTATTTTTGGGGATTACCTTTTGAAGGGTTATTACTCATTGGTGCAACCTATTTCCAGTCAATTAACATGGCAAAAGAAGCGTCGATACTAACTGGTGGCAAGTTAATCCTGATCTCTATCTTTATCTTTACGTTCGCGCATATTTTTGGCGTTGACGGTGTATGGGTCGCATTACCTTTTTGTAGCTTACTTCTGACATCATGGATGATATATAAACTCAAAAGCCTTTAATGTCGACAAAGATCGGTAGTGATTGTTAAACATTGCTACCGGTCTATTTAAAACACCACTCAATTAATATAAAGCAATGTATTATTACTTCATTCCTTGAGGAATAATTATAAATACTTCTAAAACAAAAAAGTTAACTTACTGTTTTAATTTGATTTATATTTTATCCGCGTTTCTCCTTGCTATTCCCTTAGCATTTAGGTCATTCCAACTTATTGTAATTAGCAACTTAGGGTGACAAACACTTAGTTTTAAAATTCATACAATAAATAGGATAAAACATGAAAAAGATTATTACTCCATTAGCACTTGTTATTTCAGCATTCGCAGTTACTTCAGCACATGCAGAAATTAAACAAGATTACTTTGTCGGAGCTGATCTTGGTTTACGACTTTCTGGCGCAATGGAAGCAAAGTCAGCTCTTGGAAATAATGATTCGGATTTGGACAATAGCGCGATTTACGGTATTCATGGGGGCGTAACGCTTAATGATCATCATCGCTTAACCTTAGGTTACACTCATGAAGAACTGGCTTTTAAAGACGAAAGTGATTCAACAGGCTTAGATACAGTAAAAGCTAAGTATGATTACGTCTTCAACTTAACTAATAATTTTAATCTTACCGCTGGTGCTAACCTAGGCTACGAAATGGCTGAAGACAACAGCAATCTTGATGGAATGGTATATGGTTTTCAAGCAGGCGCTGAGTATAACTTAAACCATTGGGCATTTGGTGGCGAGCTAGGCTATACACTTCATACTGCTGAGGATGATTCCACTTTTGCTCTATTAAAAACTAGCCTCCAAAACGAAGCAACGCTAATGACAAATGTGACATACCACTTCTAATTCGATCTGATGCTGAACGGCGATATTGCATTTCATATCGCCGTTATTTTTATTGACTAGGGTTACTCTTAACATATAACTGTACATAGTCGTTATCATTAACATGAATAATCACTACATGCTGGTCGTTATATATCATCTTAAAATTTCTATACTTTCCTTGTTGAGAAGTAAATAAAAAATGTGTGTAAGGGGATGCTTTTGTTGCGTTATCCACTTTTGCTTGTTGAAGTAAAGTAAGATCTGATTTCACACGGTAACTACCATTGTAGAAACTATACAAACGCCCTTTCTCTCTAAAAATGGCAGTTTCATCAATACCACTTCCATCAACAAAAACTTCTGCTGTATATTTATTGTTCGTAAAATTAACCTTGGTAAGAATATGCCAATCACCATGTAGTTCAGTGGACTCACGTAGTTCGGAAGAAAAATTATCGTGATTAACAAACTGATTATGGCTAAACCAGAGTGAAGAGCCGAATATACATGCTGAAATAGCAAACAGTAACCACATTTTCATTACTGCTCTCCTTGAGATAAGTTTACTCTTAACCTTTCAACAAGGTTTTTCTCATCAAAAATAAAGCTTTTCCCTTTTGCATTCTTGGGATCAAAGTAAGAAATATTAAAATGGCCTGAAATTTTATCGACGAAAAATAGGCAGTTACACTTCTGCTGCGATAATAAAAAGCTAAGCTTTGGGTTTAACTCCATTCCTTTACGAGTGATAACTGTATGAGAAAATCCGCCACTAGTCAGCTCTGTTACATGATAACCTTCTGCAATAAATTGTTCATTTTTAGAAGGGAGTAAACGTAAAAAATTAAATAACGATCCACCAATTAATAATATCGATAATGTAAGTAATATTTTATTACGCACACTTATTTTCGATTTTATTTTATATTCAGTAGGTTGAAGATTTTCACTTTCATCACTTTTAATTGTAATAGGTTCTTCAATACTCGTTTCGACATTAGCTATAGTTATCACATCGTTAGAAACAAATTTATAGCCTACTCTTGGAATAGTTATTATTAATTCTTCATCCTCGAAAAAAAAGACCAGCGCTTTCCTGAGCTTAGCGATAGATTTCGTTAAAGAAGAATCAGTTACTACAGTATGTTGCCAAGCAAACTCTTTTAAGGTTTCCTTGAACACTGTTTCATTAACCTTGCTTAACAAAATTTCGAGTAACTTAGCTTCTGTGAAGTTCAGTACTTGTTGTTTTTCACCATTACTTAAAACGGCACGGTTAGAGCAAAAAGTTACATTTTTAATTCTATAGTTATTTAGCATCTATAAGCTTACAGCCTTTTTCGATATCATTTATCTAATACCTGCCATATTAATTTTCGAATATCTAACAGTTACTTTTCAAATTATAACAAAAAAGCCCATAGCTATTCCTAACTATGGGCTAAACGAAGAGATGAATCGTTTAAATTTTAATTTGCTTCTGCAAGTGTAGCTTCCGCTTCTTTCATTGCAGTCGTTGGTTGGCCTTCTGCACCGTGCATCCAGTCAACTAACTTTCCTGAGAACACGATAAGAATAAGACCTGATAGCGTTGCAGCAATTGCGATACCACCAAAGATAGATAGCGCACCAGCATCGCCAATATGTGAACCAATAATACCCGCCGCATAGTTCGCTAATGCGTTAAACGAGAACCACACACCCATTAGTAGTGAACATAAGCGTAATGGTGCAAGTTTCGTTACCATCGATAAACCGATTGGTGATAGACATAGTTCACCCAATGTATGGAAGAAATACGCACCTACAAGCCATAGCATTGATGTTTTAACAGTTAAATCACCACCTTGTTCTAACGCTGCTCCCACCATGAATAGGAAGCCAATTGCTAGGAAGAACAATGCTGCTGCAAATTTAATTGGTGAGCTTGGCTCCTTCGAGCCCATTTTTACCCATAATGAAGCAATAACAGGCGCTAACGTAATAATGAAGAACGGGTTAAGTGATTGGAACCACTCTGTTGGTACAGTAAAGCTGCCAATAATACGATCTGTATACTGTTGGGTGTAAATGTTCATCAATCCACCGGCTTGTTCAAAGCCAGCCCAAAAGACAATAACGAACAGACCCATGACCATAATAACTTTTAAGCGATCACGTTCAACTTTTGTTAATGGCTCTTTTTTACCTGACTTGTTTTTAGCTGCATCACGTTTAGCCGCAGCCTCAATACCAATATCGCCCAAATAACGACGTGCAAATAACATTTGAAGCGTTAAACCAATACAGATACCGATACCAGCAGTTGCAAAGCCTGCTTTATAACCCCAGATTGTTACAGCTGTACCTGCAATAATACCAGCAAGTAGCGAACCTAAATTGATACCCATATAGAAAATGGTAAATGCACCATCACGACGGTTATCACCTTCATCATAAAGATCACCAACCATAGTTGAGATATTGGCTTTAAATAAACCATTACCGATGATCATCAACGTTAGGCCAGCATAAAAAACATGCAATGCAGAATCCCCAACAACCGAGTTAGGTAATGCAAGAACAAATTGTGCAGCAGCCATTGCCACACCACCTATCATGACGCAACGGCGTTGTCCTAAAAAGTTATCGGCAATCCAACCACCGATGAGAGGAGTAAGATAGACAAGTCCGGTATAAGTCGCGTAAAGACTTAGCGCATCTTTTGCTGTCCAGCCAAAACCACCGTCCATTGTTTTTGAAGTTAAATAAAGGACAAGAATGGCGCGCATGCCATAAAAGCAAAATCGCTCCCATAGTTCAGTACCAAACAATAAGAACAGCCCCTTAGGGTGTCCTAGTAATGTGCTAGAGTCTCTTCTCATAATTATTCCTTTTAATTCGTTTTTCATTCAGTAAATGAATACTGGCATTACTTATAAGGAATAACTATTCACATATCAAATTAGCACTAAATTGCTATAAGATTTGTTTTTTAATAAGCCTATGATTTTAAAATAGAATAAAAATACAACAACGATAATGAAAAATAATATTTAACTTTAACAGTAGATTAATGAACCACTCAACCATAAATTACTAGTCTTTTAAACCAAAAAGGAAGTGATAATTAGTGAATACCTATAAATATTTCATTTAACTTACAAATATAACAAAAATGCCATCATTTAGAGTGCTTTTTAAACAAGGATCAGTTTCTATAACTTGTATTGCTTAAGAAACATACTCATCCCTTTTAAGATAAAATGTGAAAAATTATTCTCAACGCACCCTATTTACATTTAGATGAAAGCTCAGGGACTAAATCGAATAAATCTCCCACTAAACCGTAATCGGCATAAGAAAATATACTTGCATCAGGATCATTATTAATAGCCACAATCACTTTTGCATCTTTTATCCCAGCAATATGTTGAACTGCACCCGAGATCCCAACAGCAATATAAAGTTCTGGAGCAATAATTTTCCCGGTTTGCCCTACTTGGTAATCGTTAGGTACGAATCCAGCATCCACGGCTGCGCGAGAAGCACCAACCGCACCGTCTAAGGTACCTGCTAATTGCTCAATCAATAAAAATCCATCTTTACTTGCAACACCTCGCCCACCTGCGACCACAACACGTGCTGTAGTAAGATCTGGTCGCTCATGGTTACTCGTTTGCATACTGACAAATCGGGTACGGGTTAATGAATGACTTATCTTTAGCAATTCTTGCTCGGCGGGTTGCTCCGATAACCCACAAGGCTCGAAACTAGCACTGCGAATTGTTGCCACCATAACAGCCTCACAAGACTTAACCTCAACCGTTACGTTACCGGCATAAATAGGACGAACGACTGCATCTAAACCAGTAAATGCCATCACATCGGATAATTGCTCTATACACAACATCGCAGATACTCGCGGCAATAGATCTTTACCTGATGTGCTACTGCTCATAAAAATATGACTATAGTTTGATTCAATATCCTTAATGACCTTAGAGACGTTTTCTGCCAAACCATGCTGATAACAAGCATCATCCACCAATAACACTTTATCAATATCGGCTAACTCTGCTGCCTGCTGTGCAACACATTCACATTGAAAACCAACCACGACAATATGGATACTTAACCCCTTGCTAAAACACTGTAATGAAGCTGCCGCAGTAACAACTTTACGTGTAGCTAACGAAATATTCTGATGATCATGCTCTGCGATAATCAAAATGTTTTCTGTCTTCATTAGATCACCTTTACTTCATGACTTAACTTATCAATAAGTGCATCAACATTGTCGACCATAACCCCAGCTGTCCGTGGTTTTGGCGCGTTATAGTGAAGTATTGTTTGAGACGTTGTCTTTATCAGATTTTCCAGCGATGGGTACTGCACGCTATTTTTTTCAATAAAGTCTTGCAACGAAATAGTCGTTAATGGTTTAGCTTTCGCTTTCATAATATTTGGAAGTGATGCAAATCTGGGTGTATTAAGTCGTAAATCGCAGCTAATCACACAAGGAACTTTAACCGCCAAAGTTTCAAGACCACCATCGACTTCACGAGTCACAATAAGCTCATCTAATATCGAAGGGTTGTCATAGTTAATCTCTGAAGCATAAGTCGCTTGTGGGCAGTCTAATATTCCCGCCAGCATTTGAGGTGTTTGATTGTTATCGCCATCAATAGACTGTTTCCCCATTAACACCACATCACTCTTGTTCTGTATAGTTAATACAGATAACAGCATTGCTATTTTTAGCGGGGTGATATTTGTTACATCGTCACTTTCAGTTTGATTAGTATTGATATGAATAGCGCTATCGGCCCCTAGCGCGAGTGCCGTCCTTAATGATTCATTGCAACTATCATCCCCAATACAAACAACAACGACCTCTGACGCTATCCCTTGTTCTTTAAACTGTACGGCTTGTTCAAGTGCGATTGCACAAAAAGGATTAATGGTTTTCTTCACATTATGATCGTCAATACCACTATTATCATCCTTAACACGGATCGCTACATAAGGATCAATCACGCGCTTAATCGCCACTAATATACGGATTGTAGATTCTGCCATATCACATACCTCTAATAAGAAGTCGTTGATTTAACGGCTAATACAGGAACGCCTTTGTTTCTTTGAGCCTAGTTGAATTTACGTTTACGTCAACTGGACTATAGTTAAATGAAGCAATAAAGGAGTCATCTATGGCAGAGGAAGAAAGTGCTCAAGACAGTATCTCTTTTGATGTTTTAATCGTCGGCGCAGGACCTGCCGGGCTTGCTAGTGCTATCCAACTTGCGCAATTAGCCAAAGAGCATCAGCGACCATTCTCTATTGCTGTAATAGAAAAAAGTGCCGAAATCGGCGGACATATTTTATCTGGCGCCTTATTTGATCCCCACGCACTCAACGAATTATTACCAAACTGGCAAGATACTGATTGCCCAGTCCGTACCAAAGTAAAACATGATGAGTTTTATTGGTTAACCAACTCACAATCAGTATTTTCAATCCCACCTTTATTACGTCCAAAAGTGTTTGAAAATCACGACCATTATATTGTTAGCTTAAGTGAGTTATGCCGTTGGCTAGCAAAACAAGCCGAGCTATTGGGTGTCGAAATCTACCCTGGCTTTTGCGCTGACAAAATACAGTTTGAACACCAAAGGAGTGACAGCGTAACAAGTGATAATGCCGATTTACCCATTTACATGAGCACCGTAAAGGGGATTACAACCAAAGCAATGGGATTAGACAAACAAGGTCACAAAAAAGAAAACTATCAACCCAGTATGCTGATTAATGCGCGTTACACTATTTTTGCCGAAGGTAGTCGAGGACATTTAGGAAAAGCGCTAATAAAACAACTTAAGCTCGATAAGCACAAACAACCGCAACATTACGCATTAGGGATAAAAGAAATTTGGCAGGTTCCCAAGCAACAGCATCAACAAGGCAGAGTGATCCATAGTTTGGGGTGGCCACTAAGCGAATCAAGTTCAACGGGTGGCGCTTTTATGTACCACCTTGGTGATAACCATATCGCAGTAGGGCTTATTACCGACTTAAACTACCGTAACCCTTACCTTAGCCCGTTTGATGAATTTCAACGGCTAAAGCATCACCCTCTATTTGCGCAAGTTCTTCAAAACGGAAAACGAATTGAATACGGTGCAAGAGCGATTACCAAAGGGGGGTTAGCCTCCCTACCCAAACAGTCATTCCAAGGCGGTGTATTAATAGGCTGTGATGCTGGTACCCTGAATATGAACAAATTAAAAGGCTGCCACACCGCGATGAAATCCGGGATGTTAGCGGCAAGCGCGGTATACAGTGAGTTAATTCGTGATCATTCCCATACCGAGCCTTGCTATAACGCTCTTTTTGAAAGTAGCTGGCTGTATGATGAACTTCATCAAGCGAGAAATACCACTGCAAATATCCATAAATTCGGTCAACTGAGTGGCGCTATTGCAACCTATTTAGAGCAAAGTCTATTTAGTGGTCGTGCAAAATGGCAGCTTAATAACAATGTGCCAGATCATACTTGCCTACTGCCTATATCAAAAACAAACAAGATAAGTTACCCCAAACCTGATAACCAATTAAGCTTTGATAAAACCTCTTCACTCTATCTTGCTTCTATTAGCCATCCTGACGATCAACCTTGTCACCTTCAATTACAAGATGCTCAAATACCAATAAGCCAACATCTAAAAGCGTTTGATGAACCTAGCCAACGTTACTGCCCTGCAGGTGTTTATGAAGTTATTGAAGAAAATAACCAAGTGAAATTTCAAATCAATGCAAGTAACTGTTTGCAATGCAAAGCCTGCGATATAAAAGATCCTTCTCAGAACATTTCTTGGACGCCACCAGAAAGCGGATCAGGGCCTAATTATAGAAAAATGTAATAAGTCTAAACTTTTTTTGAATTAAAGTTCTTAAACACAACAAAATGCTTCTAACATCATATTGATACAAATAAACGTATAACACATTGTTTATTAATACATATATCTATCTATACATCATGTATTATTCACATGTATGCATTCAATGCATTTAAAAAATGAAAACCATTCATTTTACTCATAGCCTTATAAATCATAGTATTTATCTCAAGCCAAGAAGCAGTTAAGACAGCGAAATGACGACTGTTGAATAATAAAAAATAGGCTTCCAAAGCAGTGAATTAAATCAGCCGATCGTGCTCAACACACATCAGATTTTAAGTTTATGGTGAGTCAGTTTCATCATAACGCATTCGCATATATCACCTATTGAGGTAAACATTATGACAATCCCTACTACAGAAATGTTAGAAGCGTGGAAAGGTTTTAGCGCAGGTAACTGGCAGCAAGAAGTTAACACTCGTGACTTCATCCAGACTAACTACACGCCTTATGAAGGGGATGAGTCTTTCCTAGCCGATGTTACAGAAACAACAACATCACTATGGAATACCGTTCTAGAAGGTATTAAAGAAGAAAGCCGCACTCACGCGCCGGTTGATTTCGATACTGATTTACCATCAACAATTACTTCTCACGATGCAGGCTACATCAATAAAGATCTCGAAAAAATCGTAGGTCTACAAACTGATAAACCACTTAAGCGTTCAATCATCGCTAACGGTGGTATTCGCATGGTGAAAAACTCGTGTGAAGTATACGGTCGCAAACTGGATGAAAGTGTAGAGAAGATCTTCACTGACTACCGTAAAACACACAACAAAGCATGTTTCGACCTATACACTAAAGAAATCCTAGCATGTCGTAAATCTGGTATTATCACAGGTCTTCCAGATGCTTACGGTCGTGGTCGTATCATTGGTGACTACCGTCGTCTAGCGCTATACGGTATTGATTTTCTAAAAGCTGACAAGCAAGAACAATACAAGTCAACTCAAGCATTCCTAGAGCAAGGCCATGATCTAGAAAAAACACTTCGCCTACGTGAGGAGTTAGCAGATCAAGTTCAAGCACTAGAAGACATCCGTCAAATGGGCTTGAAATACGGCATCGATATGTCTGCACCTGCTCGCACAGCACAAGAAGCGATTCAGTTCACTTACTTTGGCTACCTAGCAGCGGTTAAATCTCAAAACGGCGCAGCAATGTCACTAGGTCGTACATCAACATTCCTTGATGTATTTATCGAGCGTGATATTCAAAACGGCTTGATCAACGAGCAAGAAGCGCAAGAGATGATCGACCACTTCATCATGAAGCTACGTATGGTTCGTTTCTTACGTACACCTGAGTACGATTCACTGTTCTCTGGCGACCCAATCTGGGCAACAGAAGCAATGGCTGGTATGGGTGTTGACGGTCGTACTTTAGTAACGAAGAGCACATTCCGTTACCTACACACACTACACACAATGGGTCCTGCACCAGAGCCAAACATGACTATTCTTTGGTCTGAGCAACTCCCTATTGCCTTTAAAAAGTACGCAGCGAAAGTATCGATTGAAACATCATCTGTTCAATACGAAAACGATGATCTAATGCGTCCTGATTTCAACAACGATGACTACGCAATCGCATGTTGTGTAAGCCCACAAGTTGTTGGTAAACACATGCAGTTCTTTGGTGCACGCGCTAACCTTGCAAAAGGTCTGCTATACACTATTAACGGCGGTATTGATGAAAAATCTAAAGCCCAAGTTGGCCCACAAGTAGCAAAAATTGAAGATGAAGTATTAGACTTTGATTCACTAATGCCACGCTTTGATTCAATGTTAGATTGGTTAGCAACACAATACGTGACAGCACTGAACATCATCCACTACTCTCACGACCGTTACAGCTACGAAGCATCACTAATGGCATTAATGGATCGCGATGTACGCCGTACTATGGCATGTGGTATTGCAGGTCTTTCTGTTGTTGCTGATTCATTATCAGCAATTAAATTTGCGAAAGTAACACCAGTACGTGACGAAGATGGCGTAGCAATCGATTTTAACATCGAAGGTGACTACCCTAAATTCGGTAACAACGATCCACGTGTTGATGATATCGCTTGCGACCTTGTTGAGCGCTTCATGAAGAAAATTCAGAAAATGCACATGTACCGTGAAGCAATTCCAACACAGTCAATCTTAACCATCACATCAAACGTTGTGTACGGTAAGAAAACAGGTAATACCCCTTGTGGTCGTCGTGCTGGTATGCCATTTGGCCCAGGTGCAAACCCAATGCACGGTCGTGATGAAAACGGTGCGGTTGCATCACTAACATCTGTATCTAAACTCCCATTTGCTTACGCGAAAGACGGTATCTCATACACCTTCTCTATCGTGCCAAATGCATTAGGTAAAGATGAAGAAACACAGAAACAAAACCTTGCAGCACTAATGGATGGTTACTTCCACCACGAAGCAGCAGGCACAACAGATGGCATTGAAGGTGGTCAACACCTAAACGTGAACGTATTAAACCGTGACATGTTACTTGATGCTGTTGAGCACCCAGAGAAATACCCACAGCTAACAATTCGTGTTTCTGGTTACGCAGTGCGTTTCAACTCACTGACTCGTGAACAACAACAAGATGTAATTAGCCGTACCTTTACTAATAAGATTTAATAAATAGCTACTACATTGGTAATATCCGACTAACTACCTAGGTATTACCATTTTGTCGCCATAGTTCCCTACCTAACTATGGCGGCTTTTTTATTCATTATTTACAGAAAATATAATCGTGAAACCTACTCTTTCAGCTTCTTAATTAACAAAGTTTTTATACTTACAATGTAAATAAATTACAAATGAGGTTGTGAAGCCACTCGATAAACTGTATTTATTGCTCTAATTTAAGTCTTCAGTTTTGTATAAAGAATTATCAATGACTAAAAAGATCAATAAAGAACATGTTAAATGCAACCATTCAGCCCATTACTTCTGTTCCTAAATTAATACTTATCGCACTTTCTTTCGCAATTCTTTCAGGCTGTGCGTCGAAGGAACTTCTGCTAGCTCAACCATCTTTAGTTGAACAGCAAACTTCAAAATTGTTACCACAACGCCCAAATAAAACAGACTTATATTTTGTAGGTTTTGCTGCAGACTCTAGTCAGAACGTATTTAGTAAAGAAGTTAAATATGCACAACAGTTATTTGATAACAAATTTGATACCAAAGGACGCTCTGTCACATTGATTAATCACTCATCAACTATCAATGAAGCTCCGATGGCTACACTATCGAATCTTGATAATGTATTAAAAGATATTGGTAATACTATCGACAAAAATGAAGATATTGTTTTTCTTTTTCTTACTGGACATGGTTCTTTTGAAAAAGGCTTACACTCTAAATTTTGGCCGCACCATAAAGAGTTAATAACACCTAAAGATCTTAAAAAATCCCTCGTTGAGTCAAAAATAAAGTGGAAAGTTGTCGTGGTTTCATCGTGTTTCTCAGGACAATTCGCTAATGAAATTGCAGGTTTACATACTTTAGTTATTACCGCGAGCAATCCAAGCCAACCATCATTTGGTTGTACCAACACCTCTGAATTTACCTATTTTGGTGAAGCTTTCTTTAAAGAACAGCTTGCACAAAATGCTTCATTTATAATGGCCTTCATCGCGGCAAAAGCCAGAATCACAGTTAAAGAAAATAAAATGGGATTCGAGAATTCACAGCCAATGATGATTACGTCAAAACCCATTATCGATAAGTTAAAAGAAATATCTCAATAATATTATTATTTCAAACTATATCGTTCTCTGGAGTAACAAACGACAAAGCGGAGCCTTTTGCTCCGCTTTATTGCACAAGTGTTGGTAAACTTTTTTATAATTAACTTTTCAGATCGTAATAATAAGTCTTAAAGCTCCAAAAATTTTATATCGTTAATTTAACAAATTATTACACTTATCACATTCAGAATATTTCCCATACATAAAAGTAAATTTTTACTTGATAATGCTTAATGTTAAATACTACTATTTTATTCTTAATTAGTAAGTCAAACAGGAAGTATCATGTCTAAAATAATTCTTAGCTCTATTTTTTTGATGATTACATTGACAGGATGTCAAACATTAAGTATATCTCTTCCAGAATCTGAATATCAAGGAAATCTACCTCCGCAAATTAAGAATGAAATAGCAAAAAGTGTTAATGATACTGAAATTGAGGGTATGAGAGGCGCTACAGCTAAAGTATATTTTGATAGTGAAAAATCACTAATGACTATTGCATACATGTTACGAAACCCACACTGGCAATGGACAATATATAAATCAGATGTAGAAAAAGACTCCTTTCCTTACTTATGTGAAAAATACGGCTATGAGATACACAATGGACTTGGTATACGTTATTGGTTTTCAGGATCTGGTGGCTTTACAACTGACACTGTAACAAAAGAAGTTTGTAATTCATTATCTAGCTAATGATTCTTTATTATATAAAAAATTTAATTTTTATGAGCGGTAAGTTAAACCATAAATATATCACTTTTAAAAACTCAACTTACCCTGAAAACGGTGCACTTTGCACCGTTTTTTATTTACTTCATCTTTTATACTAAGAAGCCTTCCTTATCATTTTAACTTAAATCGACATTTTTCGTACCAAAGAACCATGTTGCGACAAAACCTACGATATAAGCAATCAGCAAACCAATGGTAAAAATGGCCATACCTGCAAAGATACCAGAACTTGAGGTCATTAACGGTAAAGCAACAATACCAGATGGACCAAATACTGTATTTAAACCAATCGGTAATCCCAGATACGATACTAACCCAATAAAGAAACCACCCGCAGAGCCCCCCACACATGCAGTAACAAAAGGTTTAACCCGCGGTAATGTCACACCATAGATAAGCGGCTCGCCGATACCTAATAATCCCGGAATGATCGCCCCTTTTACCTGCAGACGTAACAAAGATTCTTTTTTCGCTTTAGCATATAAAGCCAGTGCTGCACCTACTTGCCCTGCTCCTGCCATGGCTAAAATCGGGAAAAGTGAGTTAAATCCTTGTGCGTCCATAAGAGCAAAGTAAACCGGAACAAAACCTTGGTGAATACCAAACATCACTGAGATTAAGAATAAACCGGCTAAGATCGCACTACCGAATGGATTACCATTTAAGTTGATAAATAACCATGACATCCCCTTAAATAGCTCACCACCAATTGGCATGATAATCACAAAGGTAACAGCGCCCATAATCAACAAGGTGATCATAGAAGTTAAGATCATATCTAAATTATCTGGAATATATTGGCGGACTTTTTTCTCAACGCCTGCACCAATAATGGCAGCAATCAGAACCCCAATAATATTGCCTCGTGGATCGATACCATTGCCGAAAAAGTCGTTCATTCCAGAGAAAATGCCAGACGTTGCATCTGGGTTATAACCAAGTACAAACAGTGACGCTAAAATCGCACCGTTTACCCCTGAACCACCAAACGCTTGCTGCGCATTGTAGCCAATAAGGATACTTAAGAAGCTAAATAAACCTTTACTGAAAACTTTCATATACGCAATTAAATCAAGTAAATGCGCATTAGGCGAGGCCTGCCCTATAACAAAAAGTTGTTCCAGCAAGGTCGCGATACCGAGTAATAAACCTGCAGCAATGAAACCGGGGATTAAAGGCGTAAATATAGTTGCAAACTTGCTTAGAAAGCGTTGTGCTGCACTGGTTTGTTTTTTCTTTAATTGCTGTTTATGTGCAGAAGCCACATCTTTTAGGTCGGAATGTGTTTTTGGAGAAGTTTTCTCCTCACCTTGCTCGTTCTCAAGCATACTATTCATCATTTCAGCTGCAGTTTGTGCTTTGCCCGGTCCTAACACAATCTGAAATTGATCGTCACTTTCAACTAACCCCATCACGCCTGCAATACGTTTGATTGAGTCACGATCAGCTAAGCTGTCATCTCGTAGTGTAAGACGTAATCGCGTCATGCAATTACCGCATTTAATAACGTTTTCGTTACCGCCGATTGCAGTGAGTATCTCTTGCATCATTGAAGCAGTTACTTTGGCCATCTTATGATCCTCGATATAACCGATTGTTTTATTATTTTTGGTCTAAAAGTGCATGACGAATAAAGCCATGATGCTTACCGAGTTTTGCAGTCGCCAACTCAGCATCAATATCAAGTAAAATCATAAGGATTGCGGTTTTACAATGGTTATTACACTGCGCAAGTGCCTCCGCTGCTTGTAATTCACTGCACCCTGTCGCTTCAACTACAATATTTTTTTGACGTTGGATAAGTTTGGCGTTGGTTGCTTCAACATCAACCATTAAGTTTCCAAAGACTTTCCCAGTACGGATCATTGCCCCTGTGGTTAACATATTTAGTACTAATTTCTGTGCAGTACCGGCCTTCATTCTTGAAGAGCCCGTTACCACTTCAGGCCCAACAATGGGGGTTAATGAAATATCTGCTATCTGCGTCATTGGACTATTCGCATTGCAACTTAAGGTAGCAACGGTTGCACCGATACTTTTTGCGTAATTCATTGCACCTAAGACATACGGCGTACGTCCGCTTGCAGCAATGCCAACAAGCACATCTTTTTCATTAAAACCAATCTGTTGTAAGTCACTTGCACCTAATTCAACATTATCTTCTGCATTTTCAACCGCCTTTAAAATCGCTGTATGACCACCAGCAATTAAGCCAACCACCAAATCGGGATTAGAACCGTATGTAGGAGGACATTCACTGGCATCCAAAATACCTAATCGACCTGATGTACCCGCACCGGTATAAATCAAACGTCCACCAGATTGGAAAGCATTAGCGATAAGATCAACAACCTTGGCAATTTCAGGAATAATGGCTTCTACTGCAAGTGCCACTTTCTTGTCTTCTTGATTGATAACTTTCAACATCTCAACCGTTGATAGCATATCGATGTTTTCACTATCTTTATTTCGGCTTTCTGTCACTAAGGTTGTTAGATCAATTTTCATTATCTGCTCTCTTCACTTGGAGGTTTTGTTGAGAGGCATCATATAGAATAAAAAATTCATTTAAGTGATAGTTATCACAACTAAAATTATTCATTTTGTGCCAAAATTAGAGAATAAATACGAGTCACAACTCTTTTAAACATTCTAAAGAATATAAAAATAACTTATTTATTCAGATAGTTAATTCCATTCAGGTTAAATGAATAATGTTTAGGTCTCGTTGAATAATTAATTCAATATAATTAGGGAAATATGAGTATTTTAGAGCGAATGCAAAACCAAAGAAGTAGCTTATCGAGTAATGGAGTAAAGATATTAGACTTTATTCTTGAAGACCCAGCTTCGTTAAGTGCCTATGTCAGCCAAGATATAGCGAAAAAGGTAGGTGTTTCACAATCTGGTGTGATCAAATTTGCTCAACGGCTTGGTTTTAAGGGGTTTACAGCACTAAAACTTGCCATAATTGAAGATCTTGCTCAACAAAATGCCATTCTAGAACCCAAAAGACCTATTCATAACAAGATCCATAGCGATGATTCTTCAATAACGATTGCACAAAAGTTAATACAAGAGAAAACACACGCTATGATTGCGACAACCAACGCTATCAACTTTTCAGAATTTGAAGCTATCGTAAAACGGCTAAATCAAGCGCATCGCATACAAATTGTAGGCATTGGGGGTTCAGCATTAACCGCCAAAGATCTCACTTTTAAGCTGTTAAAATTAGGTATTACTGCACTCACTGAACAAGATACACATGTGCAAATCGCAACAGCGAATACATTAACGAAAAACGACATACTCATCGCTATTTCATTTTCAGGAAAACGGCGTGAGATAATAATGGCAGCACAATCAGCTTACGACAAAGGCGCGACAGTCATTGCGTTAACAAATATAAAAAAGAGCCCCTTACGGCAATTAGCCCACTATACGATTGACACTATTGCCGATGAAAAACAATTTCGAAGCTCTTCAATTTCTTCGCGAACCGCACAGAATGTTATCACTGATCTCCTTTTTATGGCCTTATTACAGCTGAAAAGCGATGATGCAAAACTACTTTTAAGTGATATATCATCAGTCATTGATAGAATTTAGCTTAATAATTACCAATACAACATTTGCAAATGTATTTTAATGTCAGACCGTGTCATTAAAGTGAGCTTATAATGTAGAAAGGTAAACACAAACCTCACGCTCTTTTCCTTGCATGTGGTTTATCTGATTACCTTTATAGGTTACGCCAAGCTTGTTGATAACCGATCTTGAACGTGCGTTATCAGCTAAATGGGTTACTTGTAACTGCGTTAAGCCACAGTGCTCTTTCATGTACGAAATTAATAAGCTTGACGCTTCAGTCGCATAACCATTTCCCCAAAAAGGAACACCCAGCCAGTACCCAAGCACACCTACGCCATTTTCTATTTTCGGGAAACTAACCGTACCAATGACTTCCATTGTTTGTTTTAAAACGATGGCGTAAACAATACCTGTACCGCTTAAGAACATGTTGCTATGTCCCTGAATCCAAGTGTGTGCATCCGATACAGAGTATGGATAAGGTATATTTGCTGTCATGTCAGAAATTCTTTGATCACTTAGCAAGTTAGCTACTCGTTCAGCATCTGTTAGCGTAAATGGTCTCAAAATTAAGCGTTGGCTTTCTATTGTTTGCTGCATCACATTTGGCTCCGTTTCCTTAATGATGAAATATATGGCTTAAGTGTAAATAATATTCAGCTCCCCCTTGACCTCAACTTAACTTGAGGGTGCAAAGTCGCTTTAACAAATGAATGTATTGAAGCATTCCCTCAGCAAGAACAAGTTTAGAGATCCAATATGAATAAAGAAATGCTATCAGCTTATTTAGAAAAAATCGGTTTTCAAGGAAACACATCCCCTGATTTAACGACTCTATTCGCTCTGCATCAAAGCCAACATAGCAGTATCCCTTTTGAAAATCTTGATATCGTCAATGGTTATACGATCGAACTTGAAGAAGATAAAATCTTTAATAAGCTCGTTTATTCTAATCGAGGCGGATATTGCTTTGAATTAAATAGCTTAATGAATCGCGTACTTAAAACGCTTCAATTTAATGTGGAGAAAAAGTTAGCTCGAGTCCACTTATCTGAAAATCCATCCGGTCGCGGGCATTTAGTCAATATTGTGACTTTCAATGAACAACAATGGCTTGTTGATACTGGTTTTGGCTCAAATACCCCCAGAGCACCACTACCAATTACGTTTAATCAAGAGCTTAAAGAAGAGAAACAAACCTTTCGATTTATCGAAGATGCGTTCTTTGGAATGATGTTGCAATGTAAAGTTCAAGAGCAATGGATAAACCAATATAGCTTAGATATGAGTTATGTCTGTGATGGCGACATTGAATATGCAAATCATTATGCATCCACCCATAGCAACTCACGATTTACAACTCAGGTAGTTGTCGTGGCAAGAACAGAGTATGGTAATAATATTCTTTTAAATAACCGTTTGAAGTTAGCTCACGCCGATGCCGTTACAGAAACTTTTATCAATGATGTCTCGTCTTTTCATCAAATATTAAAACAGCACTTTGGTATTGATAATCCAGTGCAGTTAGAAACATTCGAACAATACTTAGTCAATGAGAAATAACAGATTAATAGCCTAACAAGCAATGGATTAACTCTACAATTAAATAGATTTATTGCTATAAATGTTAGACACAAAAAAGCCCAGCAAAACTCGCTGGGCTTAAAGTGTAATTATTTTAAAACATGCGCTTATGCACAATAATGGTTAAGCCTGTTTTGTTATAAACTAATAGCTGTACATCGCTTTTCTAAGACGAATAGCTTTTGGCGTTACCTCAATCAGTTCATCACTATTAATCCACGTTAGTGCTTGCTCTACACTGAAATTCATAATGGCTTTCATGGCATAATTTTTATCTGCCACTGTTCTCCACATCCGAACGAGGTTCTTACCTTGGCGGCAGTTCACCCATAAATCGGTGTCATTAGATGCTGCTCCAATAATTTGCCCCTGATAAACCTGTTCACCATGGTTAATCATCAACCTTCCTCGCTCTTGTAACGAAGATAAAGAGTAAATTAAAGCTTTGCCAATACCATTTGAAACCAGTACGCCTTCACGCCTACAACCAATATCACCAACGATTTTTTTACCGTAGCCAACATCTTCCTTATGAATACTTGCAGAACCTTCGGTCAAACTTAGTAAAGTATGTCTAATACCTAACAATCCACGTTTTGGCCCTAAGAATAATAATCGTTGATGACTATTATCCAATGGCTGACTATGCTCGAATTGTGCTTTACGGTAAGCCATCTCTTCAATAACCTTGCCCATAAATTCATTGGCGCAATCAACGTAACATTTCTCGTAAGGCTCTTGCGTCTTACCTGCATCGGATTTCAACAAGATCGTCGGGCGAGATACAGAGAACTCGTACCCTTCTCGACGCATACTCTCAATTAAGACCCCAAGGTGTAATTCACCACGACCTGAAACTTCATAGACGCCTGCCTCTTCTGCCTCAGTAACATGCAGAGATACATTGTGTGAAGCTTCGAGATACAAGCGTTCTGCTAATTCTCGAGATTGTAATACCTTACCTTCTTGACCTGAAAAAGGAGAATCATTCACGCTAAATTTCACAGAAACAGTTGGCGTATCAATTTCTAGTGCTTCAAGCTCAACATCATTGCCACGTGAAGTAACAATATCTGAAATCGCAATATCAGATATCCCTGTTAAGGCTATAATATCGCCAGCCACACCGTAATCAACGGCAACACGACTTAATCCTTGTTGATGATAGACTTCTTTGATCTGACAGAAACGTGCATCTTCACCAGGCGCATTAACTGCTACTTTTTGGCCTCGATGAAAGGATCCTGAAATAACACGCCCTATCCCAATCAAACCAAGATATTCTGAGTAATCAAGTTGATGAATTTGAATAACAGGTTCTTGTTCAACGGTTACCGTTGGTGAAGCGACGTTTTCAACTAACATATCTAACAATGGCGCCATGCCATTTTCAGTATCAGCCTCACCAAAGGTGTCATAGGCAAATGCTTCTTTCGCTGAACATGATACTGCTGGAAAATCGAGCTGCTCGCAATCAGCACCTAGCGTTACAAACAAATCATAAAGTTGATCAATTGCCTTTTCTGGCTGTGCCTCTGGACGATCGACTTTATTCACTGCAACCAATAGTTTCAAACCTTTATTTATCGCTTTTTGAGCAACAAATCGTGTTTGTGGCATCGGTCCTTCAACTGCATCAACAATAACAAGTACCGCATTTGCCATATCTATAACACGTTCAACTTCGCCACCGAAATCAGCATGTCCAGGCGTATCGATAATATTTATTCTTACCCCTTTCCAGTCGATTGCCGTGACTTTCGATAAAATAGTGATGCCTCTTTCTTGTTCTTGAGCATTACAGTCCATCACTAATCGTTGTGTGCTTTCTCTACGTGTTAATGCATCAGCTTGTCTTAATAGTTGATCTACAAGTGACGTTTTGCCGTGATCAACATGAGCAACAATCGCAATATTACGAATGTCTTTAGTATTTAACATTTTGTTATCCCCATATCGATGTGATAGCAACATCTTACATGGGTTTAATGAGCACCCAATAACGACATTTAGACTATAAGTATCAATTTAAGGACATTTATTAAATTAACTATTGGGAGTTATGGGTTATATATTTTATTTGTAATCCACAGAGACTTTGCAACGACAGTAAAATTTATTCCCCCGTATACATTCAACAAAGCTTCACTCGACTTTGGCTAAACCATGATTTTCAACGCTATTCAGCATTCCATATCACTGCAAACCTCAAAACTGTTGACACCTGTAAATTTAAAGGTGTATTTTAAATGCAACTTTATTGACCTAGATTAAGGAAATATTAAAATGAATAAGAAAACGGTATTTATTACAGGTTCAAATTCAGGTATGGGCTTATCTACAGCAAAACTTTTTGCGGCAAAAGGATATAAAGTTTACGGAGGAGTTCGTAATGCTGAAACTGGAGAGACATTAAAAAATGATTTTACTGTTAATGACCTAACTATTACGCCGGTTATCTGTGATGTAACAAATACTGATAGCGTCAATTCGGCTATTGAATCTATTGTCAAAGATAGCGGTAAAATTGATATTCTCGTTAATAATGCGGGTTATGGCCTCGTTTCTAGTGTTGAAGAAGGGACTGATGAAGAACTCATACTCCAATACAATGTAAACGTATTTGGTGTGTTCAGAACTTGTCGTGCAGTAATTCCATTCATGCGTGAAGCCGAAAGCGGTATGATCATTAACGTTGGCTCGTTCTTAGGTAAGATGGGTCTTCCACTGTTAACTCATTACAACTCAAGCAAGTATGCGGTTGAGGGTATTACTGATTCGTTACGCTATGAACTAAATCCATTTGGTATTAAGGTTCATACGGTCGCGCCAGGTCTATTCAAAACTGGATTTGTAAAAAATGGGCTTAAAGCGAACACTAAAACAACAAGTGAAGATACGCCTTATGCCACTCAAGCGAGCGCCCTTCTCCCTCAACTTGTAGATATGATCAACAATGGACCTTCACCAGATTTAGTCGCTGATGCCATACTGTCAGTGGCCGAAGGTAAAATTACAGATGCACGAGTTCCTGTTGGTGAAGACTCGGTTTACTTCAGTGATACATTGAATAAGCAAACCCAAGAAGAATTTGAAACCACAGTTAAAAACGCACTTTCACTATAACGAATTCAACACAGTAGCCTATTTTATTACCAAGTTGTTTTACAGCTTTATTCAGAGTCGCTTGGATTGATTTTAGTTGAATAATCGATGTAATAAGTTGAAAAAATTGATTTACGGGAACGGAAAGATAAACAGTAAGTAGTTATAAAATCCGAATTATCAATCATCAACTATAAAAAAGCGGAGCCTAAGCTCCGCTTTATCATTGTGTTAATTTCGTTTAAGCAGGATTTACTTCTGCATTTACTGGCTCTTCAATAGCACCTTCGGTTTTAGCAACAATGGTATTTACTGCCGTATCCCCAACTACATTAGATGACGTACAGAACATATCGTTAATACGGTCAACAGCTGCAACAATAGCTAAACCTTCTGCAGGTAGTCCTAATTGGTTAAGCAATACACCTACCATCACGATACCGCCACCCGGTACACCACCCGCGCCCACAGACAGTAGCAAGATAGTTAAACCTAATGTCACAATATCTGAAGAGTTAATAGGTTGACCAAATGCGTTAGCCACAAAGATGGTTGCTAGTGCAATATAAATAGATACGCCTGACATGTTCATTGTGGCGCCTAGTGGTACACCAAAACCTGCAACAGATTTCGAAACGTTTAACTTTTCCGTTAGGGTTCGCATGGTAACTGGGATGGTTGCATTTGAACTTGCTGTTGATAGCGAGAATAAAACCTGCTCACGTGTTGCACGCAAAAATGTCTTAGGTGATGTACCCGTTGCAATGCTTACAGCCATTGGATAGAAAATGAAGATCCAGAACACCAACATGCTAACAACTAACGCTACGTAACCTGCAACAGATAACAGCGTATGTGAATCCAGTGTTGCCCCTAATTGGATCATTAGCGCGAATACACCGTATGGCGCAAGACTCATCACTAAGCCAACCAGCTTCATCATAATTTCGTTAGCTACTTTAAAAGTACGAATAGCTGGACCACCACGTGAATCTAATGCTTGAATCGCAAGCCCCGTTAAAATTGCCATAAAGATGATTTGTAACATGTCACCATTAGCAAAAGCTTGAACTGGGTTACTTGGTACGATATTCACCACTAAATCAAAGATATTAGGCGTTTCTGTTGTTGTAAGTTTAACGGATTCAGACACGCTTCCTGCTAAATTCGCGCCTTTACCCGGTTGGAAAATCATACCTACAGCTAACGCAGCACTGATCGCAATAATGGTATTAATAATGTAAAGCGCAAAAGTTTTACCACCAAGACGACCAAAAGCTTTAACATCTTTTAGCTCCACGATACCGCAGACAATAGACACAAAAACTAAAGGTACAACAAGCAATTTGATTAGGGATACAAACATCCCCCCAGCCCCTTCTGCTGCCCCTAATAAGTAAGTATCAAAGAGTGCGATATCATTAAAAATATATTGGATTGCTGTGCCGATTATTAGACCTGCAAAAAGACCGACAAAGATCTTTTTTGAGAGCGATTTATCCATTGCTCATCTCCGATTGTTATGTTGTATTTTTATAATTTGATAGTTACTAATAACACTATTTTGCTGTCGAGCCAGTGCATAATACACAACAACATAACAATTCAAAGCATTTATTTACAAAAGTGCAACATCGATCATTTAGAGTAAACAACTAAATTTACATCCATTTATCGCATAACACATTGAGAGATAATGTGTAAATCACCTGTTTCGCCTCCAAAAAAGGATATTATCTTGCGAGCAACAAAAAACACCACTGGCTATTTTTCATACAAGGTTTTACTGAGTGTGTTACATGCAATATCTTGGTGAGAATTAATTTTGTATTATGTAGCCATTAAAAAAGGCCACCTAAGTGACCTTTAAATTATTTTTACTTGCCTACTAACTCAACGTTTACGCACTAAAGCTGTACCAAATAGCAGAAAAAGAACTATAAAATTAAGACTGCCGCCACCGCCACCATTATAATTATCGTTATTGTCATGATGATATGGAATTAAGTCATCAGATTTGGTCTTATTAACAACATTCACTTTTAGTGAATTACCTAAAGAGCCTAACTCAATAAAAGCATCTTTTTCATTATTAACGCTAAAGCTTAATTGACAAACATTAAATGGTTTTATTAATCGATTACAATCCGAATCAGAGTTTAAGGTAATATTATTTACCGTTAAATTCTGAACCGTAATATTATAATCTTTTCCAATATCATTTACTTCAACAACAGTTGGCGCGTTCCAACCATTAATTTATTGGGTTATTACATCAATCGCATTTTTACTGAATGTTTGATAAATGACTGTTTTATTTATCATGTGAGAATTTGGTACTAGTGTACCAACAAGTGTTACACCATAAGTAAAATCATTACCATGTTCTGTATAATTATAGGCATATTAGGGAGTAGTGAAAATATCGCTGACACTTTATCTTTTTATAAAAGTAAAAGGCACGTTTATGGATTGATCATTTAAGCCAAATTACCAGCCCTACGATAAGCAATAACGAAATGATTGGAGTAATAAAGTAAAACGCACCGATAAAAAAGACTGTCTCTTTGCGGTCTGCTTTATCTATTTCGATGTAGTTCCATGCTTTTTTTACATTATCGATTTTACTGACAATATGATTAATCATCAATGCAGGTCCAATAGTAGCAGCCCCTATCAAAACAAACATCAATTCAATAGGAATATGAACGCTAAAAAAACTCTCTAGGATGATGTTAATGGTTAAAAGTACCATCTGAAAGGGTATAGTGAGAGCGAGAACCGTCTCCCAAGATTTCATTCTCCTATTAGAATGAGTTAAATTCTTAGGCGCTATACTGATATAGACAACAGATAGTAATAGCTTTAACTGATCAATTTTTTTCAATGGCGTAACCTAATAGTTAAAATCTCGCTTTTATCCAAGTATTTTCACATCTGGTTTCTTTCTGGTTCAGCATACCTCTTTATAATTACTTTTTGATATGTATACAGAACGTTTAGCAAAATGGCTAGAACATCATGAAACCTCAATACAATAATATGCTTGGCGCACTCTTAATCATTATTGCGACACTATCACTTACTATTAAAGACAGCGCTGATAAGTATTTGATACAGCATGGTTACCATCCCGTTCAAATGGTATTTTTCCGCTTTGCGATCCCGTTTGTATTTATGCTGCTTTTTATGCCAAAACAGACGAAAACCGCAATACTGGCCACCAACGGTAAATTATTGATCCGTGCTGCGATGTTCCTAACCTGTGCTGTAGTTTCGGTGATCTCTTTAAAATATATCCCTTTAGAAATCTATATCGTTATTGTACAAATGAGCAGTGTAGCGTATATGCTCGGTGGTGCCATTTTTTTTAAAGAAACCCTAACCTTACCAAAAATTATCGCAACAATCTTAGGCTTTATTGGCGTAGTTGTTGTTATCAATCCCACTAATGTCGATGGCTTGCATTGGGTCTATTTATTGCCGTTACTTATTGCAGCAACGACCTCTGGCTATAACCTGATAACCAAGACTATCGACTCAAAAATATCTCTTATTTCTGTTTTAATTAACTCGTTTTTTGTTTTAGGTTCAGTTGCAACAATACTACTCATTGCTCAGCCTGATATTTGGAAAACACCGACATTAACAGCATTACCCTATTTTCTCACAATTCCAATTGTGACTATCGTGTCACAATTGTGTTTAATCAAAGCCATGAACGTGGCTGAAGCCTCTCACGTAGCGCCATTTTTCTATTTTCAGATATTGTTTTCATGTATTTTTGGCTACTGGCTTTTCAATGAAATTCCAACAACATATACCATCATTGGTGCAATTTTCATTGTAATATCAGGCTTAATTATAACTTACGCTAACTATAAACCTGGTTGTGGAAAAGCCCTAAAGCAGTCCAATAAAAAGTTAAATTCTGCACCAGAATAGTTCAAAAGCTCACCCTTTAAGTGCAAGATCATAGGATCCATACATATGTGACAAATAACTTATTGTTATAAAAGGATTAAATATTGGTATAGATTTTGGATTTAATTTTGTGGCAGATATATAAGGAGTGAATATGTATATTGAACATAAGCATTTTAAACTACCTAATAATACCTCAGAGGTTGACGTTTTCATTAGTCCAACAGGCGATATTGAAGTAATGATAGAAGGTAATCAACAAGTTCTAAAAGGCGATTTTCATCATCTTTCATTCAAGATAATAAATACAGGAGTTGATTTGATATATAAAACACGTTCAAAAAAAAGTTCTTGGGATATTATCCTTACTCAACAGGATGCAGAAACCGTAAGTAAAATGATGAATGAAGCCGATGAATATTATGAAATTATTATGCGCGATTTATAATAACATTGGGGTTAGATACATAACCCCTTTGATAATAAAATTTATAACGCTCATATAATTACCCTCATAGTCAATATACAGTTAACAATATAATTAAGAATATTAAAATAAATATCACCACTTCAACCACCCATTAAAAAATTATCATTAACTTTTATTTGGCCTGACAAACTCATATAAAGATAAAGTTTATGATATTGACATGTATTTTATTGGAATCAATTGTAATCATATATAAATGATATGTTATGTATAACATCACGCCATGTTATGTGTAGAAGTTGAATACTCGATAAATACTATAATACCAATAAGATAAATAGGTGTATTTCCTACCCAATTTACTCACTATTATCAATCCATTTTTCTAGCCTCATCTTTTAAATAGCGGCTTCTTTTGCTCGCGGTAATGTTTACCAGAAAAAACACCAGCTAGCATATTGCAATAATGAGTAAAATTATCTGCATTCCTTTTGTGGCTTTATCCATTGTTCTTCTTATATCACTGCAAATAATCACTTTAAAATATCTCTTTAAGCTTCGGTGTTTTACAAATCACACCAGCTAAATCGAACGCAATGATCACGCTTGGTATACCTACGACAACAAAGTTAATCAGTGGGGTTTGTGTCATCAAGGGCTGATAAATCTTAGCGACAAAATATAAAGCGATATCTTGAAAAACATAGGCTGCAAAAGCAGTTCTAGATAACCATTTAGTCCAGTCATTATTTTTATTGAAAAAAGTTTTAAATACATAAAGTACACACATTGACATACCGATAGCGGTAAAGCCCCTAATCAACACATATGAAGATGAAGTGTATTCGCTATTAATTGCGTGTAAGTAAAACATAGTAATAAATGCGAACAGCCACATACAAATACCGACACTTGCATGTTTAACGGTTAGCTTATCTAACCATTGATATCTATAGGCTTGAATACCTAAACAAAACATGGCCATATAAGCAGGGAAATTACCCAAGCTACGAAAGCCCATTAAATTATATCCACCCACGTTTTGTAAGTATAAGAATATGTAATTTAAAGGTATCCAAATAAATGCAAAGACAATAATTATCCAAACAGCAGGGAATGGTGAATCTATACGCTCTTCTACCATAGCTTTATTATTTACAACAATTGAGTAAACAATAGAAAAAACAATTAGTGTCCAACAAAACCATCTTACACCAAGATCTATATTTCCAGTTTTAATAAAAATGGTGAAATTATTGATAAAACCATTATCAATAAATGGATTAATAGCGACTAATGAGATTAAAACCGGGATACCTAATAGAATACATTTATCTTTTATAAATAATCGTTGGCCTTTACGTTCTTGAGAAGATGTTACAAAGTAAGCTGATATGAAGAAAAAACAAACTTGTGTTATATGGTTCAATTATCATTGTCAATCCATCGTTCAAGTCTCGCTTTTATTATAGCGGCTTCTTCTGATTTTTCTTTCGCAAGATCGGCGTGTTCACGATAGGCTTGACCTGCAAAAAAACCGGCTACTAAGAAACATAAAACCAACAAGATGAATAAGCTAATTTTCGCTTTCTTTATATTTAACATCGCTATATGTCTTCTTTTTCTCTCTAAATTGTACCTTAAAAGTATAAATTCTAACTTTATAATAATAGTTATAAATATCCAGTATGACCGCTCTAACTACTCACCTTCCTATTGCTGTAATAGCTACTTTCTTTGCATAAAAATTTGATCTGCGTTGTAATATTTGTATGATATATGTCTAATTATTATTAAAAGACATAATCCAATGACTACTACACTCACTTCCCCATTAAAACGTATCCGTCGTATGCGTCGCAGTGAAAATATGCGTGATCTTGTTCGTGAACACGAATTCAAATTAGCCGATCTGATCCACCCTATCTTTATTGAAGAAACGTTAACTGAAGAAGTGCCTATCAGCACGATGCCAGGGATCTCACGTATTCCTGAAACTCTGTTGGCAGATGAAGTGAAAACGCTTTATAAACTGGGTGTGCGTTATGTTATGCCTTTTGGTATTTCGCACACCAAAGATGAGATTGGTAGCGATACATGGAATGATGATGGCTTACTGGCACGTATGGTGAAAACCATTAAAGCAGCATGCCCAGATATGATGGTGATCCCTGATATTTGTTTCTGTGAATACACTACGCATGGTCACTGTGGTGTTTACCATAACGAACATATTTTAAACGATGAAACATTAGAACTACTAGTTAAACAAAGTGTTACGGCAGCCCGTGCTGGTGCAGATATGCTTGCGCCATCAGCCATGATGGATGGTCAAGTTAAAGCTATTCGCGAAGGGTTAGATGCCGCAGGTTTTGAGCATGTGGCTATTCTTGCTCATGCGGTTAAGTTCGCCTCATCATTTTATGGCCCATTCCGTACTGCGGTTGATTGTGAATTAACAGGTGATCGCAAAGAATACCAAATGGATTGTGCTAATGGTCGTCAAGCATTACAAGAAGCATTACTTGACGAAGAAGAAGGCGCAGATATTTTAATGGTGAAACCGGGAACACCTTACCTTGATGTTGTTGCGAATCTTCGTCGCGAAACTCACCTTCCTCTTGCTGTTTACCAAGTCGGTGGCGAGTACGCTGGGATCAAATTTGCAGCGTTAGCAGGTGCGCTTGATGAAAAACGTGTGGTATACGAAACATTAACAGGCTTTAAACGTGCAGGTGCTGATTTAATTGTCAGTTACTATACCAAGCAAGTGGCTGAGTGGATGGCGCAAGACAACGCGTAAGAAACTTATTTCTACTTCCATCTTAAACCTTGTGCAATCTACAAATGGTTAAGACGACATTTAAATGAATATTTAATCGAAAAAAGTAAACAAAAAAGGAGTAACTTGTTGGACAGTTACTCCTTTTAGCTTAAAAATTAACTCAAAATTTTAACTCATCGTCGCCTTAATACTATTGGCTATAGATTCCGCTTTAGGACCTAAAATTACCTGTGCACTTTTCTTACCAATCCGCACTACACCTTTTGAACCAAGGGCTTTAAGTGCTTCTTCATCAAATAAACTACAGTCATTCACACCTAAACGAAGTCGTGTAATACACGCATCAACAGAGATAATATTACTTTCGCCACCCAACGCTTCAATATAAGCCACAGGATTAAGCCCGACTTCTTGTGATACTTTACTTTCGTCATCATCAACTGAAGGTGTAGGTAATTTAAATACCTTGATAACAAAGTAGAAAATCACAAAATAAATCACAAAATAAGCACCAATTAATGGCACCAGTAACGATGGCTTCGTTGCTAGTCCCCAGTTGAGAACAAAATCAATCAATCCAGCTGAGAATCCAAAACCATGTAAGATACCCAGTGAGTTACAAATCACCATCGATACACCAGATAACAGTGCATGAATACCGTATAAAACTGGCGCGATAAATAGGAAGCTAAATTCAATCGGCTCTGTAATACCGGTTAAAAATGCTGTAAAAGCAAGTGATAACAACATTCCACCGACTAACTTACGTTTGTTTTTCGGAGATGCTAGCGTTAAGGCTAGAGCCGCTCCAGGTAAACCGCCCATCATTACTGGATATGCCCACGCCATATAAACACCAGCAGTTGGGTCGCCAGCAAAGAAACGATTTAAATCACCACGGGTTGTAATATCAGCAATCTTAGTAATAACTGAACCATCAATATTCGGCACCATTTGCCCTATTGATAAATGTGAAACAATACTTGGGTTTAAACAAATCTGATGCAGTGATGAACCGAGTTCATACGACACTTTGGTACATTCGCCAAGACTGAACCAGAACACAGAATGTAGGAAGTAATGTAGACCTAAAGGTATTAACGCACGATTTAATACGCCATAAATAAATTCACCGATATAGCCACTATGAGCTATCCACCCACTGAAATTATCAATACCTTGCTGCACATATACCCATACTTCACCGCATACGACAGCCATAATTAAACAGCACAATCCAGCAACAATCGGGGTTAATCGCTTCCCTGAGAAAAACGCTAAGAAATCAGGCATTTTTGCTTGATAGGAATAATTATAAGCATGCCCTGAAATAATACCGGCAATAATGCCAGCAAAGAATCCTAGTTTTACATCAGGATTAATAGCCGTTGTCGCTTGTGTCAAAATAAAATAACCCACAACCCCAGCTAATGCTGCAGCACCTGAGCCGTCTTTTGATAAACCTACCGAAATACCTAAAGCAAAGATTAAGGGAAGATTATCAAAAATACTGCTACCCGCTTTGGCAATAAAAGAGATGTCTAACAAATCGGGTTGTCCAAAGCGCAGCAATAACGCCGCTATCGGTAATGTCGCGATAGGCAGCATCAATGCTTTACCTAATCGCTGAAAATAAGCGAAATTAACCATATATGTATGCCTTTTATAGAGGATAGATAAGGCAGGTGAAATATAAGGGGGAATTTATATTTCACCTTAAGTATACGGACAACATTCATTGTTTATCCCTACGCTTGCCTTTAGCCATACAATAATCTTTTCACCAATCAAGCTTTGATACTTTTTTACCAGATAGTAATACTTTTTTATCACAACCGTATTTTTAGCGGTAATTTCGATACTATGTTGCTAGAAAATAATACTTTTCTATCAGTTCTTATTTTTTAGTTAAAATCATCTTAGGGGTTCAGAATTTGAAAGCGACATTAGAAAAGGTACCACAGCGTATAGGTTGCTCATGGCGATTTAAAAAGATCCTAGAGCCGGCAAAAGAGTTTAGTTGGCATTATCACCAAAAAGAATTTGAGTTACTGATCCACCGTAACTTCCGCTCACGCTGTCATATTGGTCACTACCAAGATGACTTCGATCAAGCCACGATGATCTTAATTGCACCTAATGTGCCGCATGGCATCGAGTCAATTAGTCCACCTGATAGCAAAGGCTATGAAACTTTTGTAGTGTGGTTTAAGCAAGACTGGATAGCGAATATGATGTTCAGCTGTCAGGAGTTAAGGAAGGTCGACTCGCTGTTAAAGCGCGCAGAGAAAGGCTTACTCTTTAGTCCAGAGACAACACAAAAGGTGATCACTATCGTCGAGGCTATCGATGAAAAACATTTTGATCCAATTAACCTGTTGGCTAAATTAATTCATATTTTTGAAGTGCTTTGCCAAGACAAATCCAGTCAAACCTTACTCTCTCATAATGTCGAGAGCAAAAACCATGACCAATGCAATAAGGAGAAAATTGAGCGTCTGTGTGCCTTTATTGATCAACATTATGCAGAACCTTTAACCCTAGAAGAGGTGGCTAACTTTATCTGTACCAGTGAAAGCACTATTCATCGCTTATTTGAACAGCATTTTAATGAAACCTTTAGCCAATACCTTAAAAAGCTTCGTTTAAACCATGCATCTGAATTATTGGTATCAAGCCGTGACCCAATTTCTCATGTTGCAGAGCAAGTCGGTTATCGAAATCAAGCCAATTTTAACCGCCAGTTTAAACAATATAAGAATATGACTCCGCGTGAATATAGGCGTACTTATAAACTTGATGCTAAGGTCTAAAATGACAATGATTCAATCGCATCATCTATTGCTCTAAACTGAATTTTGGTTAAACACATCTCTGCTTTTGAAAATTCATGGGCTTGAATTAAAGCTGTAACGACCTCTAATGTTAGAGGATCACCTTTCATTTGAAAGCAAAACGTATGGTTTTTGGAAAGAGCAAACGTAAACTGTTGACCATCACTATCGACGATAACATCTGCATCACTCCAAATAAGTGACTGGCATTCATCCATTAAGTCACTTTCTGAGCCTAGGTAAATGAGTTCATCATCACCTTCTAACTTAAAGAAACACGGCCAATTAATCATCACTCTTACCTCTTAAGTAAGTCGATATTTATCAAAAAAGAACCACAATACAAACACGGTTTACTGTCCGATAAGTGGCTAAAATAAGCGCTATACCATGTCACCAAAGATGAGTCGTGCTGCTTTTAAGTCTGTTTCCCTATCAGAACTAAAAATACTTTCATGATATTGCTCACGATTTAGCATATATAAGGTATAATATTCAGAACTCAATACCCTACTCGCTGAAAACACTGCGATTTGGTGTATTGCGAGCGTAAATACGAAGGTAATGAAAACACATGAATTTAAACCAAGAGCTTCAAAATCTTAATAACCGTATGGACAAGTGCCAGCGTAAACTTGCTGCTGCTATTCAACGAGATGACAAAGTTATCATCAAACAGTTTAAAGATGAGCTTACCAAGCTAAATAAAAAAGCTCAAAACGTTAAACACCGTAAATCATCTGAAGTGAGTAGCAAAGGTAAAGATGTTAAGTCTCTTGCTTTTAACCGTGTACTAACTAAAGCTGAACAAGCAGATATGGGCAAACTGAAGAAAACAGTTAAAGGCCTAGTTGTTGTTCACCCTATGACGGCTTTAGGCCGCAGCATGGGTTTAAAAGAAGTTACAGGTTACGCACCTAAAGCATTTTAATAGACTTTAAGTGTCAAAGAAAAAGGCGAACATTCATTGTTCGCCTTTTTGCTTTCTAAACGACTTTCTAAACTATAAGTTATTAAATAAAAATCAACTCAGCTCATCTTCTTTAACCAATACTATACGATAAAAGCATTAAGACGCTTTTGCTGTTAATTCTGCTGATAAATGCTGATCAAAACCGTAACTGACTAAACGCTCAAACGCATCCCATACTTCATTAGGTATTGGTTGTGGTGTTGAGAATCCTAACTCTGGGTAAAAACGGATACGCTGTAAATCACCAACCATCACGTTAATCAAATCACCAAAACTGATTGTATCATTTGCATAATCATCAAAACGAATTACCGGAGATGTCACGATAGCTTTCATGTTAGGCCATTGTTGTTCAAACGTCGCCAGTGTACGTCGCTCCATAAAAGGCTTTTGAACGAGAATAAAGCTGCTCGGTGTCAGCCCTTTTTGCTGTAATAAACGACGGGTAAAAAGGACATTCTCACCTGTATTGGTTGACTCAGGCTCAATCAAAATCGCCTCTTTTGGCACCCCCATATCTAGCGCTATTTTTGCAAAATGTTCGGCTTCTGAAGTGTTAAATAAGCCTTCGGTTAGCTCACCGACGCCACCAGAGAAAATGATACAAGGTGCAAGTCCTTGCTTATAAAGTTCTACCGCTCGCTCAGCGACACGTTCATCGTTACTTCCTAGCACAAAGATACAATCACTCTTTACTATCTCATGACTCAACTGGTGATAATCCCAAATTATGGTTGCTAGTTCATAAATTCGTTTAGGCATAAATCGTCCTTATTCGCAGCAAGATGAATGAATACTCTCTGATATTTCACGCTGTTGATACAGCCCTATATTGTTTTTTAATAAGGGATAAGTGGCATAATGCGTCTTAGTTATGATTGCATAATGACAAAGATAAGAAACTCACTTAATACTGATAAAACTGTTTCAATATTGATAATCATAATTAATCACAACTCACAAAAACGTAAAGCTGTTACTGCTTTATTATATAAGGCACCGACTAATAAAAACTGAATCAAATCATAAAACAAGCAAAAAAAAGGTGACATAGACTCGTCTACGTCACCTAGTATGTTTGGTCTTAACATTATAACTTACGGTATGACACGTTTAACTCGCTACTAATCCACTTCGGGGTTATGTCGTAAATTATTCGTATACAACCAATGTTAAGCGAAACATTTAATAATTAAAATTAGCGCTTCCACCATTCAGGGATGATTGTTACGTTCGCATTCGCCGCACTCAACCAAGCCTGTTCACCTTCGATTGTTAGCTGTAATTGCATGGTACGTTCCACCACACTTTCTAGCTGTTTCAACACTTCATCGCGAATATAGACCACAGAAACATTATCTAATGCATTGATTTTACTTTCATTTGCTTGCCACCAAATAGAAGCTGCATTATCACCATAAGCAAAAATAATCACCTTCTCTGATTTATGTGACGCTTTACGGATACGTTTCTCATCAGGCAAGCCAAGCTCAACCCATAATTCAATATCGTCAATTAAACTTTTCGTCCATAAATCAGGCTCTTCCGTACTACTTACACCTTTTGTAAACTGCAAGTTGTGATCCGCATTTAAGCCCCAAGCAATGACGCGTAACATGAAACGTTGTAAAGTTTCTGATGGATGACAAGCAATAGTATGTTGCTGATCTAAATAGACATGTCGATCCATGTCTGCCACGTTCATTTGTACTTTGTAAATAGTGGCATTGGTAGCCATATAGTAAACCTTATTATTGTTCTGTTGCATGTTATACGCCCTCCGTTGAGGTTATGTCTTACATAATTAGTGCCATTTCTGGCGCGCATAACAGTAAAATTTTTGTCCTTTCGGCTAACTGTTTAAAAACAATTAGTTATCAATATGCTTTACAGCGGATGAGGATTGTATGTTACTGCGGCTTAATTTTGCGGAAATAACAGATAAAGATCAGTGTTTATTTTTATTAACTGTTCTTTGCGTACTCTAGTCAGTGTTTTTTTTATTTTATATTCAAACACCATCGCATCACGCTTATTGAGTACTTTTTGCGACCAAGCCAATGTGAGTGGTCCTTTTCCTTTAAGGTACTTTGCACCTTTTTTACCGTGTTGATGCTCTGCAAACCGACGCTCTATATCGGTCGTTACACCGCAATATAACGTATTAGAGGAAGTTCTGATTAAATAGACATACCAAGATGTTACGTCTTTTGTCGTTTCTTTACTCATCCAATACTCATCTCATGAAAACAAAAACAGGTTCAGCAATGCTGAACCTGTTCGTGTGGGTATTCAATCATGGATGGTTTAATAGCGCAATAAAACAATGCTAAACGTATCCATTTAATCAGATCTATTCAGTTAATGAAGTAATGATTGCCTGTAACTCTGCCACTTTTTGTTTTAATTCTTCTACATCGTTTTCAAGTTGGCTAATACGTTCATTATTGCCTGAACCACTTGTTACAGCTTGTACTGCACTTTCATATGCTGAAATATCAATCTGACCACTTAGCAAATGCATGTAACGACAATCACGTTTACCTGGCTCTCGAGGTAGTTTTACAACATATGGGCCTTTCTCATCACTTGATAGCTTAGTTAACACAGCTTCAGCTTCACGTACGTCCGTAAATTCACATAACCGATTAGTACGAGTACGGATTTCACCGGCAGTTTGCGGCCCTCGAAGTAATAACACTATCATTGCTCCGAGCTCTTGTTTTGTAAATTGTAAACTACCAAACTCGGTATTACAGAAGCGATGTTGAAATTTTGATACTCGACTACCAAAACTGCTGACATCGGCAACCATACGTTTTGCTTTTAATTCCTCAACAGTGTCGAGTACTGTTGCTTCATCAAGTGACATAACAGGTTCACGGCTACTTTTTTGATTACATGCCGTGGTTAACGCATTAAGTGTCAATGGGTATTGATCTGGAGTTGTGATTTCTTTTTCAAGCATACAACCAATTACGCGAGCTTGATTTTGCGTTAAATTAATTTCCATGCCCATCTTTCACCCTTTATAAAACTAACTCATTAAAATTAGATAATATCGATATATTAACGACTACATTGAAGCTTTATTTTTGTTCTTAACAAGAGATTATCACGTTATATGCCAACAGCAAGCTGTAAAATTACAGTTTGTCTGCTTTTCAGACAACAATAACTTACTCTATTAACTCACAATATTAGTTTTCACTTTGATCAACAGGTAGATTAAGGTAATCCGCAGCAACATAATGATTACGCCCTTTTGCTTTCGCTTGATAAAGCAACTTATCTACTTCCTGATATAAATTCTCAATACTTTCTAAACCTGTAGGTATCCAAGAAATAGCACCTTGGCTCACGGTTAAAATTTTCGCTGTATCAGAATATTCATGTTTAATTGCTAAAGAGATAATCCCTTCTTTCAAGCGTTCACACTCTTTGATAGCTTGTTGACTATTACAATTACTTAGAAGGATAACGAACTCTTCACCACCATATCGTGCACAAATTTCTCCCGCACGGCTGAATTTAGTTTTCAACTGATATGCCAACAGCTTTAAGATAGTATCTCCTTCAATATGACCATAATGATCATTGAATGATTTGAAGTGATCGACATCAAGCATAATAATCGTTAACGGCAAACCATTTCGGCCATGTAGCGACACTAGCTCACTCAATTTTTGATCGAGATAACGACGATTGGCTAAAGTAGTAAGGCCATCTTCATTGACTTGCTGTGACAATAGATCATTTGCTTGCTGTAGCTGAATTGAGGTTTGTTTTAATTGGCGTCTCATGACCGATATACGTTGCATAGCTTTAATTTTAGCCGATAGCACCATGCTATTAACAGGCTTGATCAGATAATCATCACCACCTTTATCAATCGCCTCTGCGATGAGTTCAGGCTCTGAATGCGCACTCAGAAATATAATTGGTACCCATTCAGGAAAACACGCACGTATTTTCTGTGCAAGTTCAGTACCTTGCATATCTGGCATACAGATATCTAAAAGCACTAAATCGGGATCAAAGCTAGCATAACTGTTAAGTGCATCCTGTCCTGAAGAAAAAGCTTTAACCATATGACCCAGATTTTTCAACCTTAGTTCAAGATACAGTCGTTCAGATAAGACATCATCAACTAATAAAATGTTCATCGGCTTCATAAAGATACCTTAAAAGTATTTTTAGTCTAAGTTATTAAGCATTTTACATGCCTAATTTAATTTAGGCTTACAATGGATCAATAGTTGAGATGAAAACAAGCTTTTTAAGCATGATGGGACAATAATCACATCAAGGTAAAACATCGATTTATTACTGTTCTCTACATGATATATTGACATTTGACGTTAGAAATATAGGATTCTCCTCCTTAAACTTATGCTGTAGGAAAAAGCCATGTCTGAGATGAACAAAAACGATGGTCAAATCGTTGAAGAAGAAACGTTAACGCTAGAAGACTGTTCACCAGAACTTCGTCAAGTTGTAAAATTTGAGAAAGTACCAGCAGAACTTATTGATATGCTAGTTAATGTCTACAAAGTTTCTGAGCCAAGTACACGCGAAGCATGGAATTCACTGCCTGCAAGTGCGCAAAATGTATTAGATAACTTCGAGCAATTTCATGCTCTAGTTGCACTAAGCCAAAGCTACTCAGGTGTTGATTTCCTAAGTGAAATGCAAGGTACAACGTTCCCTGAAGACATGAGTGCTGAAGAGCAAGCAGAATACAAAGCATCTGCACTTGATAAAGTTCTTCATAGCTGTGTGAAAGATATGTGTAAGCAACTTAAGAAAGCACGTCAAAATCCACCAATGAAACGTGAATTCAATATGATCTTTCAAAAGTAGTTATATTTTTATAACTATAGAACATAAGGAGTAGCATTTGCTGCTCCTTTTTTTGTTAGAAAAATGAAGTGCGAATGTAATCAAGATAACAAAGGAATAAGCATAACATCAATTTATAAAATGATATTCAACGCCTCAATTTGTCTTTTTGACTGCTGATATTGTTTTCATTTTACTAATCATACTCTACGGTTAAATCCCCTCTTAATTAAAAAGTTGCAACAATTTAAAATGCTCAATGCAAACTTAATGCAGCAGTTTTACATAACTTCGTGATATTATACAAAATTGAATGATTTCAATAGTTAGAGGTTCATGGATGCCAAATACTGAGCAGATAAGATTCCAGACAAATGTGTGTTATGTAGAGAGCCAAGGCGTTCTTAAAACACCAGAATCTACGCTCAAGTTAAACTTATCTGAGCAATACATTTTATCGTATCTCATAGATAATTATGGTAAACCCGTAACAAAAAATGAACTCTTAAATGTAGGTTGGCCCGATCGCATTGTAACTGAAGCTTCTTTATTTCAAGTCATTCGCGCTCTACGTGTGAAGCTGAATGAAGAAAAAAAAGGTGATGTAATAGAAACATTGCCACGTGTCGGTTATCAAATTCGAGAATTCACTCGAGAGACGGTTGATTTATCAGACTCTCAACGTTTATCTCCATTAAAGAAAATCGGAAAAAAAACAATCGCTCTTTCCGCCATTAGTTTAGTGGTGATTATCAGTGGAATCGCTTGGATGAAATATCCTTATTCTGGATCGCCAAAATACTATTTAATTGATAAAGATCGAGTTGGTAGCAATGATTTTACTTATATAGCGTCAAATGCTGAAGATCTCGCAGATCTACGGGGTAAAGTAAAAGAGATTATTAATCAACAAGTTAATAAGTTCGGTTCAATTACGACTAAAAATCAACGAGTCTATCTTTATAAGACAGATAGTTTTTATTCTGCGGCATGGTGCACTGTAGACAGCAATAAAGTTTGTAAAAAGAATAGTGATTTTAGCTATAAAATAGTACCAAATGAGTGGTCGACATTTGCTGATATTGTCGTTAACAATAAAAAGAACTATCACGGTACACCGATTATTCATACTGAGAATACGCAAGAACCAACGTCAATTGCCTACACGTCATATATTGATAAATCAGGTATTCAATCAAAGGTTACGCATCTCTTTCTTACTCCAACCAATAAAAACGGCATCTTTAATTATTCAATGATGTCTTTTATTCAAGAGAAAGAGAGTGGCATGTTTCACCCTCTCTCTATCAGCGCAGCCAAAGCAATATTGTATGATAAAGGTTCTCAGTTTTTGAAAACGGTGAAAATTGAGCCTGAAATGTTTCACTGGTCTTATCAACCAAGTGTAAATTTTGATGAAAAGAAATCACTCGCTTTAAAGCATAGTAGTTTAGTTGAACAAGGTTTTCAAAATAATAAACCTTTTTTTAGTTACTTAGTGTACGAGCAACCTCATCTAGTATTAATGCTTGATAATACAACAGGATTTGTCTGGAATAACACCAGTGAAGCAAATCCTTATGCGATTTTTTCATACTCTTCATCAAGCTCAACAAATAAATAATTAAATGCGCAGTACTCTGTACTGCGCATTTTTTATTATGAAGGTTTTACAATTAAGGTTATGCCTTCTACATCAACGACCACAACCTTCTGCCCTTCAACTAAATCAACGTCTGTTTTAACACTCCATGTGGTATCACCAAGTTGCAATCGGCCATTTCCAGCATTCATTGCTTTTTCTACTGTAATAATTTGACCAATCAATTGAGCGCCACGTTGATTTAATTTTGAAACAGAGGCATCCGTTTTGTCTTTTTTATGCTGGTATCTCCACCATAACCAAGTGGTAAATAGCGCAAATACTGCAAAACAAACCCACTGTAAGGGCCATGAAACAGGTAACATTATTAATAAGACGCCGACTAGAACAGCTGAAATACCAAGCCATAATAAATACCCAGCAGTGCCAAGTAGTTCAAGTAGCAATAACACTAAGCCTAATGCTATCCAATGCCAGAAATTCATTTGTTCTAGTAAGTCGATCATGCATTCCCACCTTTATCTGTTTTATTACCCCATAACTCGGCAATACCGGCAACAGAACCCATCAAGCCCGTGGTTTCTAATGGCATCATGATGACTTTACCATTCTCAGACTGCCCTATCGCTTTTAGTGCTTCCGTATAGCCTTGCGCGACAAAGTAATTAATTGCTTTAACATCACCGTTCGCTATTGCATCTGATACCATTTTCGTTGCTTTGGCTTCAGCTTCGGCTTCACGCTCTCTCGCTTCTGCTTGCAGAATCACTGACTGTTTTTCACCTTCAGCTTTTAAAATTTCTGATTGCTTTTGTCCTTCAGCACGGAGAATTTGAGCTTGGCGCACACCTTCAGCTTCCAAAATTTCAGCACGTTTGTTTCGTTCAGCTTTCATCTGCGCGTTCATTGCTGCGGTTAAATCTGTAGGCGGTTGTACGTCTTTTATTTCAATACGAGTGATCTTAATACCCCACGGATTGGTTGCTTGATCGACAATTGTGAGTAGGCGGCTATTAATGGTATCTCGTTGCGATAACATTTCATCAAGCTCCATAGAGCCCAACACCGTACGCATATTCGTTAACGTTAGATTACGAATAGCGAGTTCAAGATCTGATACTTCATATGCTGCTTTTGCCGCATCGAACACTTGAATAAAACAAACTGCATCAATTGTTACTGAAGCATTATCACGAGAAATAACTTCTTGCGCAGGAATATCTAACACTCGCTCCATCATATTCACTTTATTACCGACTTTATCAATAAAAGGAATAATCAAATTTAGACCTGGACGAAGTGTTTTGGTATAGCGTCCAAAACGTTCTACTGTCCATTCAGATCCCTGAGTAACAGTTTTAACACAGGATGCAATAATGACTATCGCAACAAAAATAAATATAGCAATGGTGATTAACGAATCGTATGGCATAGCGTCTCTCCCTAATAAGCGTTAAAGCATTGTACCATCGGGGTAAGTAAATATGCATCAACACACAAGAAATGAGACATAGTTAAAACAGAACAGTAAATCGTAGTTGACCAGAAAAAGAAAACGCCAAATGAATAAACATTTGGCGTTTAATTAAGTACTTATTGTGTATTGATGATTGCTACATAATTAGCATTTACGCATAGTTACATCTTCAAACTCACCATCAATCACTGTATGTGCTGATTGTTGACGGTAATCCGTGTCAACTTTGCGATCTCGTCCAGCAAAACCTTCACTAAAAGTACGCTCTTCAAATTGAACACCTTCTGATGCTAATTTGCGTTTAATAAATGGTTTTGCAATTAATGCCACGACGCCCATTAAAAGAGCCATTATCGCAGCAAAAGAAACAGTAAATAATCCAATAACTACAGCAACAAAACCAGTAAGTAAATTTTTCATGGCTAAGCCTCTCTCTATAAAATTTAGATAGAACAATAGTTAACTCACTTGTTACTATTTTCTTTCTAAACTGATCTGCACTCTCTCGTAGCAGTTATTTTTAGCTTACAACTAAATTAACTGACTGAAGATGAACCGAAGATGAACATATAACCTATTGTTCACAATCTACGTATTCTCTAACGAAAACTGAAACTTACAAAAGACCGTTAGTGATAATACAAACTATAAAGAGCCTGTTTCTATATAAGGTGGGAGGTAGGACTATGGAATACCTACAACAATGAGTCAGCTCCGATCTCATCGAACCTTAATCCCGCCATGTCGGCGATGTCCTAACTTAACGTCACCGCAAGTTAGGTCGGCACAACCCGTGATAAGCCAGATTATAGTCGCTGATTACTATTATTCTCTGCACTCCCTGCTTCAAGCCGTCGCCTAAAGCTTTAAAACTATAACACTTTAAAATTTATAAAAGCAATAATAAACAGCGAGTACGTGTTGTTTTACACAGCTTCCACTGATACTTCACACTGTATGCGGCTAATCTTATGATCTGCTAATAAAAAAAATGCATTTTGTGGTAAATCTTGCTCAAAGGTTTCACTGTAGCTCATGGCAGCATATACCCCTCTGAACACTGCACCTGTTAGACCATGTGAAACAACGATAAGATGATCAGGAATTAAGTCATCATGTAAAAAATCTTTAATTCGATGAACAACTGATTCATATGATTCACAATTTGGTGCTGAGAGATACCAATCACGATGATTCAATAGCTTCGGATTATTCTGAACTAAATCAGGAATAAAACATTTTTCCCAGTCACCTAAACTAAACTCTTTTAAGCGCTCATCAGTCGTTATTAAATTGCTATCTATTCCTAACTCTTCACAGACTATTTTGGCTGTTTCTATCGCTCTGCCAAGTGGACTGCAATAAACAGCCCAATGCTTTTTATTACCAATTTTTAGATTGATAGATGAGCCAATCATAGATGCTTGTTCTTTTCCTAATTCCGTCAAGCCTGAGTTACAATGTCCTTGTAAGCGTTGTTGAGCGTTAAACGTTGTTTGACCATGGCGTAATAGATAAATGCTTTTTGACATTGTATTCCCCTTGCGATAAGAAGAAATTACACCACTTACTACCTTACGACAAGTTGAATAGCCTTTTAATAGCAAAAAGGCATACATCAAGCCTTAACATAATGAACACAATGGGAATGGCTTGGTTTACAGGAACAAGAACGAATCAATAGTCTAACTGTTCTAAATTAAAAGTATCGTCTATATAGATCAAGACAACTCCTCCTTGAGGATAGTCACAACGCAGATTGCTAAATCGACTACGTGCATGTGTGCAGAAGGAGAAAGGAAAGAGAGGGAGAATAGTGAGTAAACCTTCTCCCATACATATGGTATAGCTATATATTTAGCGGCTCATCCAAATATCACTGAAGCGCTGTGTTGATATATGAAAAAACAAATCATCTTTTTGCTTATAAACATTAACAAATGTTTTTTCTATATCTACAAATTCTGTATTTCTAAATTGAGATACAACAAAGGTTAAATCATTATTAGTTTTAGGTGTATAAGCCCAGTAATTCAAATTGTCTTCATTTCTCTTACAATGCTTTTCCATCTCAATTTTCTTGCCATTAATGAGCATGGATACGGTACCATTAAGACCTTGAATATTGCATTGACTTAAAAAACGCTCAAAGCCATTATTGTTATACTTCGCTTTGTAGAGTTTAAAGAATAACTTTTTTCCACCGAGTTCTGGTGGCGTGATCAATGCAGATAAAACGTAATGTCCGTCAATACTTGATGAGTTCCAATCCTCTGCTTTCACATTTAATGAACACATCATCATTAATAAAGATGCGATACATAACAGCTTACTCATATTATTCCTTTAACATCAATAACAGCCACAATAAAAGAAGAACGTTCTTTTTAATCAGTTTAACAGCAATGTTATGCGTCATCAAAAGAATCATTGGACCCATTAAAGCTAAACATGAAATTTTTATACATACTTTCTGTATTTTATTACCAACCTGTAAGGTAATTAATATTATGAATAGACATTGAACTGTATAAATCTGGGATTTATATCACTTTAATCTTCAGTTAATATTACCATTACATACTTAAATTTGCCCCTTATCGCAAAATGGTCAATTAAAATTTCATTTAATTTATGAGAGATTAACCGCACAAAATAACAACTAAGTAATCAAATTACTTGCTTAATTGTGAATCCTTTTCAGATTTCTCAATAGTATAAACCCATGTTAAGACTAGTAATATATTGACAAAGATAATACTAAATTCTCTATAAAAATAATTATTGTCAACTCCACTGCCTTTAAATGAAGGGATTTAATACCGCAGTTAAACCACTACTTGATGTTATATTTTTACATATATCCAATAAGTACCACGCCTGTCAATAAACTACATACTTAGCTTTTCCATTTTTTATGTCAATAGAATAAAAAAAGTACGTATTAAATATTATAAATACGTACATTACTTGATATAACTTAATGATAGCGTTTGTATATACCGCGTATTCCAGTAATAGAAAACCAATATAATATATTAATAACTATCTTTTTCGATTCGACTAACTAAAACCCTAAGTTATTTAAGTCTAAATACTGCTCTACTGCATCTGCAATTATGTTAATCCCATCTTCTTTCGTTTGTTGAAAATCAGAAGTTCGGATATCTGTTAAACCAGCCCAAGCTAAGATTTCATTACAAGCCGATTGCAGCTCAAAGATCCCATGTAAATACGTACCAAAAACTTGATTATCTACACCTAACATACCATCCACTCCATCGGTGAGTTTAATAGGCGCATCTTGCTCGGTTTCAACAGACGTAACCCCCGCATGGATCTCGTAGCCTGTGACAGCAACGGTATTATTCGCGGTTAATGTTAAAGAGCCAGAAACTTGCTTAAGTTGCTTATGCTGCTTAATTTCAGTCGTTATAGGTAAATACCCAAGCCCTTGTGTATTTCCACTTTCCCCTTCAATACCATAAGGATCTGAAATTGACTCTCCAAGCATTTGATAACCGCCACATATTCCCATCACTTTGCCACCGAAACGCAAATGACGTTGTATCTGTTTATCCCAATGTTGAGATCGTAGATAATCTAGATCGCTGCGCACACTTTTAGAACCCGGTAAAATAATTAAATCAGCCGGGGGGATCGCTTGTCCTTTACCAATAAATTGTAGGTTAACCTGTGGGTGCATCCGCAACGGATCAAAATCGGTATGATTACTTATACGTGGAAACACGGGCACTATAACCGTAATAGCATTATCTTCTGCATCGATTTGTTGAACGTTAATGGCATCTTCAGCCTCTAGCATTAGACCATGCAGATAAGGCAACACACCAATAACCGGTTTACCTGTTTTTTTCTCAAGCCAATCAAGCCCTGATTCTAATAATTTAATGTCTCCTCTAAATCTATTTATAACAAAGCCTTTCACTCGCGCTTGTTCAGATTCAGATAATAGAGCTAATGTGCCATAGAGATGCGCAAATACTCCTCCTCTGTCTATATCAGCAACAATAATCACAGGGACATCCGCTTCTTCAGCAAAGCCCATGTTGGCAACATCATTTTCACGAAGATTTATTTCAGCAGGACTACCAGCGCCTTCTATGATTACCGCATCATATTCTTCCGTCAGCCGCTGGAAAGATTCTAATATAGGCTTCATAACAACTTTCTTATAGCTGTTATAGCCAATCGCACTCATATCTTCCAACACCTTACCCTGAACAATTACTTGGGCTCCAATATCCGTATTGGGTTTTAATAACACTGGATTCATATGAACGGTGGGCTCAATACCACAAGCGAAAGCTTGTACGGCTTGTGCTCGACCAATTTCGCCGCCATCTTTCGTTACAGCACTATTAAGCGCCATATTTTGTGATTTAAATGGCGCAACACGAATGCCTTTACGCGCAAGTACACGACATATTCCAGCGACAAGCACACTTTTCCCTGCATCTGATGTTGTGCCTTGAACCATTAATGTCCGTGTTGTATTCGCTATTTTATCCATGTTTTGTTTTATTAAATCCTGTAAAGATATTGCAATTAATCACAAAATGGCGGCCATTGTAGCTGAGGCCAATCTTGTTGATTATCATGATAGACAGTAATGCGCATTCTGGCGGCATAAGGTAAATGAATGCGATGAAGGTAGGTGTTATTACGTGGCATTTCTAGTAACAGACGTAACAGCTGACGCATAACGCCAGAATGCGTAACCAATAAGATTTTTTTTCCTTTATGCTGTGTTAATAAATCTTGCCAAGCTCGCTTTATCCGAATATCAAACTGCTCTAGCGTTTCGCCATTATGTGGCGCTGTTCCGTCTTCACAAACGTGCCAGGGATCGTGCCAATAATGGTCAATATTATCCCCAAGTTGTTCAACTAACTGCTGACGCGTTAACCCATCCCAATCTCCAAAATCCATTTCTCGCCAACTATCGCTATGCAAAACATTAATCATGAATTTATGTGCCATAAAATCAGCAAATGAAGAGCAACGTTGTAATGAGGAGCTTACAATACAATCAAGGTCTTTGAGATTTTCGATGGCCACCTTCATTTGCTCAAAACCTTGTTCAGTTAGTACAAAATCAGTGTGGCCTCGTAAACAATTATCACCTTCAGGTAAACCATGCCGTAGAATATCTATTTGGGTTATCTTTGCCATTAGATCCTCATCCTTTTATACAACGCTTAACGTCGGGCCTTTTAATACTTGTGGTATACCAGCAGTTACAAATATTACCCGTGCAGATTGTTTCGCAATCGCTTGATGCAGCCAACCACTCTCATCGACAAATCGACGAGAAACTTCACCTAGCGGCACTATTCCTTGCCCTACTTCATTACTCACTAAAATGATATGCCCTTTTGCTTCACTAATAGCGTGTAGAAAGTCTGTTTTTGCCTGTTGCCATGAATGGTTACCAATAGGTTGAAATAAGCAGTTATTTAACCATAACGTTAAACAATCGATCAGTAAGCATGTCTGATTGTTACTATGTTCACGAATAATATTTGCCAAATCATAAGGCTCTTCAATCAGCATCCACTTAGAAGGACGTTGCTGTTTATGAATTAGAATGCGTTCAGCCATTTCATTATCACAAGCGGTTGCTGTTGCTACATATTTAACAACCAAGCCAGATTGTTCTGCGAGCTGTTCCGCTAAACGACTCTTACCAGAACGTGCACCACCCAAGATCAATTCTGTACCCAGCAACGGCTTTACATGCATAATAAACCTATTAATTATATAAAATACAGAATGTTAACTTATTAATACCATGCTGTATTGTGGCATTTCACAGTTATGAACATGGATAGAAAATATTTACAGTCACCAAATTTCAAACGGCAGCAATAGAAGCCAAAAGTGTCTGAATTTCAAGATTGCCTAGCAATAAAAATTCTCTTTCATTATGAGTAAATTTGATTTTTATTATTAAAGACTAATACTTAGACTATGAATTAAACAATCTATTAGGAAGAAATTATGGCTTCTCAACAAGTACGACTGGTTGATGTGTTGAGACTTCCAACGGTTTTGCTTTCCTTAGATTCAAGATCTCTCTACCAAATTATTACGGAAGCTCGATATTTATCATTACTAGGACAATTAAAAAAAACCTGTGAACGTAATGAAATTTGGCAAGATCTTCCTCTTTTCTTCCAGCAACAGCTAATTTCAGGCTTTCATAGTTATGAAAAACAAAAGCAATCATTAGAATTTGAACATCAGGAGTTAACCAAACAGTTTCAAGGTATATTACCGTCATGGCGCTATATTCGCGGTAGCGCATTACAACTTTCTGAAGTTGAGGCATTTTCAGGTAGGATTAAAAACAATATTGAGATATTAATTTCTAAGTCATTTGTAGAAGCTGTTTTACAACGGTTGTTAAATAATGGATGGCGTTATAAATATATAACCGACTACGAGGAAACTTTCTATTGTCGTTGGTCTCAGCAAACGACGCCGTTAGTTCATAAAGAAAGACGAACTGAGTTAGCTATTCATTATCATTTATTACCTAAAACACTAACCCATAAATTAAAAGAAGCACCTTTACTTCACCATCATATATCTCCCAGTATTGCCCTACCAGCAACGCTTTTATCTCCTGAGGCTATGGTACTTCATCAGGCTATTATGCTCTTTAATCAAGTTGATTTTCATCATGGCTTACGTGATATATACGACTTAAATTTACAATTTCAGCATTATGGACAACAGCGATTATTCTGGCATAACTTAATTCAACTTCACCAGCAAATTGGAAAAGATAACAGCCTGTATCTTGCACTTTCGTTATGTCAAAAATTATTCGATTTACCGATTCCTAGCAACATGCAACAATATTTAAATCAATCACAATCCCAGCGTACAATTTTCTGGCTTTATAAAGATAGATTTACTGAAGTTATCAATCATGCTTTTCCAAAACACCAAAACTCTAATTACCATTTTGCAGTTAAATCATTACGCTTTCGTGGCCGTTTAAAACGTATGCCTATTTATGCAATTGTGCCGCACATTATTAAACGGAGTGTGCTTAATTTGATGCCACATGAGGAAGATGAAGAAATCATTTACTAATGCATTTCTCTTTAATCAAAAAACCTCTTAAGCACTTTCAACCAATAAGTAGCCTAGTGTGTTTAAGAGGCTTTATAGCGAAGATCTACTTTAGAACTTTAAGTATTTCTTCATTTTACCGACGCTTTTTTCGCCAAGCCCTGTTACCTTTTCTAAATCTTTACTACTTTTGAATTTTCCATTCTTTTTGCGGTAGTCAACAATCGCTTTTGCTTTTGCTTCACCAATACCAGGAAGTGATGCTGCAAGCTCTGAGGCTGAAGCAGTGTTCACATTAACGGCTTTAAGTTGCTTTTTAACTTCTGTTTTTGACTTTGTCGTGGACGCTTTTTTACTATCAGTTACTTTAGATGAAGATATCTTTTTTGCTTTATCTGCTTCTTTTTTCGCAGACTTCTTCACCTTGGTAATACAATCCATTTTTTTCTGCTTATCTGCCTTATATTTGGTTTCACATTTCTTGATAAGCTTAGTGGTATCAGTTGTAGCTGCCTGAGATGCAAATGGCACAATGAACGCAAGTGTTAATAATAATTTTTTAAACATTAGAAAACTCCTTTATAGATAATCCAGTGTAGATTAAAGACGATTGATACAAAAAAATAAAATAAAACATCATAAAGCGTTTAAACCATCGTTTTTATTCACCTTTACGGCTTAAACCATCAGTAAAGACTCTCACTTTCTTTTATTTATAGATTTATCCATATGTTTTTAAAGTGATTTTTATATCTAGTAAAGAAAACATAGCATGTAGTTTAATTTGTGTTCAATGTAGTGTTGGGTTATGCGATCTTGTTAGAATTATTACAATTATTCATTACTAAGTGGCTACCTTTGGCTATAAGATAGCTATCTTGTGGTCAGGTGAGCTAATAAATAACACCATGCTATGATTCACGCTTCTTGCGTATAAAGGACTTTTGATGACAGACAACATGCTTTTTTATAAAACCTACCCGCACCCAAGCAGTAATGAATGGGTAGTGTTTGTGCATGGTGCCGGTGGCAGTTCAGCAATTTGGTACAAACAGATTAAAGCGTATAAACAACACTTTAATTTGTTACTTCTCGATCTACGTGGTCATGGTAAATCCAATAACATGTTCAAAGACATGATCGCTAATCCCTATACCTTTAAAAGTGTGACGAAAGATATCGTTCATGTACTTAATCACTTGAAGATTCAATCAGCACACTTTGTCGGAATATCTCTGGGCACAATCATTATTCGTAACTTAGCAGAGATAGCACCAGACAGAGTTAAAACGATGATTTTAGGTGGCGCAGTAACACGTTTAAACACTCGTTCTCAAATTTTAGTGAAACTAGGTAATATGTGTAAGCACATTATTCCTTATATGTGGTTATATCGTTTATTTGCCTATGTTGTTATGCCGCAAAAAAATCAACGCGAGTCTCGACATTTATTCGTCAGAGAAGCGAAAAAGTTGTGTCAAAATGAATTTAAGCGATGGTTTAAACTGGCAACAGAAGTAAATCCCATCATGAAGTACTTTAAAGAAAAAGAACTGTCGATACCGACATTGTATTTGATGGGGGCAAATGACTATATGTTTATCAAGCCAGTAAAAGAGATGGTTCAACGACATAAATTTAGTTTTTTGACTGAATTAAAAGATTGCGGGCACGTTTGCAACGTAGAAAGACCGGATGATTTTAATCAACACTCGATCGAATTTATTAAACAACATAAAGTCAGTTATACGGCTTAACATTTCTATTGTAAAAAAGGCATAACGCTGCTTAATGATCTTTTTCTAGACCTTTAAGTGCACGTTATGCCATTTTTTTATGTTTATTTATTAATTAGCGTTCAATGTGCTTAGCTAAGAAAGCTTCAAGTTGCTTGGTTACAAATTCAGGTTGTTCCAAGTTACTAATATGCCCAGCCTCTGGGATCAATACATATTCGCTATCTTTGATCTCATCATGCATCAACTGCGCTTCTAGTGGCGGACGTGGATTATCTTCCATACCTGATAAAATCAAAGTAGGTGCTTTAAGTTGCGCTATATCGTCAAACGTATCTCGACGACCAAACACCATTTTACCCACTTGTGCAATGGCTACTGCTTTATCACCTTTCAGAGACACTAAATGTTGTCTAAAACTATCAACAAGCTCTGGCGTATATTGCTCGGCTTGACGACGGAAAAATAAAGGAACAACACTATCAATAATTGCCTCAGGAATAGCCTGCTGCTCAATAATTGTATTTAACATTGCAAAGTATTTAGCATGTAATACTTCAGGCTCGTAACCTAAAAAAGTATCCATCAATACTAATGCTGTAACACGTTGAGGTACTTTTATGGCAAGCTCTGCTCCCCACATGCCTCCCACTGATAAGCCAATAAGCGAAAAGTTATCTATCTTAAGGTGATCAAGTAGTGCAATAACATCATCAGCGTAATCACGCAGCGTACGTGTTTTTTCAGGTGCAGCATCAGCCTGACCATGTGCCCATAACTCAGGCACGATACAACGATAATGCTGACTCAATGCCTCTATTTGTGGTTGCCACATTTTGCTGTCCCACAAATAGCTATGGCCCAAAACGAGTACAGGGCCTCTACCTTGATCTAAATACGTTAATTTACGATCTTCAATTACATAACTTTGCATGCATATCCTTGTCATCATTTATACGTGTTTCACACGCTATCTTACTGCATCTACTTCAAATTGATATTTTTTATCGATCAAGGCAAGTCCCTTTCGATAAAAAATCCATGCGCTGATCCCTGCCGCAAAATTACCAAGCATTGCTCCAGTAAATAGACCTGGAAGACCTGCAAGTTGCGATCCTATCCATAAAATCGGTAGGAAACAGATAAACAAACGCCACGCTGAAATAAATAATGCGCGCATCGGCATTGCTAGCGCATTACAAATCGATACCATAATCATACAAACACCCAATGCGCCTAGACTAATAGGAACGCGTGTTAGGTGCATTAAAAGCACTTGCTGTACTTTGACATCAGATGACAATAATGAACTTAATGGTGACGACAGTAAGAAAATGATGATTGCTATAATAAATTGCCATGCAAGGACAAAAGAGACGGCAATGTTTATCAAGGTTTTGATCCCTTGAATATCTCGTTTACCTAACCGCTTTCCTACCATCTGAGGCATAGACATAGTCAAAGCCAATACAACGACGATAGAGAAAAATTCAATTCGCGACCCCAAAGCCCAAGCGCCGACTGTAGCGGCACCAAAACCTGCGACTAATTTCGTCGCTAACATAGAAGATACAGGAGGCAATAATTGACTCATCATGGCCGGTGCCATGATATGTCCAAGCTCTTTAATCGACTGAATAATATTCAAGCCAGCCCAATGAAAGCTTAACCATTTTTTTTTCATCACTAATGGGAAAACCACCAGCATACCAATAATAAATGCAGTAATCGTTGCCCAAGCTGCACCATTAATACCCAGTCCAAATTTAAAGATGAACAACGGATCTAAAACAATATTCAATAAGCTTGTTACCATCATCATGGTACCCGGTAACAAAGTATTACCATTTGATCGACATAAGCTATAAGCAAAATACAACATCGAACCACACCATGCACTCATTAGCCAAATAGGCCAATAAGTATCAATGATAGGAAGTACATTTGCTGGCGCATCAAGTAAATGCATGATCACATCACGAAGTGACCAAATGACACCACAGAGTAAAGCGATACCAATACCGCCAACAAGCACAACTAAACCGCCGAGTTGTTGCGCTCTTACTTCTTCATTGGCACCTAACACTCGTGAAATCAATGCAGTAGTCGCGATACCTAAACCAACTTGAAGACCAATAACCACCATTTGCATTGGTAGTGTAAAGCCTTGAGCAGCGAGTGGAAGTACACCAAGCTGAGCGATAAAGGCACTATCTACAAGTTGAAAACTCATCAGCGATAACACACCGAATAACATCGGCCATGTCATTTTAAAGAGGTCTTGAGTTAAAATTCGAGTATTAGAAGGTAGTTTCATAGATCGCTTCTCTTACTGATATAAATAGTTATTACATAAAAACAAAAAATCCCCGCATGAGCGAGGATAGTTGTTCTAATTAAACAATTAGCGGATAACAAGTTTGACCAAATCGGCAGGTCGATAATAAACCGATTTTAGTACCTTACCTTGACGAATAATTTTCCCATCAAGATCTACATCTTGAGCACACTTAGCAATAATATAATCACCTTTGGTGCTAGCCGTTAGTGCAACGCCCTGCTTTGCATAAAACGCTTCAGTGTCTGCGTATTCCTCAGCATTACGGCACACTTTACTCATATTGCTAGAATGGACTTCATTCCAGCAAGCCATAAAATCAATACCTAGGCGAGCTGACATTTGCAACAGAATATCAATCAAATAACTAATACCGATATTATCTTCTACTTGTTTATCACCTAGATGAACTAAGCGCCCCATTAACACATAAACAGAGTCAACGATCGCATCCGCTTGCTCAACTAAAGAATCCGCTTCTGCTAGTTCTGTCATTTCTTCAACAGCAAGTGATGTATGTAAGGCGTCTGCTTGAATATCTAGTGTTTGAGGTGATTCGATATCAAGATCGAATGTAGAACGAAACTCTCTAATATCGCGGTAAAGATGATCAAAAAGAGGTTGGTCTAGCACTGACAGTCTCATTCGTTTTCCTTGTCTCAAATTATAATGGTCTAGTCATTAAAAATACGACGTAAATAGTAACGATAAATATTTTTAATCAGACAACCAAAGAATACTAATCTAATCAGAGACTAGATACAAAACCAATTATGAAATCAGTTTTCGTTTGTTGCTAAAACCATCACTTCAAAGATATGCAACGTAACCCTTATGTCTTGTGAGTAGAGAAAAAATCATTGAATGTATGTGTACAAATGTAACAAAATGACATCATGATATTGCGATATTAACACTTGATTGTTCATTAAAATAGATGAAAATCAGTTTGTTAATTTACAACCCATGGTTATTTATTTTGGACTCTCATATGATTGCAGGACACCGTGGTGCACGCGCTGTTGCACCAGAAAATACATTGATTTCCATGAAAGCTGCCGCTGATGCAGGTGCAAAGTGGATTGAGACTGATACTCAACTTTGTGAAGATTTAGTGCCTGTTATTATCCATGATAAAAGCGTACGTCGATGTACGAATGGTTCAGGGAGTGTTCGTCATAAAACGCTACAGGAATTGAAACAACTTGATGCTGGCAGTTGGTTTTCACCAGAGTTTGCAGGAGAAACCATCCCTACGTTACATGAGCTACTTGCCGCTTGTGATGAATATGGACTTAATCTTAACCTTGAAATAAAGGTACATTACGAAGAAGAAGTGGCCTTACAAGTAACAAAAACAATTGAAGCGATAAAAAATTATGGCTTTGATCCAGAACGTCTTATTTTATCTAGTTTTTCTTATAACGCAGTTCATCAATGCTTAGAGCAATGGCCTGAAGTACGCCGAGGGTTAATTATTGAAGATTGGGTACCTGATATTGAACGATTAGATGAAAAATTGAAGTTGTACAGTATCCATCTCGATCATCATCTTCTCAATGAAAAACTTGCAAAAGAAATTATCCAAGCCGGTAAAGTACTGCAAATTTGGACAATGAATGACCCTAAAAAAGTAGCTAAATTTACTCGATGGGGCGTATCAACAATCATCACAGATGATCCTGCATTACTCATTTCAGTGCTTAACGACTAACATCTTTTCTGTAATAAGCGCTTATTGGCAAGCGCTTATCTCCCCCTTACAAGCTAAGGGATAAATTATAATTCAAGCTATATTTTTGATTATTTATATTCCGAAATAATACAAATAATTCTAATAGCAATCTGTATAAAATGTTTCAATATGTGTGGGTAATATTAATACTATATGAATGATATATTGATAGTGATTCTCTCTGTTTGAAAAATCGCTCTATATTATAAATAACCGTAACTGAATAATATTGTCAGAAAATAATCAGAATTGGGAGAAAAATCTTCATGTCAGTATATGACACTATATGTATTATGGCGGCAATTGCAGTCTTTATTTCAATAATTAACCATAAGATTGGACGTTTTCAAACAACCATTGCGATTACAGGTTGGTCTATCGCTATATCGCTTATTCTTTTAGCATTAACTAGCTTTGGTTATATTTCAATAGATAAAGAAAATGCGTTAATAGAGCTTATTCAACATATAAAATTTGAAGACTTCTTACTAAAAGGTGTGCTTGGTTTCTTATTATTTGCAGGTGCACTAAATATAGATTTAAACCATTTAAAAGACCAAAAATTTGAAATTACCTTTCTTGCTCTTGTCGGCACGCTATTTTCTACTTTTTTTATCGGCATTGTCATATGGTTAATATTCAATCTTATCGGTATTGATCTCAACTTTATTTATTGCTGTTTATTCGGCGCACTTATTTCTCCTACCGATCCAATTGCTGTATTAGCAATTGTGAAAAAATTAAAGGCGCCACAACGTATTTCAACTCAAATTGAAGGTGAATCATTATTTAATGATGGCGTAGGTTTAGTTATTTTCGTTACTATTTTTGAAGTCGCTTTTGGAAAAACAACGCCAACGGTATCTGGTACTGCACTACTTTTCATTCGTGAAGCCCTTGGCGGTATTGCTTTTGGTGCAGTGTTAGGCGGTATATTCCACTACCTAATTAAAGGTTCAAGCGATAATATGATGCGCTTAATATTAACCATGCTTATTCCTACATTTGGTTATGTATTAGGTGAACATTTAGAAGTTTCAGCCCCTCTTGCAATGGTTGTTTCAGGGATCCTAATTGGCAATATCACGCGTAAATACATTTCAGAACAATCGGCAGACCAAATGGCACATTTATGGGAATTGGTCGATGAAATTTTAAATGCCGTATTATTCCTTCTTATCGGTTTTGTGATGATCACCTTTAGCTTCCACCGCATTGATATCATCGCGGTAATTATTGCAATCCCACTCGTATTATTAAGTCGTTATCTAAGTATTCGTCTCTCTTATATCGGTTTTACACGTTACCGCCAATACAACCCAGAGTCTGTTAAAATTCTTACATGGGGCGGCTTACGTGGTGGCTTAGCACTTGCTATGGCGATGGCTATCCCAGCCCATATTTACTTACCATCTCATCCGGATGTCAGTGTTAAAGAAATCATTGTCTTAATGACTTACGCTATTGTGATCTTTTCAATATTGATCCAAGGCTCAACCATTACCCCAATGATCATGAAAGCAAAAGCGGTTGACAATAAACCATTCTAAGGAGAGAACATGTATTGGATCCATCACCATCACATTATTATTGCATTTGTTGGTCTAATTGCTGCCTTTGGTGCCGGCCTTATTGGGCTTTATAAGCAGAAATAAGAACAGCCAAACCAGAGACAAATCCATACAAAAGAGATAAAGAACCGTTATGTTTTTATCTCTTTTTTTATGATCAACGTCTAATTCGAGCAAGTATTGCATTGATCGTTACTTTTGAATAATTAACTACATTTTTACAATCAACCATTGTTAATAAAATCGCTTCCTTTATGATATTTTTAATCACTTTAAATAAGACATATATTAATGACCACCAGCAATGAGAGTTTAATTCCATTAGGCGCACGTTTTATGCTCCTTTCTGCCCTCGGTTTTGCCTTAATGTCTTCTACCGTTAAATACGTTAACCAAATAGGCATTCCAGTCTTTGAAATTGTTGCGGCGCGTGCTGTTGTTTCTCTTATCATTAGTTATTTAGATATTAAGCGTAAAGGCATTTCGGTCTGGGGGAATAATAAGCCATTATTAGTTGTTCGAGGTATTGTAGGTACTATTGGACTCTCATGTGTTTATTATGCTGTTACTACACTTCCCCTTGCCGAAGCTACCATTTTGCAATACACCAATCCCGTATTTACTGCTTTACTTGCCGTCATCTTCTTAAAAGAGCGCGTTCAATTTTCAACGCTAGTGTGCATTTTTTTGAGTATCTTAGGCTTATTTTTTATCGTTAATCCAACAACATTAACATCTGGAAGTTCTCACCTGCCCTTATTTAGCGTCATGATTGCATTAATCGGTGCTTTCGTTAGTGCTATTTCATATATTATTGTGAAAAAACTCAGTAGCACGGAAGATAGCTCCGTCATTATCTTTTACTTCCCGCTGATCACCTTACCATTAGCCCTACTTTTGATCGCTGATAACTTCGTTGTCCCTGATTTACCTACCACTATCTGCCTAATATTAGTCGGCATTTTTACACAAGTAGGACAAGTCGGCTTAACAAAAGCGATGCAAACTCAAACAGCTGGAAAAGCAACAGCTTATTCTTATGTTCAAATTGTCTTATCCATCATCCTTGGATTTCTAATCTTCAAAGAAGTCCCATCTATTTGGACCTACCTCGGTGGTGTACTGATTATTTCGGGAGCTGTTGTGAATCTGTTTGGCCACAACATGATGAAAAAGATTAAACGCACCACGGTATAAGTATTGAAGAAACATAAAGAGTGATGGATTTTAACAATATCTTAATGATAATCTAATGAAAGAATTTTCATGATGATTTACGGTCAAGGAATGACCGTTTACAACATAATCTATCAATGTAGTACGCAGGAAGCGGTATGATCGAATGTTATAAAAATAGACTTTGGTATCAAGATTTTGCCATGAAAACCAACGGTATTGCGGTTGGTTGTAAAATGACAGTGATAAAATTAGACGATGATCGTTTGTTTATTCACTCCCCTGTTGAACTCGACAATGCATTGAAATCAACCATAGAGCAACTGGGTGAAATTGTCGCCGTTGTCACTCCCAATCAAAGCTATCATCACTATTTATCAGAGTGGTGGCTCGCTTATCCAGATGCCTATTTCTTTGCCGCTCCTGGTTTACAACAAAAACGTGGAGATCTAACGTTTGACGACGTATTACGCCAGTACACTCCCGCTTTATGGCAAGGACAACTATTACAAACCTTAATTAAGGGTAGTGACAACTTTGAAGAAATCGCCTTTTGTGATCCTTTATCAAAAACATTAATTTTGGGTGATTTACTTGCATGGATGGTTGATAAGAAGCACCCACTGAGTATAGGTTATGGGCTTCTAAACGGTTGCTATATTCACCCAGCCATGCCTTTCTATTTACGACTCAGTTTTACCGACCGCGTAAGATTACGCCAATCAATTCAAGAGATCTTAACATGGCCTTTTGACCGTATCATTTTTGCAAAAGGTAAAGTTATTGAGACAAACGGCAAACAGTTATTCTCAACAGCTTTTCACTGGTTATTCCACGCTTAGCAAAATAATGCTTATTTATTCATCTGTCTCACAGTAATTGTGAGACAGATCAATAAATACATTCAACCTAAAGCGCATAGTATTCTGATTATTATCGCCATGCTTATCACTTTTTCAGATAAGTTTGATTCGGAACCATACTATGAATCCAATAAGAATTTATATTCGCGACATTTTAGGCCTTGGTGTTGTCGGTATGTTTATCTTAGCAATGCTTGGGATTATTTTTGCGGCTGTTGGAGCCATTCACTATATGACAGGGGCAACAGATTTAGTTGCTAAAGATCTTCATCTTGCGATGACCCACATTGTTTTTTTAGTCCCAGCATTGTTACTCGGCTATGCTATCAACCGACCAAAATGGATAGCGGAAACAACACAGTTTCGCTTAGTAAAAGCCAAGAAAGAGTCAGCATAAGCTTTTAATAGAAAAAGAGCCTGACATCTAATTGTCAACATACACTGATATTGTTTCTTTTTTATCTTTGTGTGTGAGGCTCTTTTGCTAAACGCTAAAACTTCCCCTATTTCAACGTTATTACCAGAACTCTTACAACTTGAAACGCTAATTGAAAGGTTAAGCCAGTACATATCCCCTGTTCCATTTCACTGTAATGTATTTGCCCACATCCCTTGCAATGATCATTTTCCTCAGCACAATAAAAATAGCTTACCACTCTATGCGATTCATCTTGGTACGCCTGATCCAAATGCACCATTAATGCTATTTGTAGGCGGTGTTCATGGTTTGGAACGGATTGGCACTCAAGTACTGCTGTCATATCTGCATACAATCATCGAACGCATGACATGGGATACCACGCTACATCATCTTTTACAGCAGATTCAAATCGTTTTTATTCCTTTAGTAAACCCTGTAGGGATGGCGAAAAATTACCGTTCAAATGGTAATCATGTTGATTTAATGCGAAATGCACCTTTAAACAGTCAAGAAAATACAGCTTTTTTAATTGGTGGACATCGCTTATCTCCTCGCATCCCTTGGTTTAGAGGAAACAACAGTCAACAAATGGAATTAGAAGCAGAAGCATTAACCCGTTACGTTACCGACTTAACAACATCTCGACCTGTAACACTGTCGTTAGATTGTCACTCCGGCTTTGGTTTAAAAGATAGAATTTGGTTTCCTTATGCCCATAGTGCAAAACGAGCCTTCCCTTATATTGGTGATGTTTACCATCTCCGACATAGATTTATGACGACTTACCCTAATCAAAATTATATTTTTGAGCCTCAGGCTTTGCACTATCTCTGTCATGGGGATTTATGGGATCACATCACCCTACAATGTTTAAGGCAACAACAGGCTATACTACCACTAACATTAGAAATGGGATCTTGGCGTTGGATAAAGAAAAATCCACTTCAAATTCGGCAAGCATTGGGTATTTTTAACCCCATGAAACCTCAACGCATACAACGCGTATTACAAAAACACATTGTGCTGATGGATTTCATGATCAATGCGACTGCAAACTACCCATCATGGTTCAATCACGCAGATAACCCTTACTACAAACAACAAGCATTATCTCGCTGGTATAAAAAACAACAATAAACTACTGTGGCTTTTAAATATGACCAAACAACACACTATTATATTATTGCGAGGATTATTCCGAGACCAATTTCATTGGGGGGACTTTCGGCAAACGCTGAAATCAAACTTTCCCCGCTCAAATATTGTTTGTCTTGATATTGCAGGCAATGGCACTCGTAATAACGAAAAAACACCATCGAGCCTTGAAGGCATTGCTCGAGATCTGCACCAACATTTCCATGCTTTACAGCCAGATCATCAAGCCGATATTATTGCAATTTCTATGGGAGGAATGATTGCTTTAAAGTGGATGACATTATTTCCAAATGATATTCGTAAAGCGATATTGATTAATACCAGTACCCAAAGCCTTTCTCCCTTTCATCAACGTTTACGTTGGCAGCGCTATATCGATATTTTCCAAATTTTATGGTTACCAAACTTAAAACAAGAAGAAAAAATCATTCATTTAACATCAAATAAACAATGGGATAGCGTTGAACTTATTGCTTTATCTCATCGCTGGGCTAACTGGAAAGAACAACATCCCATTTCATGCTCCAACATGTTTAATCAACTCAATGCTAGTCGTGAGTTTATATTACCGAATAAGCTATCTCAGCCAATTAGTTTACTTACAAGCGAGCAAGACAAGCTCGTAAATTACCAGTGCAGTATTGATTTAGCTAACTATTGGAATTTGCCTGTTCATATTCACCCCACAGCAGGTCACGATATACCGCTTGATGACCCACTGTGGGTTTGTGAGCACGCTAAACGTTTCTTATAATCTCACGTATTCTTTCATTATCAGTTTAATTACTTTGAAAATTGCTCACGTAGTAATTCAATCATTGCTCGTGTTTTTTTCGGAATAAAACGACGGGATGGATACACTAACGTCATAACAATATCTATTTCAAAGGTATCTGGAAGTACTGGAATTAAATCGCCGCTGGCAACTTTATCTTCAAATAAGACAACTGGCAGTATAGCGATTCCTCTACCTGATTCAGTTAAGTGATTAATTAAACCAAAATCTTCTGAAACCAAACGAACATTCATTCTTTCTGGCAATAACGTTGAGTTATATCGGCTCGTTAAAATCGGGTGTTGATAAAGCGCTTCCATCGTTGTTGGTAAACGGTATGATTCAAGATATTTAGGAGAACAATACAAACGGTTCGCTGTACTCAGAAACGTTTGTTGAACATAGTTTTCGTTAATCACATCAACAATGTTTGGCAATAGCTGTAAATCGATATTCTCTCTTTTTAAATCGATGCTTTCATACCGATGAATAATATCTAATGTTACATCTGGAAATTGTTCTGTGTATCGATCCAATATTTCAAGAAAAACAGAGGATGAAATAAAGGCTGCAGGAATCGCCATTTTAAGCACACCACTGAATGCTTGTTGCTGGCTTTTCACTAAATTCACCGCTTGGTCAACTTCACTTAATGGCTGGTTGATATATTGATAAAACAACCGTCCATTTTCAGTTAATTCAATTTGTCGTGTTGTTCTTATCAATAACTGACAACCAAGATCTTTTTCAAGTTGTTGTATTCTTCTGCTAATTTTAGAACGTTGTAATGAATGTGCTTTTGCCGCAACACTGATCCCACCATGTCTGACCGTTAACATAAATAAATAAATATCATCTAACGATGCTTTCATAACACATACAACCATTGTCCTAAAAATAGAACGCAAGTGTAATACTTATTAGTCTATTTAATCAAATACACACTCTTTATAATAATGTGATAAAGATCACTATAAAAAGAGACGCTCATGGCAAATGCTGACACAACATTCCGTCACTGGATGAAAGGATTAATCATCCTGTTTTTACTCTTCATGGGGTATATCATTGTTGCAGATAGGCATATTCCACTTACAACAGAAAGCCGTGTTCGTGGCTATGTCGTTCAAATTGCTCCAGAAGTCTCTGGCAATATCACCTCAGTTTCGATCACTAACAATCAGAAAGTAAAAAAAGGTGAGGTGTTATTAACTATAGATCCATCTAAGTATGAGCTTGCCGTTGACCGCGCAAAATTGGCATTACAACAATCTTTGGAACAAGAAAAATCTTTGTTAGCACAAGTTGAGGCAGCAAAAGCGAATGTTGCCACCAGCCAAGCCAATTATGACAACGCAAGAAATGAATATGGTCGTATAAATAAACTGGCGCAGAAGAAATTAGTCTCTGCGTCTATGCGTGATTCAGCATTCGCGAAAGATCGTAGTGCATTATCGACATTACATGCAGCACAACAGCAACTGTTAGCCGTTAAAGCTAAATTAGGAAATACAGTCGGTGAAACAACACCAGTCATGTCCGCGAAAAATGCTCTACAACAGGCAGAACTTGATTTAAAACATACTAAAATTATTGCACCAAGTAACGGCGTCATTACTAATCTACAAGTTGATGTAGGTACAATGGCTACAGCAAACAAACCTATGCTTACATTTATTCCAACAAGTTCTATGTGGGTTTCAGCTGATTATCGTGAAAAGTCTACAGCATTAATTAATAAAGACTCTGTTGCCTATGTCACCTACGATGCATTACCCGGTCAAGTTTTCAATTTCCATATCGCTAATCGAGACTTTGGTGTCGCCGCAGCACAAGAAACACCAAACGGTCAATTAAGTGCTGTTGAGGTTAATAACCGCTGGGTACGTGACGCACAGCGTGTGCGCGTTAATTTAACCAGTGATACGCCGTTACCACATCAATTGTTTATTGGCTCACGTGCTACTGTTGTTATTTATTCAGATAACAGCTTGTTATGGCAAGCCTTAGCGAGTATTCAAATTCACCTAGCGAGTTGGTTGCACTACATCTACTAACCGCAGTGCGATCAATCTTATGGTTGATCGCCCTTTCTTATCGCTTAAAAAAGGAGCTAATAATGAAAACAATGCGGATCTGGTTTGGATGTGTTTTAGGGCTCGCTATTAGTATGATTTTTGGTTGGTCTTATGGTTTTTTCGCTGCTTTACTGCCAATAATGGTATTAATGAAGGCAGAACGCTGGAATTTATCATTGCTTGTGCAACTGATTTTAGGAATTATCTGGGTTACAGTACAAGTGACTTTTATTTCAGGTTTCTTGCAACCCTACCCTGTTTTAATGACTATCGCTGTTGGTATTATGCTAATGGCAAAATGCAAAGCGATGATAAACCCTAAAACCTATTTATTTGGGTTCACTGGTTTGTTAGTTGGTTCAATCGCGCTTAACTTTGCGAGTTATACCGGATTTGATCTTGAAGAATTCAATATCACCTTGTGGATGAGTGGATTAATAACTGCACCTATTTGCGCCCTTGCGTATTTTCTTTTCCCTGAATCTGATAAAGAACAAACAGCACCTAGTATAAATAATGACACGCAGCGCGTTGATCGTATCGGGATGATCCGCCAAGCCGCACTGGGTTGGATAGTTGCAATGGTTGCTTTTCTTTTGTTTCAATTTGGGGATTTACGCGATTCATTATCCGCGCAAGCTTCTATTTTCATTGTGCTCGCGCCAATGACACTAATAGGCTCCATCGCTGTCGCTAAAATACGTATTACAGGGACATTTTTGGGGTGTTTAGCGGGTATGATTATCCAGTTAGGGCTTTATTCATGGGTTAATAACGGCATATTATTTCTGATGGCTTATGCGATAGCTGCAGGCTTTTTCTGTCACTGGATTGCACAAGGTACCATAAAATCAAGTATTGCTTTTTCTGCGATGTCGGCCTTAACCGTACCGCTTACAACATCATTAATACCCGAGCAAAAAGATGCCTTTTTCTCTATTTTATATCGCTTCAGCTCTATTTTCGTTGCAGTGATAGCAACTTCAATCGTAATTTGGATCACCCACCACTTTTTAATTCGGGTAATCAAAGCCCCTAATGAGCAATTTTAAAAACGATAAATAGACCAGCTAGTATCAATACTACGTTGGTTTTTCTCTATCATCTTGCGATTATCACTATGCTAAATCATCTTTAGTCACACTTACGCCTTTAATTTGCGCATAGACTTTATCGCCAATCTTTAACGCTAATTCATCAGCAGCCCATGTAGTAATATTTGCCCATAAATGCGTTTCACCAACACGCAATTTTACTTCGACACGTTCACCTTCAGCATAATGAATTTTGTCAATGCTTGCGGCTAAGATATTACGAATACTGGTTTGAGTGGGTTGTTCACGAGCAATAGATACATCATTTGAAAAAATACGTACCCTCACCCATTCACCTCGCTGCTGCTCTAATCGGCTGACCCATAAGAATGAATCATGACTTAACATTACCTGCGTTAATGCATATTTAGGATGATTATAATTAATCCGTGCACTGAGTAATGAACTTTGCTCTTTAACAGGTAACCAAGGGCGCATTTCAGGTGAACTCCACACTGAATTCACATGACCCGAAATTAATACCTTACCTTGGTTAAGCATCACCATAGAATCGGCAAGGCGTAAGATTTCATCAAGGCTATGGGTTACATAAATAATCGGTGTGTTCACACTCTTAGCTAAACGCTCAAGGTAAGGCATTAGCTCTTGTTTCCGCGGCATATCTAATGATGCTAATGGCTCATCCATCAGCAACATATCAGGTCTAGTTAATAACGCACGTCCAATCGCGACCCGCTGCTTTTCGCCACCGGAGAGTGACGAGGGATAACGGTGTAATAACGCTTCGATACCAAGCAGTTTTACGACATCATTAAAATGCGTTTCATCAGGCACTTTCACACCGTAGTTTAAGTTACCTTTGACGCTGTAATGAGGGAATAAACGCGCATCTTGAAATACATAACCAATTTTGCGTTTATCTGGCGAAAGAAATATCCGCTCTTCACTACTATAAAGGGTTCTATCACCAAGCTTAATAACCCCGTTATCTGGCTTTGTTAAGCCCGAAAGAACATTCACTAACGACGTTTTACCTGCTCCTGAACGACCAAAGATCGCAGTGATCCCTTTCATGGGCACATCGAGATCAACATCTAGCGACAAATCACCCAACTGTTGTTTAAATTTAATTTTTAATCGTTTATTAGTTGTCATTACATCACTTCCAACCGTTTTCTAGCAAGCCGTGTTAGCCACTCAGAAGCAAATAATGAAGACAAGGCAATCACGATCGCGACCACGCATAAACGGGCCGCTTCACTTTCAGCCCCTGGAGTTTCAATAAAGGAATACATTGCCAATGGAATCGTTTGAGTTTGACCAGGAATATTAGAAACAAAGGTAATCGTTGCACCAAATTCACCTAGAGCACGAGCAAAGGCTAAAATTGTGCCTGTTAAAATACCAGGGATCGTTAATGGTAACGTAATGGTTACAAATACACGTAGGGGGGATGCGCCTAGTGTACGAGCAGCTTGTTCGAGCTTTTTATCGACCCCTTCTAAGGCAAGGCGAATAGAACGCACCATTAATGGAAAAGAGACCACGGCAACCGCTAAAGCTGCCCCTCGCCAACTAAAGCTAAAACTAAAGCCAAACCACTCATAAAGCCATTTGCCTATAGCGCCTTGTCTTCCCATTGAAATTAACAATAAATAACCAATCACAACAGGAGGTAAAACAAGGGGTAAATGAATGAAACCATCTAATAATGATTTACCCCAAAAATCTCGACGAGCCAATAACCAAGCACAAGCAATACCCAAAGGAAGGCTAAATAGCACAGCAACACTTGAAATTTTAAGGCTTAATAATAACGCTTGTAATTCATAATCAGTGAGCAAAGCGAACAATCCTGTGTTTCAATCTAAACCCATGCTCTTTTCTGCATGAGATTCGTAATAATAGCGATAGCATAAGTAATCATTGCATCATAGTCAGTAACGATGTGTATAAAACTTCGTAGTTGCTCTATAAATAAACAAAAAAGCACGGAGCGAAGTGCTCAGTGCCTCGTTTTATCTATAACGTCGTTTAACCATAATATGATTGATTTATTATCTAACTTTTTGTCTTAATTAACAAAACCAAAACCATATTGTTTAAAAATAGCTTTGGCTTCGTCATGCTGTAAGTATTCATAAAACGCTTTTGCCGCAGGCGTCGCATTACCTTTGACTAATGCCATTGGATACGTAATTGGCTTATGAGAATCAGCAGGGAAAGTCGCAACGATTTTTACTTTTTTAGAAATCTCTGCATCGGTTTTATATACAATTCCAAGTTTCGCTTCGCCGCGTTCAACTAACACTAATGCCGAGCGTACGTTATTCGCCATTGCCAATAAGGGCTCTGCTTGCTGCCATAATTTTAGATACTCTAACGATTGCTTAGCGTAACGTCCTGCTGGAACATTTGCCGGATTACCCACCGCTAAACGTGTACCGTCTAAGGCTTTAGATAAATCCCAGCTTGCTGTCAGCTTGATATTATTTTGTGGATAATCAGTAGGCGAAACCATCACTAAACTGTTTTTTAGAACATCGACACGGCTATTATCAATGACCGCGCCCTGCTGCTCTACATAATCCATCCACTTTTCGTTAGCTGATAAATAAATATTTGCAGGTGCACCAAGTGCAACTTGCCGCGCTAGCGCTGAAGATGAAGCGAATGAAAGCGTGGTTTTAACCCCAGTCTCCTTTTGATATTTAGCTGCAATGTCATTTAACGCATTGGTTAATGACGAAGCCGCAAATACCGTAATGTTGCTATCAGCAGCAAAAGATGAAAAAGAGAGTGTTGAGAGTAACGCTGCTGTTGCGAAAGCTAATTTACGTGTCATGACGATGCTCCTAATATTTCGATGTATAGTAAACTACATATCGGTTATTTCAAGTATTATCTGTGTCATAGAAATTTAGTGTTTAAACTACAATATATCTGTCTTCAACATCACTTTTTATTGTCATCTGAAAAGTAATTAATTCTCTCACCTTCCAATAGCAAACGATTACATGCCTTTTATTATCGCTGACAAGCATAAAACACCCCGGACATAGCGATTTTGATCACAATTAAAAGTAATAACTGAAATTATTATTTTCAATAAAAAATTACTCAGTATTATCTGCGAAAAATACCTTCCTTCGGTGATACTCGATGTTAAAGAAAACATTACTTGCTGCATCATTAGCAACTTTATCTCTTCCAAGCGCTTCTGCTTTTGCGATCGAAAATGTTGATCTATTAATCAAGAATGGTCAAATACTGACCATGGATCGTGAAAAAACGATTTTTGATAACGGTTTAATTGCAATTAAAGATAATAAAATTGTCGCTGTTACTGATGGCTCAGACATTAATGAGTATAAATCAGTAAAAACAATCGATGCTGATGGCGATATTGTGATGCCAGGTCTTATTAATACCCACACTCATGCATCTATGACTGTTTTCCGTTCATTAGCAGATGATGTACCAGATCGTCTTCACCGTTACATTTTCCCATTAGAAAAAAAGCTGGTATCACGTGAAATGGTACGTATCGGTGCTCAATTGGGTAACGTTGAAATGGTGAAAGGTGGCGTAACAACTTACGCTGACATGTATTACTTTGAAGACGAAGTAGCTAAAACCGTAGATCAAATTGGTATGCGTGCGATTTTAGGTGAAACCATTATTCAATTCCCTGTAGCAAGTGCTAAAACACCGGAAGATGGCATTAAATACGCAGAAAAACTGATTAATGAATATAAAGATCACCCACGTATCACAATGGCATTTGCGCCACATGGCCCATACACCAACTCAACAGAAACTCTGCAAACTATTGCCAAACTTTCGATGAAATACGATGTTCCAGTGATGATGCACTTAGCTGAATCAGATCGTGAGCGCGAGGTTATTGCAAAACGTTCTGGTGGCCTATCTCCTGTAAAATACATGGAGTCTATTGGCGCACTAAACGAGAACTTAGTCGCAGCACACGTTATTGATGCAAACGCAGAAGATATCGCTATCTTGAAAAAGTACGATGTGGGTATTGCACATAATATGAGTGCAAACATTAAATCAGCAAAAGGTGTATCACCAGCATTACAAATGTTTAATGACGGCTTACGTATAGGCTTAGGCACTGATGGTCCAATGTCAGGCAATACGCTAAGTACTATCGATGAGTTTAACCAAGTTGCAAAAGTACATAAGTTAGTTAATAAAGATCGTGCAGCCATGCCACCTAAAAATGTAATTGAAATGGCAACGATCGGTGCTGCTCGTGCACTCCATATGGAAGATAAAGTTGGCTCTTTAGAAGTCGGTAAGTTGGCAGATGTGATCGTTATTGATACCAAAGCGCCAAATATGGTACCTGTCTATAATCCATATTCAGCACTGGTTTACTCTGCTTACGCAACGAACGTAAAGCATACGATTGTTGACGGTAAAGTGATTATGGAAAACAGAAACGTATTGACTGTTAATGAAGATAACATTCGTAAAGAGGCGCTGCAGTTTGCAGATAAAGTACGTCAAACCGTTATTGAAAGCGGTGAAATCGTACAGTAATTAACATCTTTTATCTCATCTTATAGGGCAGTATCAGCTGCCCTATTGCAATTCTTAGTATAAAAGTGGCTAACGCTTAATGTTTTCAAGATAGTATCCATAAAGCTGCTCGACATCACCGCTACACATAACTTGCATCGCTTGTTTCAGTTGCTGCTCTGACCAATTCCACCACTGCATTTCAGTCAACATCTCAATTTGCTTTGCCGTGAATCGCTGTTTCACCACATGATTATTCGCTACAACCACGCTATAAGGCTCAACATCTTTGGTGATCACCGCCCTTGATCCAATTACAGCACCATTACCAATTTTTACTCCAGGCATGATCATCGCTTCAGAGCCAATCCATACATCATTGCCAATCACGGTATCGCCTGCTCGCTTAAAACCACTGGGCACATCTTCACCAAAATCATTACCAAAGGGAAAGGTTGAAATCCAATCGATACGATGTCCTTGATTACCCGCCATCATAAAAGTCGCGCCAGAAGCAATAGAGCAAAATTTACCAATGATCAGCTTATCCACTTCGCCAAACATACCGCTTTGCCAAACCTCTTTGGTTGGCTTATCGCCAAGCAAATAGCGTACTGCTTGATCTTCAAAAGATTTATCGTGGTAATAACCAGAATAATAACTGTAATCACCAACTTCTATGTTGGGGTTAGTAATCGTGTCTTTTAATTTTTGGCTTTCAAGCCATGTTTCAAACTGCATATTAAACGTCCTGTTGATTGATTGCAGTTAGTCTAATTGTTCTTTATTCTTACCAGAAGTGACCATTAAGAGATTAATAATTACCATATGGAAATAAAGTGGCTAAGTTACGTACCCATCTATTTGGCGTTATGTGAATAAAAAAGCATTGCAAAAGCAGCGCTAAGATTGAATTGCTCAAGCGCGCATATCAGTCGACAGTTGCGCCAACTCGAAGCACTACTCGATACTCAGCTTATACAGCGAACAACTCGCCAATTTAACCTCACCTATGATGGGCTTGAATTTTATAAGCAAGTAAAAGCACTGTTTGCTCATGCAGAAGCCATAAACGAAGGATTAGATGTCACTAATTCGGTTTATGGCAAACTTCGTATCGCAGCGTCTGCTTCTTTTGGCTCGATGCTATATAAGTGAACATCTTGCCGATTTCAATTTAAGTCATCCAAACATTGAATTAGAAGTCGCTTTTACTGAAACCCCATTAGATCTAATAGAGCAAGGTTTTGATGTCGCCATTTATTTCACCGAGACGCCACCAGAAGGCTATGTCGGTCATTATATCCGCCACCTTCAGTGCCAACCCTTCGCTCATGAAAGCTACTTAGCAGATCATCCAGCGATTACTCATCCATTGGATTTGCGCGATCATCACCACATTATTTATAGAAATAGCGAATTCACGCTCGATAAATGGTGCTTTATTAATCAAACAACACAAGAAAAGACAAATATTATCCTTAAACCTGCCATGAGTTTTAGCCTAGTCACCGTCATGACCGAGGCTATGATCAAAGGCTGTGGTATTGCTATGCTTGATGAAATGGCGCTCAGTCACTTAGATAGTGATAAACGAACACATATTATTAATATCTTACCTGATTGGTTTACACCTAATCGTTTGCCTTTATATATCCTTTATCCTAAACGTAAACATCTTGCCCAACGTACAAGTCTATTTGTTAATTTTATTCGTCAAAAATTTGATAAAACAAATGAGAATTAAAAATAGATTGAAAGAAATAAAAAGAAGCATACGGCCTTTAAAATTCTAATATTGGCCTGACAACGCTTAATCACCCATATTCTATTCGTAAAAGGCATAGGATATAATTAAGAAGATTTGTATAGTGATTATAAAAAGTGAATACAATAGCTGCTCAATGCTGTTGCTTCGCAATACACCTGAGTGATAAATAACTTTTACCCTACTTATTTATCTTTTCAAAAATATATTCAATTTTCTCACATAATCATTAACTGCAAATAACCAAGCAATCTTGCTGCCCAGTAAATAAATAACAATAGAGGCAATTAATGGTTACTATTAATATTGATGGCAATAGCTATCAAGTCGACAAAGATCAGAACTTATTAGAAGCAGCAAAACAATGCGGTATTGAGATCCCATCACTCTGCGACATAGACACATTCACAGATGAATGCGCACTTTGTGATGTTGAAATCGCAGGTAAAGGGATTGTGAAAGCGTGCAAAGTTAAATCTACTGATGGAATGGTCGTCACTACCTCATCGCAATTATTGTCAAATATTCGAAAGTGCAATTTAGAGCGAATTTTACAACGCGCCAATACCAACTGCAGCGTACCGCCTTGTCAGATTGCCTGTCCAGCAAGCGTTGATATCCAATCCTATTTATACTTTATCGCTCACAATGAACACTTAAAAGCCATAGAAGTAATAAAGAAAACATTACCTATGCCACTTTCTATTGGTCGTGTTTGCCCTGCTTTCTGTGAAGCAAAATGCCAGCGTAACTTAGTCGATGAACCACTCGCGATCCGTCAATTGAAACGTTACGCCGCTGACATTGACCTTGAAAAACTAAATAGCTACACCCCAATCAAAAAAGACGATAAAGGTAAACGTATTGCCATTGTGGGTGCAGGACCTGGCGGTTTAAGTTGTGGTTATTTCCTTAGCAATGAAGGTTACAACGTCACCGTGTATGAAGCGATGCCACAAGCCGGTGGATGGCTACGTTACGGTATTCCTGAGTATCGTTTACCTAAAGATATTCTAGATAAAGAAATCGATATTATGTGTCGTAACGGCATGAGTATCGAAACCAATAAAAAGTTAGGTGAAGACTTTACCCTCTCTTCGATCAGTGAAGAATTTGATGCTGTTTGTTTAGCGATTGGTGCATCACAAGCCAGTGAGATGAAGTATACCGGTAGTGATTTAGCAGGCTGTTATCTTGGTGTTGATTTCTTAAAAGATCAGACACTCGATAAACAATATACTATTGGTAAAAAAGTCGCGGTCATTGGCGGTGGTAACACTGCAATTGACTGCGCCCGCTCTGCATTACGTTTAGGCGCAGATACCACACTTATTTATCGCCGTACGCGTGATGAAATGCCAGCTGAAACCTATGAAATTGAAGAAGCAGAGCACGAAGGTGTTAAATTTCACTTTCTAACCAATCCTGCTGAAAATATTGCAGATGACAATGGTCATGTTTGTCAGATAAAACTTGAAAAAATGGCATTGGGTGAACCTGATGCCTCTGGTCGTTGCTCACCAAAAGCAACCGGCGAATATTTTGTTGAAGACTTTGATACCGTTATCGCTGCTGTCTCGCAAAAAACCGATACCAGCTTTATTGCTAACGAAGATATCGAACTTTCATTTAGTCGCTGGAACACCATCAATGTTGATGAAACAACGATGCACTCTGGGGTTAAAAATATCTTCGGTATTGGTGATTTTCGTCGAGGGCCAGCAACAGCGATTGAAGCGATTGCTGATGGGCGAAAAGCGGCAAAAGGGATTGATGAGTTCTTTGGTGGCACCATGGAAAAACTCTATACCGAGTCATTCCGATCTCGCAATGTTGAAAGAAGTCATCTTATTCAGCCTGAACATATTGAAAAGTTAAAACGTGTTATGGCAAGTATTGCCACTGGAGATAACGCTAAGCAAACCGAACAGATGTTAAATCACGCCCTAGCTAAAGTGTTACGCGCTAAAATGCCAGAGCTAACACTGGCACAGCGTCATTTGAGCTTCAATGAAGTTGAAACGGGGCTATCACAGCAAGCCGCTATTGATGAAGCTAACCGTTGTTTAAGTTGTGGTTGTGATGAAGGCAACGACTGTAAACTTCGTCACTATGCAACAGATTATAAAGTTGATCGTAAATTGTTTATCAACCGTGCCGTACCTTTAGCGAACTAAAAAATCACGGTCAACAATGACGTTTTATATCGTCTTTGTTGACCGATTTTCATTAAGACGCTAGCTGAAAATCACCTAGCAGCGCGTTATAAACATCTTTGTTATGTAACACCCCAATCAATTGATTATTTTCAACCATAAGTAATGGTTTATTATTCAGTCGCTTCAGCTCAATGGCATCTCGCATACTAATATCAGGGCTGACCATCACTATAGTGGAATCATTTATATGGCTTGGAATAGCATCTGTAATTTGCCATGAAAGGCAATCAAGATTACCTTCATTCACGATAGACAACGTATCCTCATTTTGGGCGATCCAAAGCTCATCAGCATCACACACTTTATAAGTATTTCCCCGTTGCTCTAACGCGGTTAATGGCGTCATTAATGAGCGTCCTTTCAAGACATTTAACGGATTAGTATGTGCGACAAAATCACGCACATAATCTGTTTTCGGATTGAGCACGATTTCTTCCGGTTTTCCGTGTTGAATCAGCTCCCCTGACTCCATAATCGCGATATTATTACCGATTTTAAGTGCTTCATCTAAATCATGACTGACAAACAAAATCGTCTTATTTAGCTTACTTTGCAGTGCTAATAATTCATCTTGTAACTGCGCACGGATTAACGGATCAAGTGCTGAAAAAGGCTCATCCATCAGTAAAATATCGGTATCCATAACAAATGCACGTGCAAGACCCACCCGCTGCTGCATCCCGCCCGATAACTCTGATGGGTATTTATCTTCCCATTCAGCCAGCCCCACCATTTCTAACTGCTCTCTTGCGCGCTGATGGCGTTCTTTCTTCGGGACATTTTGCATTTCAAGTCCAAAAGCAACGTTATCTAACACGGTTAGCCATGGCATTAAGGCAAATTTTTGAAATACCATTGAAACGCGATGAGTACGAAGATGCTGTAACTGGGCTTTTGAGCAGTTCGCTAAATCTACGGTTTGTTCACCATCTTTAATCAATAGTTCGCCACGACTTATATCGTTCAACCCATTAACTGCGCGTAATAGACTTGATTTCCCCGAACCAGACAAGCCCATTAGTACACAAATCTCGCCTTCTTTGATTTGCAGGCTAACGTTATTTACTCCAACCACCTGGTTTGTTTCATCAATAATTTGTTGACGGCTTTTTCCTTGATCTAATAACGCTAAGGCTTGTTGCTGTTTATCGCCAAACACCACATCCAGATTGTTAATCGTTATTGCATTCATGATTACAGCTCCTTCTGTGCTGGGGTTTTACATAATCGGTCTAAAATGATCGCGACCAATACAATCGCAAGTCCCGCTTCGAATCCTTGTGAAATATTCACGGTATTTAGCGCACGTACAACAGGCTTTCCTAATCCATCCGCGCCGACTAACGCGGCGATAACCACCATGGATAAAGACAACATAATACATTGGGTGATACCCGCCATAATACTTGGCATCGCCGCCGGTAACTCGACTTTTAACAGTAACTTCATCCGACTTGCACCAAACGCTTTACCTGCTTCAATTAAATCTTCAGGCACTTTCGTGATACCTAAATACGTGAGTCGTATTGGCGCTGCAATAGCAAAAATAATGGTAGAGATAAGCCCGGGCACAATACCTAGTCCAAACAAAACCAGCGTTGGAATTAAATAGACAAACGTCGGCACCGTTTGCATTAAATCTAAAATAGGACGCATCAATGTATACAACCACGGACGATGCGCAGACATGATCCCGATTGGGACACCAATAAGCACTGAAATACTTGTGGCAGCAAAGACCAACACAAAGGTTTCTAGCATTTCCTGCCAGTAGCCTAAATTTAAAATAACTAATAATGCTGCAACAACGAAAACCACTAATGAAATTTTACGGTGTAAATACCATGCTAACGCCGCGGTGATTAAAATAGGCAGTGCTGGCGGCATCCACTTAAATACATCAACTAAAAATAGAATTACGGTTTCTAAGAAAAATGAAATGGCGTCAAATAACCCTGCTGCATTGATAGTTAACCAATCAACACCTGCTTCCATCCATTGACCCAAAGGGATTTTATTATCCGTAATGAAATTCACACTTTTGCCTTTTATTTGATAAGACGATGCTTACCACCTTATTTTTATGAAGTTTTACAATAACTAATAGCAAAGAAGTATCTGCGCTAATAAATAAGAAGCGATTATTAACGCAGTATTTTAAGAAAGGATTAAGATTGCTTTAAGTAATCCGACACCGCAGTGGTGGCCACTTTACCTTCGCGAGTTTTGACGTCTTTTAGCCATGCTTCCACTTGCTGTGGATTTTCACTCAGCCATTGACGTGCTGCTTTTTCAGGTTGAACCTTTTGATTAAGGATCGCTTCCATTAAGCTATTTTCCATTTCTAAGCTAAATGATAGATTTTTCAGAAGTTGTCCAACGTTTGGACACTCGGTTAAATAGTTACTGCGAACATTGGTGTAGACATTGGCACCACCATAGTTAGGTCCAAAAAAGTCATCACCACCAGCAAGGTATTCCATTTCAACGTTGCTATTCATTGGGTGTGGTGCCCAACCTAAATAAACAATCCACTGATCACGGCGTACAGAGCGAGAAACTTGCGAAACCATCCCAGCTTCACTTGATTCCACTAAACTAAAGTCTTTTAAACCAAACGCATTCGTATCAATCATTGATTGAATCAAACGGTTACCATCATTACCAGGTTCAATACCGTAAATACGGCCTTTAAATTTATCCGCATGTTTTGCCAAATCTGCAAAGCTCTTAACACCTGCGTCATAAACATATTTAGGTACAGCTAACGTATATTTTGCACCTTCTAAATTCGCTTTTACTGTTTCAACCGTTTTGGCTTCACGATATTTCGCAATATCGCCTTCCATGGTCGGCATCCAATTACCTAAAAAGACATCAATATCACCATTCGCCATTGATGAGTACGTCACGGGCACTGACAATAAATCAGTTTTAGTGTTGTAACCCATTCCTTTTAAAAGCTCAGAAGTTACCGCTGTGGTTGCCGTAATATCCGTCCAGCCTACATCAGCAAAACGTACCGTATCACATTGGTTAGCATAGCTATTAAAAGCGACTGAGCTTAACGCTAAGGCAAGAAGTGTTTTTTTAGTAACAGACATAATTATTCCTTTGTCTTTTTATTTATCATTATTAAGTACGTATCTCCCACGTACTTATTGTGAATTGTTTCGTTGGGTCGTTTCCCAATTAGGGGCAATCCATACAGGTACATTGCCTGCAGGAAGCGGGGTTCTCTGTAAAATAAAATCAGCGGCTCGCTCAGCAACCATGATTGTTGGCGCATTAAGGTTACCGTTCGGAATCGTCGGGAATATGGAAGAATCAACAACACGTAAGTTTTCAATACCGCGAACACGACACTGTGAATCTAAAACCGCCATCACATCGTTATCATCGCCCATTTTACAGGTACAAGATGGATGATAAGCGCTCTCTACATTTTCTTTTACCCACTGATCAATAGCCTGATCAGATGTGACATCTGCTCCCGGTTGAATTTCATCACCACGGTATTGATCCAATGCTGATTGCGCCATAATTTCACGGGTTAAACGAATACAATCGCGCCAATCCTGCTTATCTTGCTCGGTAGAGATGTAATTAAATTCAATTTTAGGTTTCGCGTGTGGATCATTAGAAATAACTTCTACCGACCCTCTGCTTTGTGGCTTATTAGGCCCCACATGCACTTGGAAGCCATGACCATCAAATGCAGCACGGCCATCGTAACGCATCGCTGCAGGTAGGAAGTGATATTGAATATTTGGCCACTTTAACCCTTTACGTGAGCGAATAAAGGCACAAGATTCAAAGTGGTTAGTCGCACCTAAACCTGTACGAGTTAGTAGCCATTGCGCGCCAATTTTACCTTTGCTGACTAAATCTAATTTACTGTTTAAGGTAATGGCTTCATTACAGTGGTATTGGAAGTAAACTTCTAAGTGATCTTGTAAATTAGCCCCCACCCCTGGAAGATCGTGCACAAGGTTAATCTTCGCGTTCTCTAATACTGCAGCAGGTCCAATGCCAGACAATTGTAATAACTGGACTGAACCAATGGATCCAGCACTAGATATCACTTCTTTTGTTGCAAATACTTGAGATAGCTTACCTGACTGTTCAAATTCAACGCCTACCGCTTTTTTGCCATCGAGTAAAACTTTGCGTGCCACAATGCCTTTTTTCAACGTCAGGTTTGAGCGTTTTAATGCTCGACGTAAATAAGCGTTAGATGTCGATGCACGCACACCTTTATCGACTGTCATATGCATGGCACCAAACCCTTCTTGTTGGTAACCATTGTAATCATCCGTTTCGGGATAACCGGCTTCTTTACCTGCATCAATAAAGGCTTGGTAAAGTGGATTGAGTGCCATGTCATTACCATTACAAGTCCCAACAGGACCTTTGCTACCGCGGTAAGCGTTACCACCTTTTATCCATGTTTCAGCACGACGAAAATACGGTAAACATGCTTGATAATTCCAGCCTGTTGCGCCTTCTTGTTCCCATTCGTCATAATCACATGCGTGCCCACGTACATACACCATGCCGTTGATAGATGAACTACCGCCTAGTACTTTGCCTCGTGGACAATGTAATTTACGCCCGTCTAAGCCTTGTTCTGCTTGAGTTTCAAACTGCCATGCATATTTGTCACTGTTCATTGGATATGACAATGCCGTTGGCATTTGAATAAAAATACTGCGATCACTACCGCCAGCTTCTAGCAATAACACATCATATTCACCGCTTTCACTTAAACGGTCAGCTAATACACACCCTGCCGAACCCGCGCCAACAATAATGTAGTCATAGTGTTGGGGGTTATTTTGCTGCTTATTTTGATCCATCAAAATCGACTCCATCCGTTAAGCATAAGGACTTTGGTAATCGCCCAATTCAATAAGTACACTTTTGGTTTGGGTATAATGTTGTAAGGTTTCTATTCCGTTTTCGCGTCCAATCCCTGATTGCTTATAACCACCCACAGGCATTTGCGCAGGAGAATCCCCCCATGTATTAACCCAACAGATCCCTGCTTGTAATTGATGGATAACACGGTGGGCTTTCGCTAAGTTTTGGGTAAACACACCCGCAGCTAAACCATAGTGAGTATTATTGGCGCGAGCGATAACATCGGTTTCATCGCTAAACTTAATTACCGACATCACAGGCCCAAAAATTTCATTTTGAACATGAGACATCGATTCATCGCAATCAATAAAAACAGTAGGTTGAACGAAATTACCTTGTGCTAACCCATTATCAGTACATTGGTATCCGCCGGTCAGCAAGGTGGCACCACTTTGTTTAGCGGCATCAATGGCTGATAACACTTTTGATAAATGTGATGTTGAAATCAATGCGCCAATTTGAGTCTCCATATTCATCGGATCACCAACGATTAATAACTCAGTTCGACGCTTAAGTTGCTCTATAAAGGTGTCATAAATAGCCTCATGAACATAAACACGTGTGCCATGTGTACATACTTCACCTTGGGTATAGAAGTTAGCCACCATTGCCGCAGAAACAGCATGATCGACATTAGCGTCATCAAAAATGATCATTGGCGATTTACCACCTAATTCCATCGTGACCGACTTTAAGGTTTGAGCACTATCAGCCATTACCGCTTTACCTGTGCCGGTTTCACCTGTAAATGACACTTTAGCGATCTCAGGGTGTGCCGTTAGCATCTGCCCTACTCGGTAATCACCTTGTACAACGTTAAATACGCCATCAGGTAGACCTGCTTCAGTAAAAATCTCAGCAAGTTTTAGAACCGAAAGCGGTGTTTCTTCTGATGGCTTGAAAATCATGGCATTACCGGCTGCAAGCGCAGGCGCTGATTTCCACATCGCAATTTGGATCGGATAATTCCACGCACCAATACCTGCACAAATGCCCAATGGTTCTCGACGCGTATAAAAGAACTGATTTTCACTTAAAGGTTGCTGCTCACCTTGAAGCCCAGGTGCTAACCCGGCAAAGTACTCAATAACATCCGCACCCGTTTCTATATCAACCGCTATCGCTTCTTGTAACGGTTTACCAGTATCTGTGACTTCCAATACCGCTAATTCGTCATTGCGCTCTCGCAGTAGCGCCACAGCACGTAGTAAAATACGGCTACGCTCAGTTGCCGTCATAGCCGACCATATAACAAACCCTTTTTTAGCTGCGCTAATCGCTAATTCAAGATCCGCTTGAGAGGCTTGCCCAATAGTTGCTAGCGGTTGACCATTAGCTGGGTTAATCGTTGTAAATTGAATATCAGAAGATGCAGCAACATAGTTACCATCGATATATAGTGATTTCATATCCATTTGAAACTCTTAGAAATTATAATTTTGAATAAAAAGCCAGTTGCTTTTCTAAATAATCATTAATGATCATGCGAGCATTATTCGCATCAATACCTTTCGGATTTAATGTCCCACGTAACCAGATACCATCAATTAATGAAGCTATACCATGAGCAACTAATTCAGCTTGAGAAGATGGTAGTAGCCCTTTAAGTTCAATCTTTAAATGCGATAGCAAACGTTTTTCATTAACTTGCTGTAGACGACCCAACTGTGCGTCATGCATAGCGTAAGACCAAAATGCTAACCATGTTTTCGCTACTTTATTTTCTGCTTGGTAACCATCAAAATTGCTCATGATAATGGCATTAATTCGAGCTTGATGATTATTGCGGGGTATCTGGCTTAATGACGTTGTAACGCTCATTGATAAACGACGTAAAATTTCACGCATAGTCTCTTCTAATAAACCATGCTTACCACCAAAATAGTGATTGATAATCCCCGTTGATACTCCTGCTTCTTTACTGATCAACGAGATACTTGCTGCATGTAAGCCAACTCGTTCAATGACTGCCATCGTGGCATTTACAAGCTGTGGTTTACGAATATCAGGCATTCCAACCTTTGGCATAATGCTCCCATCTATTTTTTATTGAACGATCAATTAAGTATAAATGTGACATATTTTTTACATTAAATCAAAATAAAACCAAAATCACAGTTTAAAAAACCATCAAAGCAAAGAAAATCGCTAGATTATCAACACAATATCGAATGTAACAAAATATTAACAATGAGTGTATAAATTAAAAAGTGATACATACTAGTCGAATAACCGAGACATATTACGAGCAATTATTAAACGTTAAGAAATGATATGTAACGAGAGAAATGAAATATTAGTAAGGTGAGCTCTATAGCATAAACTCAATTTGTTTTTTTTATTTAGTTATTTTGGTTTATAGTATTCAAGCTAATAACTAGAAGTTCATAGACAATGAGTATAAAAAATAGAATTAATAATGTTTACCGTTACTTTGAGCCTAATTTAATCATTATAGGCTATCTTGGTAGCATTGGTTTTCCACTATACTTCTTTGTTTGGCATTATCTTTTTCCTCAACCCTATGAGAACTTTTTACTCAGGTTATTTTGTGGCAGTTTGTTTATCCCATTCATTTTAAAAGATCATCTTCCTTATTGGTTTTTACGTTATAAGGCGATTCATTTCATTGCTACAATCACCATAGGACTGCCTTTCTTTTTCAGCTTTATGCTGATTATGAATGATTGGTCTATCCCTTGGGTCATGTCTTTCATGGCTGCACTATTTTTATCAATATTATTGATTTACGATGCTTATATTATCAGCGTAATCTCCATTATTGGTATATCATTAGGCGCATTATTTTCTTATGGCTTCCATCCGATAAACAGTGATAATTTTCATTGGGGCTATATTGCAGTTATTAGTTTTTCATATGTGACAGGTATTGCTTCACATTATAGAAATCACATTCATTACGAAGATCAATTACTTTTTGCTCGTAGCTTTAGTGCCGGTATTGCCCATGAGATGAGAAACCCTTTTAGTTCTCTTTACTCTTCCATGGAACTCATGCTTGATATTCTTCGCCAAAAAAATGATAACCAAAAAGATAATGCTAATGAGCTAAAATCTATCATTAGAAGTAATATGACTGTTATTAATAATAGTAATGAAACAATTAACTTACTATTAAGCTCTATTAATGAACACGCTATTTCAAAAAACACATTTCAAGAATATTCTATTGTTAATATTATTAAAAGCTCTGTAGAAAGCTATGGCTATCAATCTTCACAAGATAGAAGTTTAGTTTCAGTTAATTTCAATAAAGACACAAATTATTTTGGTAGTGATATTTTATTTCGTTATGTCATTTTCAATCTTATGAAAAACGCATTTTATTACAAAGAAAAGAATAATTTCAGTATTGATATTAATATCGATATTAATAAAAACAATAATATTATAAAAATAAGAGACACAGGTATTGGTATTCCAAAGAATAATCTTGATGCTATTTTTGATGATTTCTTTACACATGGTAAAAAAAATAGCTCAGGTTTAGGTTTGCCTTTTTGTAAAAAAGTGATCACAGCATTTGGTGGGGTAATCAGCTGTCAATCCAAGTTAGGTGAATGGACTGAGTTCACTATACTTTTACCTAAAATCGATTCAAAATCAGTCAATAAGCTAAAGTATGAGTTAATGTCTAAAAAACGCCTATTATACATAGGTGATAACAACAGTGATGTTTTTGAACTTCAGAAAAACTCCTTTTCTCATGGCTACAATTTTAACACGACTAGCCCATTTAAATTAATTGACATGTCTCTTGATCAAGTAGATATGATTATTGTTAATCTGGATAGTTACACTGAACATGATTATTACTTCTCTAAGTTACAAGATAAACTCGCATTATTAACAACGAAAGTCTTGTATTTATACCGTGAACCTAAAGCAATAAATTTAATATTAAATGAAAAAATTAACTACAAACTAATCAATGCTAGTAAAATTGAGAATGATTTCACTGATCATATCTGTCGATTCTTTTTTATTCACTTTAATAATCCAAAAAGTACACCGCGATCTACAACAGAGACAAAAAGTATTCTACTTGTAGACGATAATATGTCATTACGCATGTATACAGGAATACTCCTGCAACGCAGTGGCTTTCATGTTATTCATGCCGAGAATGGTATTAATGCACTAAAAAGTCTTGAGCTAAGTCAAGTAGATCTTATTATGATAGATTTAGAAATGCCTTTAATGGGAGGCTTAGAAGCAACAAAACAAATTCGTTCAAATAAAAGATATGAATCACATAAAAATACCCCCATTATTTGTTTCTCAGCCTCACTTGATGAAAAACAACAGCAAGAGCTTAGCAAAGTCGGTATGAATGGATTTATTTTCAAACCTGCAACTAAAGAGCAAATATTTTCCAGTATTGAGCGCTTTATTAACTAGAATACACTTACCCACTATCGTTTACGTAAACGTAAAGCAATAATGGGTAAGAATTTATTCTATTACTTTAACGATAGCTCCTCTCGCATCTCTCGACACACAGTAAGTAACGTCGATATTTGTTCGTCACTCACATCACTATTTAAAGAAAAGCGGATCACATTTTTATTTTTAGGGGTCGCTGGTGAGCAGAACACAGAACCAAATACATCTCGAGATTCTAAATAATCACGGATCACTTCTGTATCTTCATCATTACCACTTTCAAGTGCAATAATTTGTGACTGGCTCTTAATCTTATAACCAAGATTAACTAAACCACTACGTAATTTCTCAGACTGAATAAACAGCTGGTTACGCTTATCGTCTGCATCTTTAATGACATCCAATGTCGCTTTTAAGATTTCTAGCTCATGATTTAACAGTGCTGAACTGAAAATGGCAGGATATGCCGTAAATGGGAACGATTTCGCTACATCTTTACTGCATAAAATCGCTCCTGCTCGGTAAGCGAAGGCTTTTGCTAAACTCGCCGTTAAGAAATCAACTTGATCGGTTAAGCCTAATTCAGCGACTAATCCTGAACCATTTTTACCGTGTGTGCCCAGCGAGTGAGATTCATCTACCAATAAGGCGCAACCATAACGATTAGCTATTTCAACTAAATCATGCAATGGTGCAACTGTACCGATTGTACTGTACACCGAATCAACCATGATTAACCCAGGACCTTCACGTTTAATTTGCTTTTCAAGATGACGCATATTGTTATGCAGAAATGTTTGAATATTTCCCTCTGCACGTTTTGCTCCATCCCATAACGACATATGAGCAAAGAAATCGATATAGATCGGTGTACCTTTAGGGATCAGAGTTTGAATTAATCCGACATTTGCCGCCCAGCCCGACTGGGACAGCACACATTTTTCAAAACCTGTTAACGCAGCTAATTGTTCTTCAAATGTATCGCCACTTTCAGCTTGATGCTGGAAGACCGCAGACATCACTACTTCATGTTTATGATCTGTGATGGCTTTTAAGTGCTTCTGACGAATATATTCATGCCCTGTGATGGCGAGATAATCATTACTTTGTAATGTAATTGAAGTATCGGAGGGAATTTTACCTAATACTAAGTGCTTTTTATTTTTTCGGGAGTAAATATCTGCCTCTAGATGAGCATCAATTTTTTTTTATAAAGTTTGGAAGTGATTTTACGTTAATATTTTTCATTTTTATTACTCTTACTTTTGTTAATAGGAGTAACAATATTAACAATAATACTTTCCTCATTCTAAATAATAATATTATTAATCATTTTTTTCATAAAAAATTAACATTAATCTCACTAACTAATTTGTTTAAATTTACAAATAGTCATATTTAAATAACTGCATTTTATCTGTAAAATATCACTTCTTTATTTATAAATTAGTTAATAATATGACATACAACGCTGCTATTTTCGACATGGATGGTTTATTACTCGATACAGAGCGTGTCTGTATGGATATATTTAAACAAACCTGTCAGGACTTTAACCTTCCCTACCTTGAACAGACCTACTTAAATATCATTGGACGCAATGAGGCTGGCGTTGAAGATCTATTACGAGTCAGTTATGGCGAAACCATGGACTACCCTGTATTTCGCAAGCAATGGAAACAGGCTTACTTAAACATTGTTGAAAATGAAGCTATTCCTGTAAAAGATGGTGTTATTGATCTACTTAATTGGTTACAAACACAGAATATACCTATGGTTGTAGCAACCTCCACCAATCGGCAATTAGCATTAAAAAAATTAGCCATGGCTGGTTTAAGTGGCTATTTTTCAGCGGTGACAGCTGGTGATGAAGTGACAAATGGCAAACCTGATCCTGAGGTTTACTTACTCGCAGCAAAGCGTTTAAACGTTAACCCTAGTATGTGTATTGCTTTTGAAGATTCAAATAATGGTGTTAAAGCTGCAGTTTCAGCTGGCATGGAAACATTTCAGGTAATTGATTTAGTGCAGCCCAGTGATGAAGTTGAAGCATTAGGCCATGGGATATATACATCAATGAATGAAGTACTTGCAAAACTTAAGCAGTAACTCATCATTGATATAGACATGGGCAATCACCATCCAGCTGTGATGCCCTTTTCTTATATTGACTATACCTATAACTCAGCACCCAATTTTTCACGACAATGTGGCTCAGAAAAGTCTAATACAGGCCCTTTAGGAATAATACGCGTAGGGTTAATGGTTTCATGGCTGCCATAGTAATGGGCTTTGATATAATCAATATTAACCGTGTCAGCAATACCGGGGGCTTGGTATAAATCGCGTAAATATCCCCAAATGTTTGGGTAATCAACTAACCGTTTAAGATTACATTTAAAGTGTCCAACGTATACTGCATCAAATCGCACTAACGTGGTAAATAAACGCCAATCTGCTTCTGTTATTTTATCACCAAGTAAGTATCGATTTTCCGTTAACCGCGCTTCAATCGCATCTAACGCATTAAACAGTGTCACAACGGCTTCATCATAAGCTTCTTGAGTAGTTGCAAAGCCAGCACGGTATACACCATTATTTATATTTACATAGACAAAATCATTTAAGGCATCAATTTCTGTTTGTAGTGCTTCTGGGTAAAAATCATTGCTATTTGCGCCAACATCATCAAAAGCACTATTGAACATACGAATAATTTCGGCTGATTCATTTGTTACTATGGTTTGATTTTGTTTATCCCACAGCACAGGTACCGTAACTCGCCCTGTATAATGAGGATCTGCATGGGTATAAATTTGATGCATAAACTCAGCATTAATGATGGGATCGACAACTACATCATCACCTAATGCAAAATTCCACCCGTCCTCGCCCATGAAAGCATTAACTACAGACATTGAAATCAAGGGCTCTAACCCTTTTAATTTACGATAAATAATCGCTCGATGCGCCCAAGGGCAAGCAAGGGAAACGTATAAGTGATAACGATGAGGTTCAGCTTTAAAGCCCGCTTCTCCAGAAGGCCCCGCTTGGCCATCTTTCGTTACCCAATGACGAAAGCTTGAAGCTTTTCGTTCAAACTTGCCTCCCGTCGATTTAGTGTCGTACCAATCAGTGTGCCATTTCCCATCCACTAATAATCCCATACTTCCCTCTCATCAATGTTCTTTCTTATTAATCAACCTAATACATAGACGCCTATTTTCAAACTTTAACGATTCACTTAGCGTGATTGATCAACCTGATTGGCGTGCTGCTCTATTTGTTTACAAAACATTGAGCTATATAACAATAATAAATAGTTAAAATAATTACTTACGTCTTTATCGCACCTTGAAGTTACATCGCAGGGTATTGTTGTGATAATTTGCTCACATCGCGCATTTAAAAATACATACAAAGGCAGATTATGTTTAAAAAATTAAAAGCCTCATTAGGTATTGGCTCTGCAAAAGTAGACACTATTTTGCATAATCCTTCACTTTATCAGGGAGATATATTACAAGGAAATGTGCATATTAAAGGTGGAGATGTAGAACAAGTCATTGATGCTATTTCATTAAAGCTTTGTACTGAAATGAAAGTAGAACTAGAAAATGGCCACAGCTATCAAACCTTTGTGTTAGGAACGATAAAAGTTAATCAACCTTTTACGATTCATGCCAGTGAGGAGAAGTCGCTGCCTTTTGAATTTAAACTGCATGATGAAACACCTATCACCCAACTTAACACTCAAAATAACCAATCGAAAGTATGGTTAGAAACAACGTTAGATATTGATTTCGCTATTGATCCTTCTGATCGTGATTTTATCGAGGTAAAACCTCTCCCAGCTATCGCTAGTGTCATTGCGAGCATTGAGAATGCAGGCTTTAATTTAATCAAAGCTGATGTGGAAAAAGGTTTTCTACAAGGCGGACACTTTGCTTCACAATCGGGCTGTTATCAAGAAATCGAATTTCGAAATAGCGGATTTTTTAACAGCAAAGAAATTGAATTATCTTTTATTTTAGATGGCGCTGTCATTCACTGTCTTGCTGAAATTGATCGTTCTATGTCTACCCGAGGCGATCAATACACCTCATTCAGTATAAGTAGAAATGCATCCCCCTCCGATATTAGTTATCAATTAGATACGCTGTTAAGAATGTAGTTTAAGTATGATGTAGGAAAGTACAAGCTGCCTTGTTATCAAAGGGGATGTTTAAGAAGTTGAGGTTATCTTTAACGTCAGCGACTCATTAAAATATTTAATTTATCGTTATCCCCTTTAATTCCTAAGCGAGTTTATAACCTGCTGCTTGATATATTACGTGGTTAACATGAAAGTGATGTATCTAGTTGGCAAGTAATGCGACGAAGTACACGACTATAACTATCAATTATCGCAGGAGGTTTAGCTTATGAATTGATATAGATAATATAGTGTTAAAATTGATATTCTTAACGGCATGATAGCGCTGTATTCATGATAAATACTTCAATGTGAAAGGTATATTTGCAGTCATTGAAATTGTACGATTTCATTCGGCCCTGTATAACGGTTATTTCAGATAACGTCAAAACCGTACCTAAACCAAACGTTAAGAATATAAGTTAACAACATCATTATTTATATAAATCATTAGAGGTGTTACATGGGTATAAGTACTATTTTGATCATAGCTTTGGCTGTCATTATTATTTGGTCAATTAAAACATACAATAAATTACAGTCTGGTAAACAATCAATAATTGAACAAGCGTCAAATATGCAAGTATCCTTACAAAAACGCAGAGATCTTGCGTCCAGAGTTTTAGATATCGCTCAAGGTTTTGGTGATCACGAAAAATTAACTCATTTAAAAATATCATCGAACCAAGATGCTAGCACAGAGAGCTTAGCCGCTCTCTCTCAAAGTTTTCCTGAATTAAAAGCAAATGAAACCTATATACAGTTAATGAAACAACTCGAAGAGTTAGAAAATAATATTTCAGATAAACGAGAATCTTATAATGGAATAGTTAAAGTATATAACAGCTATCGTTCTAGCTTTCCTACAATGCTTGTTGCAAATAAACTAAGTTTTGAACCAGCACCATATTATGATGCTGCAAATGAAGATTCATTAAGTCAACTGGCAACATTTACTCGTGATGATGCAGCAGCTGTTAAAAACCTCATTAATGCATCGTCAAAATCTATTAAGAAATCAGCAAATAGTTTAAAAGATACTGCATCAAATAAAATTGAAGGCGCAATAAACTCTGAAATAGTAAAATCAGCGGTTGCCCAAGGCGATATTGCTATGGGAAAAGCCGTTGAAGTCGTCAAATCAAAAGCTGGAGAGATTAACTCTCCAACTGAAAACCGTAATGAGAAAACAAAAGTTTCAGAAGATAAATAATCAAATCCATTTCTTCTATATTGTAGAGTTGGTCGCATGACTAACTCTACAATCTTCGTTGACGACGCCAATAACAGCATTGTCTATTTAGCATTAGCTCTTATTATAATTAGTGCATTACGCTACTTTTTAGCAAGCTGAGCTACCCGCTGATTCCATTTTGATTTTTTATCTTCCGTCGCATTAATTATTGGGCCAATATAGGTCTTAGATACTTTTTCAAAGCCACTAAAACCTAAAATAGTGCGCTTCATTTGCTTGTAAATAGGATCGCCATAAATCCAACGATAATAAAATGGTGGCGAGTCCATTGTAACTATCAGCTCGGCCGTTCTCCCTTTTAATAATCGCTGTGGTGTTAAGTTTTTAGCTTCAAATTTAAACGCAAAATTGGGAAGAAATGTTCGATCAATTAACCCTTTTAATTTTGCAGGCATTCCTCCCCACCACAGAGGAAAAATAAATACCACGTGATCTGCCCATAGAAGTGATGATTGGAAATGCTGTAGATCTGGCTCTAGCGGTTGTACTGCTTCATAACCACTCACTAAATTGATATCAAAATCCATCATACTTAAATTTAACAGCCTGACATCATTCTTCTCGCTAGCTATGATATAGCTCTGCGCTAGTTCATGACAATAACTCTTAGCCTTTGGGTTTCCATTAATAACTAATACTTTCTTGCACATAGATGCCTCTCCCTTTTTGAGCTCAGCTTACACCTTGCCCTATAGGGAAGAGTCAATTAGTTTCTAAACACTTTTTAATATTGTCTTGATACGTATGGATCATCGATTGCTGCTGGTGCAATAGGTTAATTTGTTCTTCAATTGCTTTACTTTTCTGATCAAGAAATGTGCTTACAACATCCCAACTTAGTACTGTTTTATCTCCTAGCAGCCGCTTAAATTCAGCAAGACTAACCCCGATAGATTGTGCATCTTTAATCAAAATAACGGTTCTAACATGGTTATCATCATAAATACGATAGCTCCCTTTTCTTACTACTGTTCCCAACAAGCCTAACAATTCATATAAGCGTATAGCTTTGGCAGATGCTCCTGTTAATTTAGACACTTCACCGATATACATCACTGATCTCCTTATTAATTGTCTTCCTTGTCTATCTATATATACCCTATTTAACAGGGCCTTTCTCAAACAGCATTAAGTTATCGGTTATGTTATTCCATGGTGCTTTAGATGGCATAAAAATGAAAAAATGAATAGCTAGGCTCTCGGCTAAAGAGCCTAAACAAAGTTGATAGCTAAATTAATGAAATTTGTATAGTTATTTTTCCACCTAAACAAACAACTTAGTATTGAAAGTTATAGATGAAGTATCACATTAGTCTGCTAAATATAAATTTCAATAAAATATCATCTTGATACGTTATTATTTTGGATCAAGACCAAGTGCTTTGAGTACTTTAATAAAGTTATCACGACGACCTTGTATTTCATGCACTTCACCCGTTTCACAATGATCGGCGGGACATCCCCTATTTACAATGCCAGATACAGCATCAATGAAGTTATTTCCAACAAGGCCATCATCGACATATTTTTTCAACTCATCGTAATAATTCCAACTTTCATATGGACCGCCTGGATTGCTATAGGCTTGAACGGATGTCATCCAGAAAAATAAACCCGCTATCCATTTCAATTCAGGATATTCTTCAGTTGTACATATTAATTGAGGGTTAGAGCAAAGGTCTAATTTTGCATATATTGGATCACCTGGAGGCGCCATAACGACAGTATCGCCTTCGATAGTAGTGCCAAATGTACTTGGGTCAACATGGCTTCTACCTAAAAAGTGATTCAAGGTACCAAAATTTCTGCGACCTGTTGTTTGGATGACGCCTCTTCCCCACCAAGCGCACCCCTCAACAGATGTCTCAGAACTGCCATCCCATACGAATTTACCATCTTTCTGGCCTACATATACATTGCATGAATCACGCTCCCATGCTTGTTTGGTATGATCGATTTCAACTGGTGGTGAGTCACACCAAGAATTTGACAAATCCCATCGACCAACAGAGCCATTTACTAATAAGCCTGCAGCCTCGAGAACAGAATCAGGTGCGGCAAATATAGGACTAGGTGCGCCATACCACTTAGCGTGAGTCGTTGCTGTAACTTCTATTTTAGGTGTTCGTGGACAAGAATAAGGATGATCAAGATTCGTATTTTTATCAACACCGTAGTCAGCATATTTTTGTCCTAACTGACCACATGATGCACTCATGGGATAATCAACAGGAGCACCGTATTTTATTTGAGCCCAATTATTTTCATCACAAGCATCATATTGTATGGTTTCTTGCATAGATTGTGCTAAAAATGCAGCAATTGCTACTTTGGCATATTGAATATTTTTCTCATCTATTGCATCAATATCAGTAAGCCAAAATTTAGTACCAGAGACACCAATGTTATGCATTGTATGAAGAGCAGTTAAAAAGTCATCCCATTTGTATACATTTGAAGGCTCCCAACCGTTATTCGGCGTCTCGTAAAGAAGAACTTGATTGTTCATTTTCGTTGTAACGCTTATTAATTCGTCATTTAACGAAGTAATATTTGTTAATGTGCTATCCGAAATTGACATACCACCTCCCGAATTGTAGAGAGGCAATTTATTTTGTAAGTAAGATTCTATTTTATTCTGCAAAGCCATATCTACAGTATCAAACTGAATCGAAAATATATTATGGTATGCTGCGTGTCGAAGCTTTCTATCTGCTGAAGTCAAACCTAAAAAGTAATTACCAGCTTGGTTACTTGGTATCGAAGCTAGCATAGCAGGGACATTCAGAGTATCTGTGACTTGTTTAATAAATCGAAGAGCATTATCCCACTGGTCGTTATCTAATGCTGGAGTCATTGATGATTTACTAAATGCAACAAAATGAGCAGAGTACTCACCACTATAAAGTTCGTAATCTGTAAGCAAATTAACTACCGGTAATGAAGCCATGTTCCAAACTGAACGATAACCACCAGAGTGTTGATCATAGGCAAAATCACCAATTATCACCTGCCACCCAATATTTGCATCAGGAAGTAATTGACTAATTAGTAAATTATGTGCTTTAAGTAAACCTTTGACATCATCTGATAATGAATTTAGTAATGAGCTATCTAAAGGAATATTATTTACTGCAATAGCGTTAGTCAGAGCTAAATTTACAGGAATATTATCTAATGTTGAAAGTTCGTCCTGATAATTCATATCAAACATATCACTGGAAAGCAAAATAGTAATATTGCTTTCTTCATTAAGTAATAATTGTTCAGCCAAAGATTTAAAATGATCGGTTAAGTGATTACTATCTGTAAGTTGGTTTAAAACTGGTAATTCGAATCTAACAGTACTTGGTATATTTTCTGAAAGATTTAAATTTGGTGCCGATATAGAAAGATAATTTGGCCAATGTCGCATGTTAAGATCAATAGGATCTTTGGGGTTTGGCATTTTTAGAGAAGTTTGTGACGAGGGCTCTACGCCGTCACATCGTAAATGTAATGTCCATGATTCATCACTACCTGGTATTGTGTTTGTCCACCATGATGCTTTGTAAGCAATATCATCATAAACTACGATATCTCCACCATCAGCATGATCATTTGCAGGCCAGTTCGGGTAAATATTGAAAGATTGACACAGTGCATTTGTAGGAGTGTTCAAATCATTATCATCACTTACGTCTCCATTGTCTATACTATCTGAATCATCAACGCCATCACCTACACCTGCAGTGTCTGTACCATCTGAATCATCAACGCCATCACCTACACCTGCAGTGTCTGTACCATCTGAATCATCAACGCCATCACCTACATCTGCAGTGTCTGTACCATCTGAATCACCAACGGCATCACCATCACCTACAGTCTCTGTATCTTTTGAGTCATCATTAACAATAGGGCTATCGCCATCCTCCAAAATAACTACATCAGGATATTTGTCCTTAACACACTTTTCGTACCCACCTATATCAAACGTTGTGTAAGCTGTTTGATAGTTAACTAATTTACATTTATATGGGCTTGACCAATCTTGCTCCCAATAAATAGGAACAGAGCCGGAACCACCGGTAACATCAGAGAATTGAGCCATATTTTTACAACCAAGCACCTCATCGGCTGGAGTTGTCACTGATAAGTAATTAGCAAATTCGTTATAATAATTTATACGATTTTGAGCTCTCGCATCTTCGTTACCAGAGCCGCATTCAAGCCCACCATTTATTATGTGAATGGTCATACCGAAACCGTTATTTAAACCTGCATCGATATCAGCTTGATTAGGTGTCCAAGAGCCATCAATGACACTCAACATTGATGGTTTAGGTGGCTGTGGATACACATAAAAAAAGATAGCGGAAGCGATATTAAGCCATGTATCAGCAACCATCTCTGGATTATTAAGCAATATAGACACATCACCGTACATCGCGTTAGAGAAAGGTCCGTAGTTATAGTTGTAACTTAATTGTTTAGCCCCACGACCAAAATAGGACTTGTAGTCACCGTTTTCAAACTTACCACACGGCCACACTCGACTGGCAAAATCGCTAGAAACATCACAATTGCCGTTGTATCCATCTCGTGAGGTTTCAGTCCATCCCATCTCTCGAACGTAGTGCAAGCCTTGTTTCCATGTATCACCATCATATTCAGAGTTTTTACCGGTTTCCTGCACAAAATGAGCAAACATAGTTGCGAGTGACTTACGACAAATAGCGTCGCTATCACGTCCATCGGTGTAGGTATCACACAATGCAGGGAACTTAGCGACAGCCTTTAAGAAGTTAGTATAAGAGTATTCAGGCGCAGCGTGAGAAAACAATTCATCCCAATTACTTTGATTAAACATGCTTTCAACACGCTTGACGTTATCAGGGTTAGTTGTATTTAGTGGGGAGACTGCCTCAACAATAGTATTATCCCGTGTTCTGAGTAGGCTTTTAGCAGCATTAATACTTTCTTTGTATGCACTTTCTGCATTCGTTTGATGTTGATTGAGCTCTGAACGATAAATAATGTGAGAATCAGGAACCACATTTTGATCTAGATCTGGTGCTGGAGTTGTATCTGTTCCAGTTCCAATGTCTACGATTATACCATCCACTACACGAACAGTTTGCCCTGGCGAAGGAAGGCTAACGGCTGCATTGAGGATAGTAGCAATGCTACTACCTGAACCACTACCAGATGAGAAATTATTGAGTCCACTATAAAGCTCTGCACACAAATTCTCTTCGTCATCTTTAAATGGAATACCGCAGGCGGAGTAGGTTATCGCACGCTCAGATGGCACATCACCATTAAGGCCAAATCCATCTTGCATTGCGGTAACAATGCGACCATCATCTTGCTCAATAGTCCAAACGAAAGCGCCCGCTAACCCCAAAACATCAGCCAACTTTGCTTTCATATAGGCGGTTCGTGGCGTGTCTATCGAAATGTAATCGCCAGTGACTTTATTGAAATATACATCAGCGTGAGCTTCAAAATCGCTATAAAGTGCAAAATCGCCACGCCCCTGTAGATCTTCACCAGCTACATTGCGCCAAAGATCGTAGCCTTCCACTACTCCACTTTCAAACGTACCTGACGATGGTGATGTAGAGGTTTTCGTCCCGCCAAGCGCACCTTGCTGATTGATGGTTAAATCAAGAGATTTAAAACCTCGACCGTAATTGGCAATCCCCATCAATAAACGATCACGCTTAAAACCGGCTTGCTCAAATAACTTGATAGCGGCATTGACACTCCACCGTGTATCATCGTCATTAGGTATTCCCCCTGTTAGTGAAGAGGACGGCATCACACTCGTTTGATGACCAATTTTATCATCCCATGCGCCGAAGTAGTCGTAATTCATCATATAAATGTAATCAAGACAGCCTTGGTCATAAATGGTTTTATAATATGCGCCGATATGATCAATATATGTTTTCGTTGCCCCTACCGCACTAGATACTTCAATGTCATCACCAAGGCCTGCCTTCACAGCACAGACCAAGTCCTTAAAATATTGACCATCATTTGATGTGAATTTACCCGAAGCACCACCATGACCAGGAAATTCCCAGTCGATATCAAAACCAGTAAAGCCATATTTATCTTGTAATTCTTTTAATGAATTAACGAAGGTTGCAATATGTACCGGATTGGCTGCCATGCGATGGAATGGCTCTGACATAGTCCAGCCACCAATACTGGCTGAGATGCTAATGTTAGGGACTCGTTTTTTAATGTAATCGAGCTGTTCAATAATCCCCTTACTAAAACCATCAACATAAGGGTTACCCTTTTGGCGAGAACTGACGCTTAAACCAAAGTCTGCCCATGGATCTAAAAAGACCACCTCAAAATCTTTTTTACCTTCCGCGGCACACTGCGCTCGAATTTTTCCAGAAAGCGAACCTTGATCACCACAAATAGCTAAAAATGCAAAAACCAGTTTGTTATAGGGAAAGGTATCATCTTTTAGTAAGCGTTCAACGTCAAAACCACGACCATATACACTCCAATCAGATAGATAACCTGCAACGACTTTACCTTTAAAATCACTCGGTGAAGTAAACGTCATATTCTTTGGAGTTTTACTTTGAGTCACACCACTGCCTTTCACCAACGCAGCAGGAATATCTGTGGGTGTATTGTCGACCACAATAGACTCGTTACCTGAATCGACAGTCTCATTATCATCAATGATAACTGCAGGGGTTATACCAACACTATTAATATTAGAAAGATCTTCTACACTGGTTGCATTTTCGTTAGCTATCAACTGACAAGGGTAATTAGTGCTATCAAGCGTTAAAGTACAGCTATCACTCGATATTGCGCCATAAGTGCCCTTACCTTGAACACTGGCACCAATTGAATTTTCAATATTAGGAGTCAAAACGCCATTCCAGCTTTTGTTGCTAACATTGATAAACGATTGTCCACCCACCGTTTGTAATCCCCCTCCGTGTGACCACATGCTAATATCATTCACATCAGCTGGCTTTAAAAACGTCAAAGTCCAAGAAGAGGTCGCCACTGGCGATATGAATTTGATCACACCATTAAACCCCGTTGACCAAGGTGAGCCAGATTTTTCTAAGGTAATGTCGATAACTGTATTTTGGTCATCGACAATTGGTTCTCGGCCAAGATTTTCCCCACTCTCGTTAACGTCATCGGTGATATCACCATCTTCAACAACTTCTTCACTATCGACACTAATCACAAAAGAACTGCCACCAACGTAAGTTGATAATGTGTCATCGTATTTGATGATGCAGCTATCATTTTCATAGCGGCAGCGGGTTAAGTCATTTACCTCCGATGCAATGCCTTTACCATTAAAACCAATGACTCGGTGTTCATCTTTTTGCAAAGGCTGGGCGTAATGAGGGATCGTAAACGTGTATTTGGTTTTATTATTATCTATTTTTTTCTCTTGAAGCTCAGCGCCCCAAGCACCGCTCATGCTCAGCTTTTCTGAAATCATCGTTATGGATTTATTTGCCACATCTAAAGGGGTGTCGGTAAGGTTTATCAATTTGATCTTACCGCTGTATCCAGCCCATGAATCACCTGGCTGGCCCCAAGAAGCATCATATGAAAAGAGTACCACCACAGGGCCGGCTTCTTTAATACTTGCTGTAAAGTCAAAATCGGCGGTTGGGCTAGTTTTCAATTCATCAAGAGCAAAGCCCGCCTGTGTTAGTTTATCTATTAATGTCTCATTAATAGTAAATTCAGTTTCAACCCCTAGCTCGATCACTTTCTCTTTGACTTTATCACTTGCAAAATCAACAGCACAATTTGAATCATTACAATCAAACGTGACTGCTTCAATTAGTTCATCATGACCACTTGATTCTACAAAGAAATCACCAAACAACAGAGAGTCAATATCAAGCGAAGAGCCTAACGCCTCTGCAACAGGATTGAGTATGGCTACAACACTACTGGCAACTTGATCGTACTCTCGCCTCATAGAAGCTAAATCTAATGCTGTTTCACTTTTAAGCAGGCTTTTTGCGATGAGATTGGTGAAAGGCGTTATCTTTACTGATTTATCAAAGTCTTGCCCAAAAATAATTGACTCGATAACAACAGTATCAGGTGATTCTAAATCTTTAACTTGTGCAAGGAACACTCTTGAACTCGTATCCGTCGACATTGGGATTGAAACTTCAAACTTACTCGACTCATCTAGCGTTATTGTTTCTAATAATTTCGGTTGAGAGCTATTAGTTGGATCGAGTTCAAACAAATCCAAAGAATGTCCTTTTAAACCAGCACCAACTGCCGCAGTACCAGAGACGGTTGCTTTACCTGATTGAGTTGCATCTGTTCCTGTATCAATAACTGAGGCGCTATTGTCATCAATTCCTGTGTCTATAACTGACACGCTATTGTTATCAGTTACTGTATCTGTAACGCTATTGTCATTATTACAAGCAGTTATAAAAAATACCAATATGAATATATTAAGAGAAATATACTGTTTCATGAGCCACTCACGTCATATTTCAGAATAAAGAAATAATATTCTTATTGATAGTATACTCACACTATTAGATGAAATGTGAAAATCTCGGAAATATAAACACATATTCGCAACATTTTTACTAAGATCTTTTGTTTTTAACAGCTCTATGAAAGTAGTGATATCACTATTTTAGCCAATTACAACTACATCAATATAATGGCGGATTAATATCTAATAAGTCTGACAACCATATTGGTAAACCTCTAAAATAAGACCAGTATTTATTGACTACTACACTTATTTTTGGCTGATTTTTTGATTCTATTTCTTGGTATAAAAAAATAAAATATAGAAAATAATTACATCGTCTAAAATAATAAGTTCATGGTGTTAGAATGCTAATACACTACTTCATTGCTTCGATCACGTATAACTATGTAATTATGTTCATTTAGAATTAGTTACATGTCTAACACTACAATCTTCGTTTACTCCCCCTAGAATATAATTTTCTATTGAAGCTTAATACACATAAATATCTCTCCCTTTTTAAGCTCAGTTTACACCTTGCCCTGTAGGGAAGAGTCAATTAGTTTCTAAACACTTATTAATATTGTCTTGGTATGTTTTGATCATCGATTGCTGCTGGTGCAATAGGTTAATTTGTTCTTCAATTGCTTTACTTTTCTGCTCAAGAAATATGCTTACAACATCCCAACTTAGCACTGTTTTATCTCCTAGCAGCCTCTTAAATTCCGCAAGACTAACCCCAATAGATTGTGCATCTTTAATCAAAATAACGGTTCTAACATGGTTATCATCATAAATACGATAACTCCCCTTTCGTACTACTGTTCCCAACAAGCCTAACGACTCATATAAGCGTATGGCTTTGGCTGATGCTCCTGTTAATTTAGACACTTCACCGATATACATCAGTTACCTCCTTGTTAATTGTCTTCCTTGTCTATCTATACGCTATTTAACAGGGCCTTTCTCAAACTGTATTAAGTTATCGGTTATGTCATTCCATGGTGCTTTAGATGACGTGAAAATATGAAAACTCGGCTTATGCGTTGGAATATCATCTAAAATTCCTAAACGAATATTATGCTTGCCTGTTTTTAGTTTCTTTGAAAACAAACTTGAACCACAGATTCGACAAAAAGCGAGTTCCGTTTCTTCACTTTTTTGAAATAGCGACACAGTATCTTCACCTGTTTTAAAGCGAAATTTCTCTGAGCTTAATCCTCCCACCGATGAGTAATCTGACCCCGTAAATTTACGACATTCAGAACAATGACAATTTCCCATATACTCAAAATCATCAGGCACTTCTATCTGCACCTTGCCACATAAACAGGAACCATTTAGTTTTTTCATTTCATCTTTCTCTCTAAAATCAAAGACAAAACCCTAGTATTTAAATAAGCCAATTACAATAATGAATCTCATATTCTTAAAAATAAAAAAGCCGACGTATTTAACGTCGGCTTAATATTTACTCTACTGTTCAAAAACTACTTGATAGAGCGTGCTAACTGAGTCGTTAACTCATCCACACCTTTTGACAGTGCTTCCACTTGCGCTGAATAACCATCTTTTGCTAAAGGTACACGGAATGAAAATGGATGTACGGTTTGTAAATCGCCATTACCATTAATCAATAACCATTCACCTGCCACTTCAGCAACACCGCTATAAACACCATTAAACTGGTTAATACGCACTTGTAAGCGTGGTATACCTGCAGTAGACAATGTTGGTGTTAGCTGTGTTGCCCAAAACTTAGTTTGTTTTTGGCGTAAATCAAATGTGATTCGACGCGTTAACTGCGTACTCAGTGATTCACCCCAAAGGTTTTGCTGCGCTTCAACAATTTCAGTGGGGCTGGTTTGATACACTAAACCAGTACCAGCAAGATGTGCCGCAACTTCAACAGGGCGCACAATTAACAATGATTTATTACTAATGTTATGTGCCGTATTCGCACTGGTTGGCATCGGTAACATATATGTTTTTAATGCCGGTTCTGTTGAGCTACATCCTGTTCCAGCAAGCGCTACCGCTGCAATTAATAACCACTTTTTCATTATTTACGGCCTCCAACTGGAATAGGATCTTTCGCTTTCTCATCACCAAACACTAATGAATTTGGCTTCTCATTTAATTGACGAAGTACGGGTTGTAGTTCCGTCATCACTTGCTCAAATTGTACAAGTGCACCTTGTAAATTTTGGTACGCTGCTGCATTTGGGCTAAAGCCATTTAAGGTGTTTTGGATCTCTTTCAAACTCGCTTTAATATCAGACGGTAATGTCTGAGTATCTTTTTGCTTAAGAATACGATCAAGATCTTGTGTAACACGCGCTGCTGAATTCATTGTTTTCTCAGATGCCTTTAAAGTCGCAGTCATTGAATTCAATGTATCTTCTACAGGAAGTTTATTAAATTTATTGAGTAAATTAGTTAACTGCTTCTGCACTTCAGCAAGATCGCCCGCTTTAGTTGGAAAGACTTCGTAACCATCATATTTAGCCAGTTTTTCAGGTTTCTCGCCTTTGTACACATCAGTGCCAATATATAGCGCACCTGTTAATAAATTACCGGTTTTCAATGTTGCACGAAGTCCGTTCTTAAACTCTTTTTCAAGATTTACACGCAGATTATCCAATGTACCTTCATCTGAATGGTTATATACTCGACCTAAATCGATACGTACCAGTACAGGGATTTGTTCGCTTGTAAAACCTTCTTTACTGTTTGGTAAACGCAATGGCACTTTCTGTACCGTACCAATTTGAATACCACGGTATTCAATCGGTGCTCCCGCTTTCAAACCACGAATGGATTCTTTAAATAACATGACAAAGTTTAAGTACTTATCGTACATTTTCTCGTGATAATCTTGCTCACTATCGAATAAACGGTAATGTTTTAATTGTTTATTCTGAGCCATACCTTGATCATCAGATGGTGTTTGGAATGTGACACCACCAGTAATTAACGATTCCAATGATCCAATCTTGACGTTAAAACCTTCAGCACTCATTTGTACATTCATACCAGATTGCATAATGAACTTACTGGTTGTGCGTACTAGTCGATTATAAGGTTCAAAGATAAACAATTGGTAATTAGCTAGTTTACTATTGATATCAAAGCTCGTTTTCTCAACGCGACCAACAGTAAAGCCATCATATAATACTGGGTCACCAACACTCAATTTACCGGCTTCATGACTTGTCAGTACAACACGTAATCCTTTCGCATCCGCAGGTGCAACAGGGGGGACTTCTAGCGCTTTAAAATGATATTTATCATCTTTACCTTGGCCTGGTTGCATTTCAATATACGCACCAGAAAGAAGCGTATCTAAACCAGACACTCCTTCTTTGCCAATTCGTGGCTTAACAACCCAGAACTTAGTATCGTTTTTCAACATACGCTCTGTATCATTATCCATCTGTGCGGTCACTGTTATATAGCTATAGTCTTTACTTAGCTGAACTTTGGTGACAACACCGACTTTCACATTTAGAGATTTAATCGCGGTTTTACCCACTTCAATACCAGAGGCATTAGGAAGGCGAATCGTTATTTCAGGCCCTTTACTATTAAGATATTGAACAAACATCCAAATACCAATAGCCAAAGCCACAACAGGAATGATCCAAATTGCAGATACTTGCTTCAGGTTTTGTACTTTAGCCTCATTTGGCTGGTTATCACTCATTTTCTGTTTCTCGTTAATACTGGCTAGTGACTACTGATTAGATTCAGTAGTGTTTAACTCTGAACCATAATTAATTTTATTTTTTTCACCCCAAAACACCCGAGGATCGAAACTCATTGCCGATAACATGGTAAATACCACTACTGTTGCAAAGCAGATTGCAGCAGGTCCTGGTGAAATAGCCATCAAGTTTTTCAACTGCACAAGTGCAACTAATATCGCGACAACAAAAATATCAACCATAGACCATCGACCGATAAATTCTGTCATACGATAGATTTTCAAACGTTTTACAGACTCTCGTGTTGAGTCATTCGGCTTTTTACCTGCACAGTAATAAAGCCACGCTAAGGCAAACATTTTTGCCATAGGAATGAAGATACTGGCAATAAAAATCACCACCGCGATTGGCCAAGACCCCATTTTCCATAACATCACCACACCACCCATGATAGTGGAACCTTCGGTTTGTCCTAGGCTTACGGTATACATCATAGGATACAAATTTGCTGGAATATAAAAAATAATCGAAGCGATTAAATAAGCCCATGAATACTGTAATGAATGTGATGGATTAAAACCATGAAGCTTGCTTTCACAACGAATACATTTGGCATGATGGCTATTAGGCAGAGGATTTATTTGGTTACAAACATGGCATCCCACATGATTATTTGATAAATGTGTGTCGCCATCATGTACCCCCTCTATGTGTTTCATGACAAAAAACTGATCCCACAACCATGTTCGATCAACTAATGAAACACATTTTACAACCAAAACGCTGTAAATACAGAATGCCCAGAATGAGTATCCCATTCCAATATGCGCTAACGCTGAAATTTTGACCAAACTGACTAATACGCCAATGAGAAATACATCTACCATTAGCCAAGGCTGAATTTTAAATAATATTCGGCACAACAGCTTTATAGTTTCAGGGTTACCGCGTACATACCCAATTCGTTTAACATGCGCTGCACGGTAATAGAGATACATGACTAATATGATGTAGACCGCAGGAAAAACCAATACGGTTAACATCAACAGTAATGCAAGGAAGCTATTCTCAAAATGCTGTAATGTTTCTGCGGCATTCAGCAGCATGATTTGTTGCCCCATTCCATTCACGCTAAATGAAAGAAAAGGGAAAGAAAGGCTGAGTACCAACATAATCAAACATGCAAGACCGTACGCTAAAGGGCGATGAAATGGCATGATGATTCTTTTCGCTAAGGTATGTCCACAGCGAGGACAGTCCGCCTTTTGTCCATCTTTGATATCTGGGATATCGACTACCAATCCGCATTCTTCGCAAGCGATCATCAATTCTGATGGAGTTTGTTGCTGTGGCGTTTGTGTTGTCATTGTTAATTTCTTTCTATCGCTATTCTTACTGCAATCGTACCAGACTGTTGAATACATTTAATAAATGTTAAAACAGCGAGACACAGTAAAAGTAGTGTTGCTTAGACAAAACCTAAACATACTAAATATAAACAGGCGCGTATTGTCTTCCTTCATTGCATTTAGAGCAAGAAACTTTAAGTTAGAAAAACAAATAAAGCCTTATTTTTAATGCAAATTCCGATTTAAAACATCGTATTATAACAAGAAAACAAATGATATACGCACGATTTATGCGGATTTAACTCAAATACAATTTTTCAGTGTTCTTTGCACAGATAACATCATTTAAATGAATCCCCTTAATGTCGTGAGTCCACCATGTTACTGTTACTTTTCCCCACTCTAAAACAAGCGTCGGATGATGAAATTCTTCTTCTGCTAATTGCGACACTTTATTGCTAAATTCCCACGCTTGTTTGTAATTACTGAATTTAAATGTACGAGTTATACGATTTACACCGTTAGGATTAATAATTTGCCATTCTGGTAATGTCGCCATGTATTCAGCTAAAATATCATCACTTAATTTTGGTGAGCCTGAATGGCATGCTTCACATTTCAATTTATCTAAACTCGTCATTAATCGTTTCCTTTTAGCTAAAGGTGGCAGCGCGTAATCCTTTTCGCTGTGCTTCTGCTACCAACCCGAAAATATCTTGGTTAGTCACTTGGTAAAGTTGCTCCATACTTTGCAATACAAAATATTTAGGCTGTAGTATGTCAATTCTATATGGCGTTCTCATTACCTCTATAGGATCAAAAGCAACACGTTGCGGTATGGTACTGACCGTCGCGTAATGTGTTTCTTGTGGCGATGATAAAATACCACCACCATAAACTTGGTATTTACCATTTTGATTTAGTAAACCAAATTCAACCGTAAACCAGTATAGTCTAGCTAAATAAACTCTTTCCTCATGCGTCGCTTTTACACCGAGTTTTCCATAAAAATGCGTAAATTGTGCAAAATATGGGTTGGTTAGCATTGCGCAATGTCCAAATACTTCATGAAAAAAATCAGGCTCTTGCAAATAATCTATATCAGCCTTAGTACGAATAAAGGTGGCAACAGGAAATTGCTTGCGTGCGAGTAAAGAAAAGAAATGATCAAAACTTATTAAGGCAGGTACAGCAACGCATTGCCAACCTGTGGTATCGAGTAATACTCGATTTATTTCTTTTAGTTGAGGGATATGATCGTGAGGTAAATCTAATTCAGCTAAACCCGCTATATACTCATCGCATGCCTTGCCTTGCACACAATGAAGTTGGCGAGTTATAAGATGATGCCAAATAGCATTTTCTTCTTCATTCCAAGTAATAACCCCATTACGATCTACAGGCTTTGAGACATAACAATGCTTTGTCGGATTACTACTCTGTTTCTTTTGCATAATAGCCTCCGTTTATAGACTAACCACCAACCGACACTATTATTTTTATTATTAACTCTATAAATATTAGAAGTGATCCTTATTATCAGCCATTTTTATCACTAAAAAACAGGCTTTAATGCCTAATTTGACTAACACTTAATCTGATTAATGATGCAAAAAATGTAAACAAGAATGAACATCTTTCATTCTGCATCTAATCAATAATATTGCGATTTCTGCACTTTCAACCACAGTTAAGTGATAGCAAGAGTAAATAATGAGGCAAGGAATGCATAAATGGTTTCAGTTTCCAATTATTGAAGGGCTATCAAGCAAACAAGCACATTGTGACTTACCCAATGACAGTTTCGAACGCGAATGCGGTCGAGAAGGTTTTTTTGGCCCAGCAACGCACATGTACCATAAACATCCGCCAACAAGTTGGGTCTCATGGTGTGGTGAACATAAACCAAGAGCATTTGATGCCTTAGCTTTGCCCCAAATCGGGGATACACCTTGGGATGCACCACTACTGCTATCCAATAGCGATATTAAACTGCGTGTTTGGCAAACCAATAAAAGTATGGATCATCTGGTGCGAAATGGTGATGGTGACGAATTATTGTTTGTTCATCAAGGTAGTGGAGATTTGTATTGCGATTATGGTCATCTGCCTTTTAATGAAGGGGATTACCTTGTGCTTCCTCGCTCTACAACATGGCGAATTGAAACGCCCAACACGGTTACTTTGTTGATGATTGAAGCAACCAATAACAGTTTTAAAAGTGTTGTTCATGGGATTGTCGGTGAACATGCCCTCTTTGATCCCGCAATACTTGAATACCCTAAAATCAATGCTGCATTTAAAGCACAACAAACAGAAGATAATTGGCAGGTATTGTTAAAAGCGCGTAACCAAATTAATACAATTTGCTACCCGTTTAATCCCTTAGATAGCATCGGCTGGAAAGGAAATCTAACGGTACTAAAACTTAATTGGCGTGACATTCGCCCACTCATGAGCCATCGGTATCACCTTCCACCATCAGCACACTCTACCTTTGTAAGTGATAATTTTATTGTGTGTACCTTTGTACCTCGTCCTGTTGAAAGCGATCCTAACGCTTTAAAAGTGCCCTTTTTTCACAGTAATAATGATTATGATGAAGTGATTTTTTATCACCATGGCGATTTTTTCAGTCGAGACAATATTAAACCCGGCATGATCACGTTTCATCCTTGCGGATTTCCACATGGTCCACACCCTAACGCTTTAATAAAAAGCCAACAAGCACCTAAAACATTTATCGATGAAGTAGCAGTAATGATAGATACTCGAAACCCTCTCGATATTGCACCCAATGTTAGTGAGGTTGAATTACATAATTATGTGGCGTCATGGCAACGTCATCAACATCCTGAATAACAATAAAAGTAAGGATAACAACAATGAAACTTGCTTCATTACAACAAAGTAGAGATGGAAAGCTCATTGTCGTTTCTCGCGATCTTAAATGGGCGGTATCAGCTCAACATATTGCCCCTACCATGCAATATGCACTGGACCATTGGGCTGATGTTGAACCCATTCTTAATGATCTTTATCACGCACTAAATAGAAAAATGCTTGAGCATCGTTTTGTTTTTCAGCCAATGCATTGTGCATCTCCCCTTCCTCGCGCTTTTCAATGGGCAGATGGTAGTGCCTACGTTAATCATGTTGAGTTGGTGCGCAAAGCAAGAGGTGCAGAGATGCCAAAAAGCTTTTGGCAAGACCCTTTAATATATCAAGGTATGTCAGATCAGTTTTTAAACCCTACACAGCCCATCGAAGTTGAAGATCTTAATTGGGGCGTTGATTTTGAAGCTGAAATAGCCGTTATTACAGATGATGTCCCTATGGCGACAAGCGTAAAAAATGCTGAGAAACACATTAAACTGTTAATGCTTGTTAACGATGTGTCGCTAAGAAATTTAATCCCAACAGAACTGGCTAAAGGCTTTGGTTTTTTTCAATCTAAACCTTCATCGGCTTTTTCTCCTGTCGCGGTGACACCTGATGAGTTAGGCGAGTCATGGAAAGAGAACAAGGTCAATAATCGACTTTATGTTCACTTAAATCAGCAGCTCTTTGGTAACCCCAACGCAGGTGTTGATATGACATTTAACTTTGCCCAATTAATTCATCATGCTGCCAAAAGTCGTCCATTAACCGCTGGCACTATCATAGGTTCAGGAACAGTTTCTAACGTAGATAGGTTATCTGGCTCTTGTTGTATTGCTGAACAACGAATGCTGGAAATGATAGAACAAGGCGAGCCTCAAACTCCCTTCATGCAATACGGTGATAGCGTAAAAATAGAAATGTTTGATGCTGATAAACATTCTATTTTTGGGGCTATTGAACAAGCCGTTATTCCCTTTATTAAGCATTAACTTCAAGTACCTTAATTACTCAAAGAGAGCTGAATTATGGCATTTACCCTATATGATTACTTTCGCTCATCAGCCTCATATCGAGTAAGAATTGCCTTAAACATTAAGCAGCTAGATTATACCTGTGTGCCGATCTCGCTGCTTGATAATCAGCAAAACAGTCGCCACTACAAAAACATGAATGCGACGGGGTTATTACCTACACTGGAGCATAACCAATGTTACATATATCAATCTCTCGCTATTATCGAATATCTTGAGCAATGTTATCCAACACCAAGTTTACTGCCTTGTAACACCATAGAAAGTGCGCAATGCCGAGCCTTTGCGTTATCCATCGCTTGTGATATCCATCCGTTAAATAACTTACGTGTACTCAACTATTTAGAGCGCAAATTAACCGTTACAGCAGAACAAAAAAAACAATGGTATCACCACTGGATAGATCAAGGTTTTACAGCATTAGAACAGCAGCTTGCCAGTAACAATAATCCTGAAAAGTTCTGTTTTGGACTTGCCCCAACCTTAGCCGATATATTTTTGATCCCTCAAGTGTATAACGCCCGACGTTTTAATATTGATTTATCAAATTTTCCAACCATTAACGCTATAGAAAAACACTGTAACCAGCTTGAGCCTTTCATCAAAGCAGCACCTCATCTTTAATTCTTCAACAAAAATAGCGCATTTTAAGAAGGACGGAGAACATACTAATGACTGATGATTATAAGCAATGTCTCTGGAAGCCAAGTCGAAAACGCATTCAAAATAGTTTGCTGTATCAATTTATGGTGCAGATCAGCGAACAACACAAACGTCTATTTCATGATTATACGCAATTGCATCGCTGGTCTATAAAACATAGTGACCAATTCTGGCAACAGCTATGGCAATTTTGCAATGTAATTGGCAACCAAGGTGAAAACATTGTCTATTGTCCAACACACAGCCCTATTCCCAATAAAGATCAACGCTGGTTTCCTGATGCCACGCTCAATTTCGCCGAAAATTTACTTGCTTACAGCACGAAGCTAAGCCAACAAGATGCAATTGTTTTTTATAACGAACACAGTTTTAAAGATACAGATAAGCAACATGCCCAGCAGCGACTATCTTGGCAACAACTCCACCAGCAAGTAGCAATAGTCGCACAGTATTTACAACAACAAGGGGTACAAAAAGGCGATGTGGTTGCCGCTTACATGCCTAATATTCCGCAAACAGTTATTGCTATGCTAGCGACCACCTCTTTAGGTGCAGTATGGACATCCACGTCTCCTGATTTCGGGACTGAAAGTGTTGTTGAACGCTTTAGTCAGACCCGACCTAAAGTTATTTTTACTACCGATGGCTATATTTATAACAACAAAACAATAACCAGTTTAACCACATTGGCAGAGGCTTTATCTTCCCTTCCTAGTGTCAAAAAATTAATTGTTTATCCTTATATAAACCAAAATCCTATCGATAAACTACTGTTACAAAGTCCTTCCTTACCTTCTCATATCACTGTGAGTACATGGCAAGAAATGGAAGATGTTATTCATTACCCTGATTTAGCGTTTACTCCTACGCCCTTTGATCATCCGCTGTATATATTGTATTCATCAGGTACCACGGGGAAACCCAAGTGTATTATTCACTCTGTCGGTGGAACCCTATTAAATCACCTGAAAGAGCACCAATTACACTGCAATATTAAACCTTCCGATCCCATTTTTTATTTTACGACTTGCGGTTGGATGATGTGGAACTGGTTAGTCAGTGGCTTGGCATCAGGCGCAACACTCGTATTATATGATGGATCGCCTTTATCCCCAGATCCTTATCAATTGTGGAAAATGGCAGACAAAGAAAACCTACGCTTATTTGGCACTTCCGCCAAATATTTAGAGACCATAGAAAAAATGCAAGTCACACCTAAGAATAACGTGACATTGTCACAACTTGCTGTCATTTGCTCTACAGGTTCAGTACTCGCGCCTGAGCAATTTGATTATGTCTATAAGCACATCAAACAAGATATTCAGCTCTCATCAATTGCAGGCGGAACCGATATTTGTGGTTGCTTTGCCATTGGCAATCCAATCGGTGCTGTGTGGCGTGGGGAGTGCCAAGTAAAAGCCTTAGCGATGGACGTTAATGTATTTAATCAGGCAGGAGAAGCTATTTTAGATACATGCGGTGAACTTGTCTGTTGCAACAGTTTTCCCAATCAACCCATCGCATTTAGTCAAGATCCAAAGGGGGAAAAATATTTCCATGCTTATTGGAATACCTACCCCAACACTTGGCATCATGGCGATTATGTCAGCGTGTCTCATCACGGTGGGCTCACCTTTTATGGGCGCTCTGATTCAATCTTAAATCCCGGTGGTATTCGCATTGGCACTGCTGAAATTTATCGTCAAGTCAATCCGTTTCATGAAGTCGTCGATTCTGTTGTTGTTGGACAGCAGTACCAAAACGATGTTCGAATTGTTCTCTTTGTTCAGCTACAACCAGATGTAACGCTCGATAATATCTTAATCAATCGTATCAACACGCAACTTCGCAATCAGTGCTCTCCCCATCATGTTCCCGCAAAAATATTACAAGTTTCTGCAATACCCAGAACTAAATCAGGGAAAATAGCAGAAAAAGCGGTGAGAGATGCCATCCACCAACGAAATGTTGTAAACACAAGTGCTATCGCCAACCCAGAAAGTTTAGAGCAGTATAAAAATAGATCAGACTTAGCGTGATAATACGTACAAGAAATAGGTAAGTTTATCTTTTATTCTTCTAACACAGCATTGATTGCTTCTTTAATTTCATCACTAGAAAAGCCTTTGCTTGATAGATAACCATAAGCTTTGCTCTTTTCTTTAAAGTCGGTGAGATCGTAACGTTTCTTGGCTAGAGCTAATTGGCAGTTGTAGTAGAAATCTATTTCGCCTGATTCAGTTAGTTCATCTAGTACATTATCGAGCTCTGAGATATCAACATGCTTCATTTTTAGCTCTTGCGCGATTAATGAGCGCCCTTTTAACTTATTGGCAAGTTTGATCACTTCAGCTTCAAGATTGGCGTTCTTGCCTTTGATTTGTGCTTTGGTCAATAAGGTATCTGATGCGCTATGCTCTGAAATACCACGAGAAATGTCCTCCATACTAAAACCACGTTTTAATAAGTCATTGACGACTTTCTCTGCCGATGTGGTTGAGAAGTCTTTAAAACGTGCCAATCGAGTATTGATCATCGATTGCTCACAAATCGCCATTCGCTGCATTGTTTCCGTGATGACTTGCTCTATGGTGAGTTCATCGATGCCTTTGGTTTTAAGCTTTTGCTGGATGTATTTGCGCCCATATTGGCTATTAAAGGCTAATTCGCAGAAATGTAATGAAAATGCATGGTCGCTTTTTAGGTAACCATAGCTTTTCATTTGTTCAAGTACAGTTTCAACCCACGCTTTATTCTCGGTTTTTGCTTCAAGTTTTTTGCGCAGTTCATATTCGGAATGATCACGTAGGTTTAAATGATAAATCGCGCTATTAATGACGTTTTGGATAGTAGAAGCAGGATAAGGTTTTTTCATACGGTATCGGGAGTGGCTAGAAGTTATCGTAATAATAACAGTTTATAATGCTTAAACGAAAAAGAGGCACTCATTGAGCGCCTCTTTGTTTTTTATTGCTAAGTTTCTATTTCATACTATTGGCTAGTATTGAAACTTTGCGTTTTGATTAACAGTGTAGATCAAAACGGTCAGCGTTCATTACTTTAACCCAAGCATTGACGAAGTCGTTGACGAACTTCTCTTCTGAGTCAGAACATGCGTAAACTTCTGCAAGTGCACGTAGTTGTGAGTTAGAACCAAATACTAGGTCGACACGTGATGCCATCCACTTTTGCTCGCCAGTCTTACGATCTGTACCTACAAACACATCTTGGTCTACAGAGGTTGGTTTCCATTGTGTAGACATATCTAGTAGGTTAACGAAGAAGTCGTTAGTTAATGCTTCTTTACGCTCAGTGAACACACCGTATTCGCTGTTGTCGTAGTTCGCACCTAGTACACGCATACCAGCTACAAGCACTGACATTTCAGGTGCTGTTAGCGTTAGTAGTTGTGCGCGGTCTAGTAATAGCTCTTCTGCTGCAACTGTGAACTTCGCTTTTTCGAAGTTACGGAAACCATCAGCAATTGGCTCAAGAACAGCAAATGATTCTACATCGGTCTCTTCTTGTGATGCATCCATACGACCAGCAGTAAATGGTACTGTGATGTCACGGCCTGCATTCTTCGCAGCCATCTCCACACCTACACCACCAGCAAGTACGATTAAGTCAGCAAGAGATACTGTTTTCTCGAAGTTTGCTTGAATGCCTTCAAGTACGTTTAGCACTTTCGCTAGTTGCTCAGGTTGGTTTACTTCCCAATCTTTCTGCGGCGCTAGACGAATACGTGCACCGTTTGCACCACCACGCTTGTCTGAACCACGGAATGTAGAAGCAGATGCCCAAGCTGTTGATACTAGCTCGCTGATTGATAGACCAGATGCAGCAATTTCTTGTTTTAATGTAGCAATATCAGCATCGTTTACTAGCTCGTGATCAACCGCTGGGATTGGATCTTGCCATGTGAACACTTGTGCTGGTACTTCAGGGCCAAGGTAACGAGATACTGGGCCTAAATCACGGTGAGTTAGCTTAAACCATGCGCGAGCAAATGCGTCTGCGAACTCTTGTGGTTTTTCAAAGAAGCGACGAGAGATTTTCTCGTATGCTGGGTCGAAACGTAATGCTAAGTCAGTAGTTAGCATAGTTGCTTTGTGTTTTTTCTCTGGGTCAAATGCGTCTGGGTGTACTTCGCCACCTTTTGATACCCATTGGTAAGCGCCTGCTGGGCTCTTCTCAAGCTCCCACTCGTTGTAGAATAGGCTGCTGAAGAAACCGTTGCTCCACTCTGTTGGTGTTGTAGTCCAAATAACTTCTAGACCACTAGAGATAGTGTCTGCACCTTTACCGCTACCGTAGTTTGATGTCCAACCGAAACCTTGCTCTTCAATTGATGCACCTTCTGGTTCAACACCTACGTGTGCTGCATCTGCTGCACCGTGTGTTTTACCGAATGTGTGACCACCAGCGATAAGCGCTACTGTTTCTTCATCGTTCATTGCCATACGCGCAAATGTTTCACGAATGTCGTGTGCTGCTAGAAGTGGATCTGGGTTACCGTCTGGACCTTCTGGGTTAACATAGATAAGACCCATTTGTACTGCTGCTAGTGGGTTTTCAAGATCACGTTGCTCGCTGTCTTTTTCGTAACGTGTGTCATCAGCAAGCCATGTTTTTTCTTTACCCCAGTAAACGTCTAGCTCTGGTGCCCAAATGTCTTCACGACCACCAGCAAAACCAAATGTTTTAAAGCCCATTGATTCTAGTGCAACGTTACCTGTTAGAATAATAAGGTCAGCCCAAGAGATCTTGTTGCCATATTTTTGCTTGATAGGCCAAATTAGGCGACGTGCTTTATCAAGGTTTACGTTATCAGGCCAGCTGTTTAGTGGTGCAAAACGTTGGTTACCTGTGCTCGCGCCGCCACGACCATCAGCAGTACGGTATGTACCTGCACTGTGCCATGCCATACGAATGAAGAAAGGGCCGTAGTGACCGAAGTCTGCTGGCCACCAGTCTTGAGAATCTGTCATTAGTTCACGTAGATCTTGCTTCACAGCTTCAAGATCTAGCTTTTTGAATTCAGCGGCATAATCGAAATCTTCGCCCATTGGGTTTGATTTACGATCGTGCTGGTGAAGAATGTCTAGTTTAAGTTGGTTAGGCCACCAATCACTTGGAGACGTACCATTACCAGGGTTAATTGACGGATTAACCGCGTGCGTGTTGTGGAATGGACATTTAGACATTGAGTGTTCACCTTTTTATTTTAATTAGTATTATTGCCATTAATTCTTAGCTCCATTCAATATAGCTCTTAGGTATTGAGAAGCAATTAAAAAGATTCGTTAAATTTGAAATTTTAAAATTTGATATAATTCTTTTTAGCGATTTAAAATAAAAAATCAACAGGAATTCTTCATCTTTAACTAAAACATTAAACTGCACCAAAACAAAACTTTCGATTTGATATAAATCAAAAAAAATTTATTTACAAAATACAATCTCGTTTAATGGCGTAAATTTAAATCAATTGAATGCGTACAGCTAATACTATAAATCTATTGATTCAATAGATGGTGGTTATCAAAAGATAATGAACACAACAGCACTATTCTCCAAAGGAATCTTGGTGCGGTATTGAACATCTAGTCCTGGAAGTTATAATAAAAAAAAGTGATAGCCAGAAAGGATATCACTCTTATGTTTTTATCTTGAGGCTACTTTTTTATTGTTTCTATAATCGGTAACAATAACGATATTTTTAAACCTCCCTCAACTGAACGACCCGCTTCTACTTGTCCTCCAGTGACTAGCATCGCTTCCTTTACAATGGCGAGCCCCAAACCATAACCCCCAGATTGTTTATCTCGTGCACCCTCTATGCGCGTGAACGGATCAAAGATATGTTTTAAATGTTGCTCAGGGATCCCATCACCATCATCTGAAACCGATACAACAACATAAGACTGATCCGCGTTATTTCTTATACTGGTATGAATGATAATATTGGCTTCACTTCCAGCATATTTAATCGCATTACCTATTAAATTTTTAATTGCTCGTACTAATAATCGCGTATCGGTCTGAACCATTGGCAGTGCTCTATCAATATCTTTAATGATCGATTGGCCATGCGCTTTTAGCTGTAAACATTGTTCAACCGTTGAATCACAAAAAGTTTGGACGTCGACAGGAATAAGCTTGATATTCGCTTTTGCATTTTCAAATTGACTAAATTCAAGGATTTCTGTGACGAGTTCATTCATCTCTTCTGATTCTTGCTCTAACCGATCCACTAAATGCAAATGTTCAGATGAGGTACGCTTTCGGATTAAATGCAATGATAAATTATGTCTAGCCAAAGGCGTTCGAAGTTCATGAGAAACATCACGAATTAAACGCCGTTGTTTCTCTGTTAGCAATTGTATTTGATTTGCCATGTTATCGAAATCTGTCGCTAATTCATTAAACTCTTTTACTTTCTCTCCCATAACATGAGCGACACGCACTGAAAAGTCACCATTAGCTAAAGAACGACTCGCGTGTCTTAAAGTATCTAATGGTCGCTGCAAATAGCGTGCGATAATTAATGAAAACATTAAGGTGATCAGAATCGCAATCACTACCTGTATTAAACCAAAATACAAAGAAAAATTTTTGGCCGGGTGTAATTCATGAGGTAACTGAACCACCAATTTATTACCATTTTTTAGAGGTATCGTAAAAATGGGTTGATTAACACGAGAATCTAAAATTGAATTCAATGGTCGAGCATATTTAAGTTTAAACTTAAAATGAGGATGCATTATTCGGGTACTTATCTCTTTGTTATCACTGTAAAGTACAAAAGCATAATATTTTTGTTTACTCTCCCACTCAGCAAGTCGCTGCGGATCACCGTTTTCAGCTAAAGGTTCAACTTCTGCTGCCATCTTCAAAATGTCTTGCTGAACCTGTTGCGGGACATGTAACAATGTTTTGACTAAAGCGACCTCTGCTAAATTCTGAAGCCCTAATATGACCAGTAAGCCTACGGTAAAATAAGAAAAAAGTCGGAAAACTAAGCTTTGCTTATGCAAAGGAAGTCGATGCTTTCCTTGTATCACTTTAGAAACATTCACTTGTTTATACTCCTAAACACTTGCTTCTCTTTTTATCTATAGTAACTAGCAATTCAGCCTATCCTAGTCACAAAAAACACGTCACAGATAGACGATACTGTATTTTTACATGACAATAGTTATGGCGTTTATTTCTTAGCATTTTACTCATTTAACATTATGCTTCTTAACTCTATTCATCACAGCAAAAGGAAGTTCTATGATGAAGACCATTATTTGTTTACTGACATTATTATTAGTCGGTTGTTCATCAGGTTTACAAGTCTCTGTTCCTGATTCTGTTTATGAGAATAACCAAACCACAGGTTATCTTGTTGGTACTCTGGGTGCTAATACCGAATGGCCGAAAACAGGTAAAAATCTGCTCACAACGATTAACATTCGCCCTCTAAGTAGCAATAAATTGAGTATTGGAGAGGGTAATATTATTACGATCACCAATAACAATGAAGATGGACATTTTGAGGATTCAACAATTAGCGGTCATTTGTTTAATATTGAGTTACCTGTAGGACAATACGAAATTTTCAGTATTCAACTTGAAGGGTCAGATGGTAATAAAACGCTGATATCCAAAAACATAGGTAAAATGGATGTTACATTTTCAATTACTGCCAACCAAGCCAGCTATATTGGACAGTTTCTTGCCGTTAGCCGTATAGCGAAAAGTGAACTTTGGAATCTTGAGTATCCAAGTGGCTATGGCTATTTACAGCATAGTTATGATCAACAACGTGATGAAACATTATTTTCTCAGCAGTACCCTAAGCTGCAAGCGACCCCTTTTAATCTTGAATTACTCACTTTTAGCGATAATCGTGTATTAAAGAATTAATGATGGCTCTATTATCTAAGCCGAAAAATAAGACGATCGAGTATCGTCTTATTTTTTATATTTGAAGAAAACGCATTACTCCGAAACACATGAAGAGTAACTATACCCTCTCCCACGCACTGTTTTAATGTGCTGTTTAGACATTCCTGCTAACACCATTTTACGACGTATATTACTGATATGCATATCAAGGTTACGATCAAACGGGCTAAGCTCTTTCTTCAAAACATCTTTTTGTAATGTGGCTTTTGAGACGACAATATCGTTATTCTTAATTAAGTATTTAAGTAAATCGAGCTCTGTACCAGTTAACGGTAAGCGAGAAAGCTGACTTTCTAATTCCACCGATGTTGAGGGCAAACAATGGCGCTGGCGCTCTAGTCCCACTCTTCGTAAGATTGCCGATATACGTACTAGCAATTCATCAACTTTAAATGGTTTAACCAAGAACTGATCAGCGCCAGCCTGCAAACCATCAAGCATCGTTGCTTCATCTCCTAGTGCTGTAAGCATAAGGATTGGCGTTGCAAAACGCTGACAAATACGGCGAGCAACCTGCATACCGTCAAGTGTGGGTAACATTACATCCAGCAATATCAGATCGACACCTGTTGATTGAAGGTATGTTAACGCAGATTCACCACAATGAACGCAACTAACTTCATGACCTTCATCTTCGAGAACTTCAGTTAATAACACACATAATTGTACGTCATCATCAACCACTAATATCTTAGACACAATACAACACCTAAACACAATGAATGTGCATATTAATCACCTGCTAAACAGATAACAATAGCTATAACATCTATCCTATTAAGAAAAATTAAGAACTTACCGCTACAAACAAAAAAACGATGCTCTATCTCTAGAGCATCGCTTTTAATACGCTTATCTGATTATTCTTGGCAAATTAAGCTTGCAACTTTTGCTTCTCTTTGTGGCACATACCATGAATCTAACCCCGCCTGAACTAACTGTGTAGCTTGTTCTGGTGTCATTGTACCATTTAACACAGCAACACTGGTTTGGTCGATTTGAGCCTCAAAACTCTGTTTACCTCGAGATAAAATCTGCGCAGCACTTCGAATAGTAGAATCACACTCATTACGCCATCCCATCATTTCTTTCGCTATCGGGTTTTCAACTTCAAAGAAATGGTTAGATAATGAGAAGAAACCAGGAATAGAGTTAGTCAATAACTCAGCATACTCCGCCGTTGTCATCCATTCTAGTAACGCTTTTGCCGCTGGATTATTCTGTGCTTTAGTATTTAACCCTATACCAATATCAGTATGATCGCTGAAATAACATTCATCACCGCGATTTTCTACTGGAGGTGGAAATACGCCAAAATCTAGCTGGCCTGTAAAGGTGCTAATATCCCAAGAGCCCGCAGGATAAATAGCCGCCTTCCCTGTTTTGAACAATTCAATGGAATCGGCATATTTACGTGTCTGATAACCATTGCCTAAAAACTTATTCCAATTCGCTAATTCCTGAAATACTTGTCGGTATTTTGGTGAATCAAAACGCTCAGTGCCATTAATCAACCCTAATCGTCCATCTTCGCCTTTCCAGTAATTAGGGCCTATATTTTGAAAGCCCATCGTACTGGCTTCCCATTTATCATTCGTGCCTATTGCTAAAGGCACATACTGACCACTGTTTTTAATCATATTCAACACATGATTAAACTCAGCCGTTGTTTTAGGTACACTTAAATCGAGTTTTTTAAATGCATCTTTATTGTAGAAAAAACCATGGATTACAGAGGCCATAGGCAAACAGAAGGTCTGTGCTCCTGAATCAGTTTGCCAAGGGCTTAATGCAAAGCTCGGGAAGTTCTCCATCCCAGCCATTTCTGTAATATCGCTAAGGTGCCCCTGCGTAAACAGCTTTAACGAACCATCAAATGGACGACAGGCAATCAAGTCGCCAGCATTACCATTGGCAAGATTGGTATTCAAATCATCAAGAAATGAGGTCAACCCTTCTGGTGAGCGATAGGTGATTTTAATATTCGGGTAATGCTTATTAAATGCTGGAATGATTTTATCTTTCCAAATCGCATCATCTTGTCGCCAAGAATCAACCAATACAGTACCTTTTAATGAGGAATCATACTGTTGTGCAGTTACCGATAGTGGTGAAAGACCAGCTAACGCGATACCACTAATAACAAGACTGCGACATAAGGTTGATTGAACCTTTGTATAAAAAGGGGAAGCCATTCTCTGTTTCATATTTATACCTTAAATCGTTCAATCAATTGACGTTGTTCTGCAGCTAGTTTAGATAGCGACTCACTACTATTTGCAGACTCACGCGCTTCTGACTCTGCGTTGTAAGCAACACTCGCAATCCCATTAATATGCTCAGCAACATCTTGACTCACTGAAATTTGCTCTTCGGTTGCATGAGCAACTTGCTCTGCCATTTCAAGAATAACGCGCATACGATCAGCTATCGTTTGTAGTGTTTCATCTGTCAAACGTGTTTGTTCAACACATTGCTCCGTTTGTTTATGACTTCTCGCCATGACCTTAGTTACCATTTCAGCGCTGTGCTGAAGGTTATCGATCATCTCATTTATTTCTTCTGTTGATTGTTGAGTTCGATTTGCTAAAGCACGGACTTCATCAGCAACGACAGCAAAACCACGCCCTTGCTCACCCGCACGTGCTGCCTCAATCGCCGCGTTAAGTGCCAATAAATTCGTTTGCTCAGCAATGCCGCGGATAACATCTAAGATACTACCTATATTCACCGTAAAGCTTTCTAATTTGCGTGTGATATCAACCGCTTCAGTAATATCAATCGATAGTTGCTCTGTGATGTTTCGACTATTAAATACTAAGTCTCGCCCTTGTTGCGCAGCCTGATTTACTTCATTGACTTCATTCACAGTCAGATCTGATGAACGTGAAATTTCTTTCGCACTGACTTCTAATTCAGAAATAGCAGCGGCTACTTGATCTGTACGTTGTTTTTGATCTTCAACACGGCTCATCGCCTGTTCACTTGTAGCAGCGGTTTTATTTGCCTCTGTTACTAGTTGTAAAGAGCCATCGTTAATTTTGGTGAGAATATCAGCCATACTTTCAGACAGTTGGTCGATTGAGCGAGACAGCGCACCAAATTCACACTGAGATTGGTAATTAGTACGTTGAGTCATATCACCCGCTGTCATCTTACGTAATACCGCATTAATACGTGCTAATGGCGTGTGGATACTTTTTGCCGTAGTAAAGGCAATAATTAAAGCAATAACACCTGAAACCAAACAGGCAATAATAATACTGTACGTCGCTTGGTTGGCTGCAGCATCAGCAGCATTTCGACTATTATATGCATTGCTACTCGCATACTGCATATAATCATTAAGTGCTGTTTGAGTAATAACAACTTGCTGATTAGACTGTTGATTCAAAGCTGACAGTTGACTTTCTAGCTGGTTATTCTCAGCCATAACCGCCAGTAATCCTGTTTTACCCAATGCTAAATCATGGACGCGTTGTAAATTACGCGCATAACGCGCTTTCACATCTTCAGGTACATTAATGCGCTCTAAACCTTGTTTTGCTAATTCAATATCTTTAGCAAGGACTTGGCTTAGTTTTTCAAAGTTAGTATTTTTATTAGCACGACGGACATTTTTTAAGTCACGACTAATACCACTGGTAATAAGTTCAGCTCGATTGCTTAAAGAACGTTTTACACTCGCACGTTGAAGTAATAAATTCGCAGACCATTGATAAGTATCTTCTAATCGAAGAAACGACAAATTAAGCTCTGTCAATCGGTCATTAACAGCAATCCATTGATTATGCGCATTAATTGTTTTTTGTGATAATTCAAAAAATTTATCAGCAGCAGCAAGTGCCGTTGATAGCTTTAGTCTCGCTTCCTCATCAACAGCATATTGCAATGCTTGTTGTTTTGCAGTGTTAAATTCACGTTGAGCCTGTAATACCGCCTCTTTTCGCTCATTTAATAAGTTCGATGATTGAGTCGTACGGTAATCAACAACTGATAGCTGATTTTCACGTAAGCTCGCGAGTAATTGACTTGCCGATGTAACCATAGGTGTCGACACCTCAGTGACATCAGTAAGGCGATCATGGATTCGACTGGTATTGATATAACTAATACTTCCAACTACGGCAATAAGAATAAACATTATTATAAAGCCGACAATGGTGCGCTGTACTATTGATAATGACATAACATGCTTCTATTTATGATTAAATCACGCCGCAGCTGATTAAATAAGATAAGTATGAATATACTTATTTCGCGGTTCTAAATAAAAAGTTAACAACAGAATCAATATCAAGATCACACTTTATTATTTAAATAGTGATAAAGGTATTTATTATTTTTAATAAAATCCCGTTTAAATTCCAATTTGGTATTAAATGACAGTATTTTTAAATTTAAAAATAACTAATGCGATGTACCTCATATAAATACTTTTAATTTTTAGTTATCTCACTTAATTAAACTTGGCGTATATGCAACAATGTATTTTTATAATTCAAAGATTGATGATAAGAGATAATTTCATGAAACTGTCTATCTATTATTCAGAATCAACCGATCCAAGCTTCAATCAAGCGATTGAAGAAACATTACTGAAACAAGCGAATGGCAACAATATTATTGCTTTTTTATGGCAAAATCAGCGCTCTGTTAATATAGGAAAAGACCAAAATCCTTGGCGTGTATGTAAGCCGAAGCTACTTCGTCGTGAAAATATTAACATTGTCAGGCGTCATACAATTGGCGGTGCTATCTATCAAGATTTAACACACACAAATATTGCGTTAATTGGCCCTACTCATTATTTAACACAATGCTTAATTGAAAAAATATTAATAGGTACATTTGAGCCATTGAAAATAGATATCGCAGTCTCTGACAATCTTGAATGCTTAGTTGAAAATAGAAAAATTTCTAATACTGCGCTATCAGTCTCTGAAGAATATTTATTTTTTCATACTACTTTAAGAGTAAATACCTCTCTTGCTGATATATCAAAGTACATGAACAGTCGTTATTCTATTCTCAATCATCAAAACCTTGAACGATCTTATACCTCTATTAACCAACATATTCGTCCATTAGAACATAATGAATTATGTCATTACATTAGTGACAGTATTCAAAAAACACTAAAGCTTGATGTCGAAAATACGGTTATTGTAAATAACCAGCATCCCGATTGGTTCGAATTTAGTACAAATTTTTATCGTCTGAAAAGTTGGGATTGGAATTACGGTCAATCACCTAGTTTTATTGAATCATTAGAAACTGAATTTTCATGGGGACACGTAGAACTGAAATTGAATGTTGATGCTGGAGTGATCACCAAAGTCTACTATGATGCGCCTACCCAATACCACAATATGATGAATGACCTAAGTCAAGCGGCAATTGGTTATCCATTTAATGCCAAATCTGTTATATCCATTGTCTGTGGCTTATTGCTCACGCATTCAGAAGATTATGATGAGTTGATGGCACTTTCTGAATGGCTACAACAAGAAATTGCATAAGAGTAAAGATGCTAACTTTTAAGGAAAAATTTAGTTTTATGTCTATATATTGAACTAAATCAATTGGACATCAATTACACTATTTTTATCATTAACAACTTCTTGACTTTAGCAGAGGCGGCACCAAATCTAGCCTATCTGCTTTTCCCACAGACTTATACACAGCTTCTGTGGATAATAGGGACTATTTGTTTCTCCTTACGATACGTATTCCATGGGTATTTTTATAACAAGAATGACTTATACAAATGAAAATTAAACAATAAGAATCATAAGGTTAAATAAAAAAAATGAAATTATTAACTCTAAATAGTTATTAATTTCACTTTATTTATGACATAAAAATACTGTGAATAAATCGTTTTAATTACTCATAATTCAACACAACTTTTGATAAATTTATGCTAAGTAATTTCATCAATATCATTCATAAAAAACCACCAGCTTGTACTGATGGTTTGTGTAAATTAATAGTGAGTCATTTAGCTCTTTTTACGCCTTAAGTAAGTCATCATTCCAAGTAACGTAAGCGATAAAGCACCGATATGGCCGCCACTTCCACCATCATCTTCAGTGATATTACAGTTATTAGCAGAAATACTGTCATTACAGTTCATTTCTGCGTCTGCCTTTTCTTTGGCTAAAAATTCAGGCAATGTGATTGCTTGTTCTGGTACAACAGCAACAGACTCATTGATCCAGTCATAATAAGTTCCCACACGGGTATAAAACGTTGGTCGTGTAAGTGATCCACATTGAGGCTCACCAGCTGAACCTCCGCTCACAATACCAATTTGTACCCAGTTGCTATTATTATCTTGGGTTAATAGTGGTCCGCCACTATCGCCAAAACAAGCATCAGGACCGAGCAAATCAGGGCCTTCAAGTTTACGCGCTGGCAACGTACAAAGTTTAGTTGTATTTGATGGGCTATCAATAAAAATACCGGCAGGATCTTGAGACTCAAAACGTTCATAACATTTATCAATTGGGAAACTTGCTAACATTGTTTCTAGCAAGGTATCTGAAGTATCACCTTCATAAGCTAAGCTATTTTCTTCCGCCGTCTCTTCATCTTCTGACGTTGATATTGCTTCTGTTACCCCCCACCCTTGGACTTTGACATTTTCAGGAAGATTTTTCTCGTTCCACTCTGCCTTTAATTTATCATCAAGCTCCACGGCTAAGCTGGTTGACGCTAGCGTAACTTTACCAACACCATCAAAATCACGGTTTACACGTATAAGCGCGACATCATTATCTAATGCAGTATTAATAATCTCGGTTTCAAGATCAACGCCGTTATCTGTTGAAACTTGAAGTAAAATAAGAGGGTTATAATCAGGATGAACAACAACATGAGTCGCTGAATAAATATCTTTAATATTTGCTGATGCATTATCAACAAGGCCTGTGGTAACGGTTATATCGGATGGTGCTACCACTGCCAAGCCTGATGCTCCAGCTCCTCCGCCACCAACAACGCAGTGAGCTGCAGTGACTAACCAGCGATCATTTAAAACGGTGGCACCACAAAAATGTGATTCATTTGCTTTATTCATACGCAGCGACGCCATGAAATTATCTTCAGTTGCAACCGCGACTTCATCACCACCAATAATATAAGGAACGAGTTTTTGCTGTTCTGTTTGAGCGTAGACAGAACTACTTACCCCTAAAGCAATGCAGACACTCAAAGAATGAGCTAATTTGTTCACCATCATTAAATCCTTTTAAAATACAGCTAATTTAATGATACCGAATACTCTTCATTGCTTGCTTAGAAAGATAAACGAGTTGCGACAGGCTTCTTTTTTCTATGTAACTTGTTCTAACAAACATAGAAAATATTAAATCAAGTCCACAGCAACTCGTTTCAATAGTTATTAGCTACGCTTTCTTCGTAACCAGCCCATTGCCAGTAATGACATCATTAAACCTGCACCAACAGAACCGCCACCACCACCGTTATCGCTATTATCTTTAAGTATTGGTGTTTTCTCTGCAATTACGTTATTAATCCAGTCATCGTAAGCACCTACACGGGTATAGACATCAGGTGAATCAGTTCCACATGGCGGTAGACCAAAACTGGTAATTCCTAATTGAACAGTTTCTCCTGCAGTACTTTGATAATAAAGAGGCCCCCCACTATCTCCAAAACATACCCCCATAAGATCATCCTTCTCAAATGTGCACATCTTTAATGTATCTGCAGGGCTAGAGAACCAATTTTCTCCCGGTGATTGCAAATAACATTGGCTCATTGGTAAATAACTGAGATTTACTTCCATCAAAACATCAGATCCACCTTCATTATTCGTTGCTGTACGCCCCCACCCTTGAGCCAGTAACTTACCATCTTCTTCACTTAACGCAGTTTCAATTTCAAAGGCTTCTTGCTCTGTAGGTAAAGAAACAATCTTCGCCGTGTCTATGTTTCTAGATACAGCTATTAAAGCAATATCGTAAGCAAATTTAGTGTTATTTTTACTATCAAGGCTACCATCCTCATTTTTTAAAGGTTCAGGTAAATAATCTGGATGCACAATAACTTCAACAGCCTGATAAGTATTGTCCGGCTCAAAATCAGAACGCCCTGTTACACCTGCATAAATTTTAATATTTTCTGTAGGTATCGTTTGCAATGAGGCATTTTGCGGGCCCGTTCTTATACAGTGTGCTGCGGTTAATACCCAACGTTTAGCAATTAAACTTCCAGTACATTCCCAAGTCCCAGCTTGAATATACACAGTTGATAACTCTTCAGGATTTGTTTGAACCTGATTACCACCAATAATATATGCACTAATATCACTTTCTGATGCTGTTGCAGTGAGAGGAAAAGACAGTATTCCCGCAATAGCTAGCCCAAACGTTGTCATTTTATTCATACAAGCCTTCTTAATTATTTTCCTTTTAATTAGGCTTATAAAGTAACAAATTATGACCAAACGAGCAGAAGTAAGAAGTAAAAAAGTGACACCATTCATAACCTGAAATAATAATATCTATTACTTAAAGCAGCAATTTTAGCAATCATGCCCATTAAATAAATACGACATCGTAAACATAACTTTGGCTTTGGTTAAAAAGGTTAAAATCTGATTACTTTTTAGTTGTCTCTTGGATAATTTCCTATGATATTTTTCTTCCTTTGGACACTAAACAGTCTGATGTACTATATATTTCGTGATCTCACGCTTGTTTTCTTCCCTTATGATTATTTGATGTGCATAATGTGCCCACAATCACTCTATGGACAATTCCCATGACTATCGAACAAGCTTTAAAAGATCGTAGCGAATCAAAATGTGAACTATGTTCTTCTGAAAATAACCTAGCTGTATACGCAGTTCCAGCGTCTGAAGATAAGAGCGCAGGCTGTAGTGTATACCTTTGTGATACTTGCCGTGGTCAGCTTGAAGCTCCAGAGACAACAGATGAAAACCACTGGCGTTGCCTAAACGACTCTATGTGGAGTCAAGTTCCAGCTGTACAAGTAATGGCTTACCGTCAACTTAAGCGTCTATCTTCAAAAACTGACTGGGCAATGGACCTAGTTGACATGATGTACCTAGAAGATGATGTTAAAGAATGGGCAGATAAAGGCCTTGTTGAAGAAGAACAAGCTTCTGTTCCAACACTTGATGCAAACGGCGCCAAGCTACAAGCTGGTGACAACGTAACAATCATCAAAGACCTTCCAGTTAAAGGTTCTAGCATGGTAATTAAGCGTGGTACTCCGGTACGTAACATCAGCCTAACTGATAACCCTCTTCATATCCAAGGTCGTGCAGACGGCGTTCAAATGGTTATCATTGCGGCATACACTAAGAAATAATTTTTAGTTTCGCTGAACATAGATAAAAGAAAGCCCTTAGCATTCTCATCGTTAAGGGCTTTTTATTATCTCGTTATTTATATCCAACAAAGATCTTTTATTTAGATTTCTTGATAACAACCGTATTGGCTAATTTATCATGCCATCCTTGTTTTCGTTTATCCCAGCCAACGGCAAGTAAGCCTATTCCTAAAGGGATTGCTGATAAATAACGAATAATAAATTGCTTAACCGTCGGTTTATCCCCTGTTGTCGCATCAACAATGATCGATTTTATTGCCATTTTCCCTGGTGTCGCTGATTTGTATAACCAAAAAAGCATCACGCCAATAAATGGCAGACCATAATTAACGAGTAAGCTCGCAGGATCAAAAGTAGCGCTCGACCCAGTCGAGAAGAAATCACCGTATAAACTGTACAATAATGGTGCCGTGACTAATGAAACAACCAATGTATCAACAATCGTCGCGACTACACGTTGCCAAAAGCCCACATAAATTACGTTATTAGTAATGCAATCAGTCATACTTTCCAAACTTTCGATTAACAATAAAGTTAATCATGCGTTTACCTAATGATGAATACGGTGAATATAATAGCTTCAATGCTGAAAAAGACGCTTGATACATTACAGGGCGCATCTTCGATAAACGTTCAAAGCCTTCTTTTCCATGATAATGACCTATCCCACTATGGCCGGAACCACCAAAGGGTAAATCATCTTGCGCCACATGTAACATTACATCATTAATTGTGACGCCACCTGAACGCGTCTGCTGAATAACCTTTTGTTGTATATCTTTATTGTTAGAAAAGAGATATAGAGCCAGTGGCCTATCACCTTTATTTATTGATGATATAACCTGCTCTATCGACTGATAGCCAAGGATGGGTAAAATAGGACCAAAAATCTCACGCTGCATGACTTGCATACTCTCATCCACTCCAATAACAAGGTGGAGTGGGAATTTACGCGAGTTCATATCAGGAGATGAATTGGGGATCAAGTTATAAATATCGGCCCCTTTCGCTTTTGCATCTTCTAAAGTCGTCACTAATCGTTCAAAGGACTGACTATCAATAATTGATGTGTAATCTTGGTGGTTAATATCGACAAAGCGCTTAGCTATAATCTTTTTTGCTTTTGTTACAACTTCTGGTAACAAAGCCTCAGGAACATACAGGTAATCTGGCGCTACACATGTTTGACCACTATTATACGTTTTTCCGCCTAAAATTCGCTCTAATGCCTTATTGAGATCATAATCATCAGCAATAATGGCTGGCGATTTCCCTCCAAGCTCCAAGGTCACTGGTACAAGGTTTTTCGCCGCATTTGCCATTACAGCTTTGCCCGTTGCACTTGAGCCCGTAAAGACTAAATGATCAAACGGTAATGCTGAAAATGCTTTACCTGTGTTGCCTTCTTCTGCAATAAAGCGAACCTTTTCTAACGAAAATGTATCTGTAAATAACTGTTGTAGCAATCGACAGAGCTCTGGGGAGTTTTCAGACATCTTCACCATCACTGAATTACCCGCAGCAATCGCGGCAACCAAAGGCGCAATAGCTAAAAATAAGGGATAGTTCCATGGCACTATAATACCAACAACGCCAACAGGTTGAGGTATCACTCTATTTTTAGCAGGTTGAAACCATATCGAGGTATGACGTTTTTGTACTCTCATCCAACGAGACAGATTTTTTTGTGTATATTTAATACATTCAATGCTGGTAAATATTTCAAGCAATGCTGTTTCTGAAGCCGAACGCTGACCAAAGTCCTGTGCAATCGCATGACAAATAGCATGTTGATTCTGCGTAATTAATAATGAGATCTTATCTAAATCGGTTAATCTTTCTTGTAAATCAGGCATTGGACATTGTAAAAATGCCTGTTTTTGTTGTGTTATATATTGATCTAACTGCTCATTCATCCGTATTACTCTCATCACAGAATCAAATTAAAACAAGGCTAAAATGTTATATGTATTGTAAGCATATCGTAAACACAGATCTTTATACTCTAATTCGTTAGCTTATGGTAATGAATCAATACAATACGTTACATAGATATACGCACCATGCTCTATTTTAGACTACCCTCAATTACAAAGGGGATAAGTTGAAGGTTTTAGATATGTCAGTACCTATTTTATATACACTACGACAATGTCCTTACGCCATTAGAGCAAGGTTGAGTCTGGCACTTGCTGAACTTGAATTTGAGCAACGTGATATTGATTTAAGGCGAAAGCCTGCCGAAATGTTAGACATAACACAGAAAGGAACGGTACCTTTACTAGTATTAGAAAATGGTGACTATATTGATGAAAGTTTAGAAATCATGATCTGGTCTTTGAACAAAAATGATCCTCATAATTTACTGTTAACTCATGCCCCCCACTTCTTTGCTGAGATGCTTAGCCTTATAGCAAGAAATGATCATAAGTACATATTAGCTTTAGATCACTATAAATCCGATGCTCGCCATTATAATCCAGAAGTAACAATCTATCGTAAACTTTGTGAATCATTTCTATCTGATCTCGAAAGCCGTCTGTCTAATCACAAGTATTTAATGACAGATACATTGAGCTTAGCTGATTACGCCATATTGCCTTTTATACGACAATTTTCGCATGTTGAACGTCAATGGTTTAGACAAGCCGATTATCCAAATATAAAGCAATGGTTAAGCAGTCTTTATCAAGAGCCTATCTTTTCACAAGCAATGAAAAAGTATCCATTATGGGATAATAGTAGAAGCACAGTTACCAATTAATACAATGACTTCACCATGACAAATTAGTGAATTAGTGGTGAATTTTACGAAGCGAATGTCAGCGCTGTGTTAATAACCATACTAACAATAATAGCTTAATAGTTATGAAATATTCCTTATTCAAATTAGCTTAAGGTTAATCAATAACCTGAGTTTTAATAAGGAATTATTATGGTAAACGATAGTCGTCGCTCATTTATAAAAAAGTCTGCCGTTGTTGGCGCAGGGGCTGCAGCAATAAGTACAACCCCAAATGTGTTTGCAAGTATTGAAAAGGCACTTTCAATCCCTGCGAACCGCAAGCACGGTAGTATCAAAGATGTTGAGCATGTCGTTATTTTAATGCAAGAAAACCGCTCCTTTGATCATTACTTTGGCACAATGACAGGTGTTCGAGGCTTTGCAGACCGCTTCCCGTTAAGGCAACCTAATGGGGATTTTGTTTGGAATCAGCATAACTCTAATCCAGACGAAGAAAGTACATTTAAAAAGACATTATTACCTTGGTATTTTAATACCAGCAAAAATATTGGCTACGAATTTTTTGCAGGTACTCCCCATCTTTTTAATAATGCACAATATGCAAATGCACACGGTAAAATGGACCAATGGCTACCGAATAAAACCGATAGAACAATGGGTTATTTTACAGAAAAAGAAGTCCCTTTTCAGTTTGCTCTCGCGAATGCGTTTACCTTATGTGAAGCTTATTATTGCTCAACACAAACAGGTACTAATCCTAACCGTGTCGTCCACTGGTCTGGTACAAATGATCCTCACGCAAAGAAAAATGGGCCTGTTATTAATAATAATCATGAAAACTTTGATAGCCCAGATGAAATCGAAAACGGTTATAAATGGACAACCTATCCTGAGAGGCTTCAACAAGCGGGTATATCGTGGCGTTTAGTGCAGAATATTAACAATAACTACACAGACAACCCCCTTGCTGGTTTTAAAACCTTTAGAGATGCGCATTATAATAATCCATCAGCGCCTTTCTACTTAAATGGTATAGGAACAGAAACTCAAGCTTCTATCGAAACATTCAAAGCACTTTATAACAGTGATGAAGGCTTACCTAAAGTTACTTGGATTGTAACTGAGGATGAATTCTCCGAGCATCCGGGTTGCTCGACGCCAACATTAGGCGCAGCCTATACATCTGAAGTCTTGGATATACTCACTTCAGATCCTAGCGTTTGGGCTAAAACCGTATTCATTGTTAATTTCGATGAGAATGATGGCTTATTTGACCATATGCCACCACCGTCGGTTCCTCACAAAACACCTGATAACAAGGTGTACGGTAAGTCAAATATCAATACCCATAATGAATATTATTATGATACCGATTATTCAAAAACGGAGGAAAATGTCGATAATTTTGTAAATAACGCTTCACATGGATTAGGACCACGAGTGCCTTGTTACGTAATATCGCCATGGAGTATTGGCGGGAATATTAACTCACAGGTGTTTGATCATACTTCTGTGTTGCGCTTCTTAGAAAAAGTAACAGGCGTTGAAGAGCCAAATATCTCGACCTGGCGTCGTGAAATTTGTGGCGACCTCACCTCTTGTTTTGATTTTGAAAAGCGGAGTCACACAATTGATTTTCCACAGGGTAAATCAGAATTTGAAGCCCTTCAGTTAAAAGCGGCAGCAGAAAAAGAGCATCAGAAACATCTGCCTAAACCTGGTCATGAACATGAATATGGATACGATGAGTCAGGAAAAAGAACCAAACCACAAATGAGTTTAATTGGTTTACCCGTGGTTACACAAAATGGTTCTCGCCCATCTTGCCAGCTTCCATATGCGCCTAAAGTAGATATTAAATTTAAATCTGATGCCGTAATGTTTGAGTTCGCTAACCAAGGCAAACAAGGCATCGTATATCAAACCTATAACTACCTTGCCCATAATGAGCCCCAGCAAGACAAATTTCTCGCTCCAGAAAATAGCCCATATGATATGACCATGCCACGTCAATACAGTGTAGCGTCAAAAGGAGCCAATAAGCTTGAACCTGCAGTTTCAGATAAATGGACAATTGGTGATCATAGAGACTTTGATTTAATGACCTTTGGTCCCAATGGCTTCATTCGTCGAGTAAAAGGTTTTACATCTGAGCATAGAGAGATGCCAATTGTTTCAATCGTTCACAGAGAGTCAAGAGCAGGTCATGCTACCCCTCACCTATCGTTTAAAATTGAAAATCGCTCTAAACAAACTCAAATCATTACAATAACAGATAATATTTACGGCAAAGATCCTGTGGAAGTTAAGATAAAGGCGGGGAAAGTAGAACATATCGCTTATAAAACCTGTAAACACTGTTGGTATGATTTATCAATAACAGCAGATAATTGTAAATATTTCTCATTACAAGCAGCAGGACGTATTGAGATGAATCACAAACACAACTTTCAAGCTGTTACAGATCCTGAGATGGGTAACTTTTCTTGCGATAGTGAGCTAAATAGCTTACGGAGTTAATATTTGAAATAGAAACCAGACAAGTTATTGTCTTCATTACCTTGTCTGGTTTTTCTAATTACTGATTACGGCTTAAGAAATATTCATCCTGTAAGATATACATTCGCTTAATATCACAGTACTTACCATTAATGAAAATTTCTTTCACTAGATGGCCTTCCTCTACAAAACCACATTCTTCATACAAGTGGATCGCTTTTTCATTCGCAACCGATACATGCAAATATACTTTATGTAGATTAAGAATCGTAAACGCATAGTTTAGCGCACGATTAATTAAAGTACGCGCATAACCATTACCCTGAAATTCAGGCGCAATAATAATCTGAAATTCCGCTGTACGGTGGATATTGTTAATTTCAACCAGTTCAACAAGACCAATTGACTCTTCATCTTCATTTTCAACAATAAAGCGACGCTCAGTACTATCATGAATGTGTTTACGATATAGCTCTTCAAGCTCTGCAAACGATTCATAAGGCTCTTCAAACCAGTACGCCATAATCGTGCGGTTGTTATTTAATTGATGAATAAAGCGAAGATCAGTTTTCTCTAGTGCACGCAGACGAATAGCATTGCTCATTTATCTATACCCTTGATAGTAATGAAGCAGTAAATACAGAAGACTTACTACTAATACAGAAAAAATACCACTTTACATCACAAAAAAAAAAGAAAACTTGTAACAAGATATTCGACGAAGCATGCCAATGCTTAGTAAGCTAAAACGGTGTCACTATTTCTGTTATTAAATCTAGGAAGCAGCTTACTTTCGATGCGACATGTTTACGTGTTGGATAGAGCGCATAAACATCAATTTCAGGGAAAATGTAATCATCAAATAATAGCGTTAATTCACCTGATTGTAGTTGTGCCTCTATATAAAATTCAGGTACACGGATAATACCCAATCCATTATCAACCAGTGCTAGTGACATTTCCGTACTATTACTCAATACGCGTTGTTGTACTTCGACTAGTGTTTTGTTTCCTGCTTTATCTCGGTATTCCCAGACATTGAATTTTTTCAAATTAGTATAACAAAAGCAGCTATGAGCGGATAATTCCGAAGGATGTTGTGGGTAACCATAGACTTTTAAGTATTGTTTTGATGCCACTGTGCAAATTCTGCTGCTATAAATACGCTTACAAATCAAACTCGAGTCATCTAATTTAGCAGTAGCGCGGATAACTAAATCATAACCGTCGGCAATCACATCAATAGGCTTATCACTCATATCTAGATCGAGCGTAACTTCAGGGTATCGAGATAAATATGTTGTGAAAACATCGGCTAAATACTGTTTACCAAACCAGACAGGGCAACTAACTTTTAACGTTCCTTTTGGCTCAACGGTACTTTGTGTTATTTCCGCAACGGCTTGCTCTGCATCACTAATCAGTTGTACACACTCTTGATAATAAGTCTTCCCTTCAGGAGTTAAAGCAATGCTCCTTGTGGTGCGATTAAGGAGTCGAACCCCTAAGCGACTTTCAAGTTTGGCGATTTCTTTACTTACATAAGAATTAGAGTGTCCAGTAGCTTCGGCAGCGGCACCAAAACCGCCGCACTTCACTACTTGAACAAACACAGTGATACCATCAAACAATCGATTATTAGCCATATGGAATCTATCTAATCACTTTTAGCCTATTAATTACATTTGAACTCTAATATACACTCTGTACAAAGGTTAACAACGGTATGTTGTTAAAAGACTTATCGATGAGGATTTAAAAATGAAACTACTTGCTTTTGCGGCATCTAACAGCCAACACTCTATCAACCATGCATTAGTGACATATGCGGCATCACAAGCTAATGCTGATGACGTTGAAATTTTAGACCTTAATGATTTTGAAATGGCGATTTACAGTATCGATCGTGAAAATAACTCAGGCATTCCAGAACAAGCACAAATCTTTTTCGATAAGATTGGCCAAGCGGATGCTATTTTAATTTCATTTGCAGAATATAACGGTTCATATACATCGGCTTATAAGAATGTTTTCGATTGGACCTCACGTATAGATCAAAAGGTATTCCAAAATAAACCAGTGATCATGCTAGCTACTTCTCCGGGTCCTGGTGGCGCTGCGAGTGTATTAAATAGTGCTGTTACGTCTGCACCTTATTTTGACGCCAAGGTGGTAGGATCATTATCTATACCTAGTTTCTATGAAAACTTTGATTTAGAAAAAAACACATTAATTAACGATGATTTAAACCAGCAATTAACAGTGCTAATTAATAAGTTAGAACGTTAACAGCCTACAAAAATAAAATTAAGTTGATGGTTTTTCATAATCAAATCACTTTACATACGAGAGTGGCAACAGTCGCACAACTCACGAATACTCACTCTAATTAGCTTCATGATAAATTATAAGGTTGCTGTATCTAAATATTAAATATAGCAATCTTCTTTTCACTGCCATTATTCAGTTTTCACCATCACACTTGACGCTTTACTCACAAAACTGAACAGCCCTCCTCCTAAATCCTGTTATAGTTTAGATAAACGGTTAAAAAGTAGGCAGATTACACGTAAAATATATCTACCGAACAATACATCATAAAAAATAGATCCTTATTAGTATGTCGTAACTTGCTATTTTCTTTATAAAAACATGCTTTTTCGATAATATTGTTCACATTTAAACGTTTAAAACGTGAAATTCGTATAATCTTGTATCATGCTTAAAGAGCAGTAGCGTTAAAGGAGTACGCTTATGAGCACAAGGTTATGCGAAACTGCCAGCCTAGAACTCGAAGTTCAAAGTGCTGTGCAGCAAATCCTAACCACTATGGCATTAAATCCGTCATCTAATAGCCATAGTGCAAAAAAAAATGCGTGTATCTTTCAAAATAAGATCACTTACACGCTCTATCTACTTCTGCAATCATTTCAAGGAGCGTCTCTTAATACCATCAGCAAACAATGCCATTATGGATTTAGTGCCAACTTTCAGAATTTTGATCAAATAAGTCAGGAATTGACTGAGGTTATTCGTCAATCACAACAAGACTTTGCTATTAAAGCGGCGAACAGGCGTGGAACACTGACCCACATCACTCAGAAAGAAACAACTGATTTGGTTAAAAATACATTTAATACTGAATGTGAAATGGTCATGTCTGCTTTATCTATTCAACAAATCACATCACTCATTAACGCATTTACAACACAAGAGGATATAACAAAAAGTCTCGACCTTGTATTTAGTCGAGTTATTGTGAATCAAGATATTGATAAAGGCTTTCAACTATCAAAGCAAGCGACATATAAACTTGTCGAACAAGTTTCACACTCGATTACTGGAGAACTTTGTCGACTTATTTTAACGCAACATATAAGTCAACTACACCAAGAGGATTTTGAGTTATACTTACAGACGGTCAGAACGCTTGCTGAGCATTTTATCAGCCAATCTTATTTACTCAATGCCCCTTTTCTAATAGATAAGACCGATTTCGATAATTTAGAATAGCTTCAAGTAGCAGGATTATTCCTGCTACTTATCAATGATAAGTATCTTGAACATTACTTAATCACACGTATGATCGAAAAATCCTATTACTCTTATATAAAAGCAATCCTTTCTTATGCCTACATTGTTACGTTTTATAGAAATACACTGGAAAGTTATTACTTTACTAACGCTAATGATAATTACAGTTTTATCACTATTACCTCAACCCAGCTTACCCCAAGTACCAGGAACAGATAAAACACATCACTTTATCGCTTATAGCGCATTAATTTTTGCTATTGGCCTAAAAATGCCTAAATATTGGTTTTGGTTATTTGTCGGGTGTATTACATGGAGCGGAGTAATTGAATTAATCCAGCCTTATGTTAATCGCTATGGCGAATGGCTAGATTTAGCTGCAAATACCGGAGGATTAATCACAGGCTTTATTCTTTCTCGTATTTGTTACAAGCTATTTTTATCAAAGTAACCATAAGTTTTCACATTAATGATGGCAGTTAATTATCATATATATCTTCCACATAGAACAGAATGAGGTCTGTAAAGTTAACGTCAAACATGCTGGCAATATTTTATTTATTCACATGTTTTTAAACTACTTCTTTCCGATAACGAACAGAGGTAATAAAAATAATGGCATACAATATTGGCAGAGCGGTTTATTACCCTGCCCTAAATATTTTCAAGATAATCAGAAAATCATCCTTGAGTTTCATGATGTGAAAGTTCTAAATTTCCTTATCAAAGACACCTAAGATTAAAGGTGCGATTACCGAACAAAATATAAAAATAGAACACAATGCGTATAACGCAATAACCACAAAAAAGGTGGTAGATATAACCACTTACTCGTCTTCGAGTATAATAGAATCGTTCAGTGCACTGCCGATAACAACGTCAACTTTAGTGTTAATAGTTCTGTATTAAACGACATATCAAAAACAACGCATAAAAATGCCCTGTCTGATACTTATCAAGTAATATTAATCAAGGAAAAGGGAAACAGCTTTATTACAATGCAAATATTGGCGTTTTGAGGTAAAAAAGCAGAACAAATTAGTTATTTACACTCATCTAACTTATATACGTGACACCGCACACATAAATGGGCAAAAAAACAACAGTTAGATGTGCAAAATTTATAAGTTTATATGATTTGTACTAAATATAAGATTGCTATTTTTAAAATAAACGCACTAGTAATAAAATAAATTGAATTTAAATCAATAGATTAAGTTAATATTACAGAATACTCTGTAGCAGGTGCGATCTATACCAACACTCAATTATCTTGTATTACAAATAAAATCCTAGCACTATTCACGATCTATTTTGATAATTGGAAATGTGTAACGACTACGTACCTTAAATTGAATAAGACAAATTTTACACGTCCATAGTCTTTACAACATTTTAAAAAATGTATTTTGAATCAACAACAAAACAATTAAAACGCTATACTAAAACAGTTTGGGGAAAAACAATGAATCCTGAAGATAAACAATTTGCCGTTATTGGTCTTGGCAGATTTGGTATGTCACTTTGTCAAGAACTTAGCGAGCGTGGCGCTCAAGTACTTGCTATCGATCTTGATGAAACTTGTGTGCGTAAAGCGGCAGATGTCGCAACTCAAGCTGTTGTTGCTGATTGTTCAAATGAAGCCACCATTTCTGAGCTAAAATTGGACGATTATGATCTTGTTATGGTATCAATTGGTGAAGATGTTAATGCCAGTATTCTTACTACTCTTCTTTTAAAAGAGGCGGGAGTGAAAACAGTTTGGGTTAAAGCAAAGGATACACCTCATAGCAAAATCTTATCTAAAATTGGCGCAGATAAGATCATCCGTCCAGAACGTGATATGGGGATTCGTATAGCTCGCAATATGTTAGATAAACGTATTTTTGAGTTCTCTGAACTAGGAAGTGGTATTTCACTCGCAGAAGTGGTCGTTACAGCAAAAAATATGGGACGTAAAATATATGAACACCCATGTGGTGCTCATAAAGAAACCCAAGTATTAGCACTTAAACGTGGCCCTGAAGTACGTAAAGCTCCTGATCCAAGCACTGAATTACAAGTAGGCGATATTTTAATTATCACAGGACCTGAAAAAATATTAACTGAGACTTTAAGAAAGCTATGAGTTTCATTCCAAACAGGGGCATGTATGTCCCTATCAAAACTGACAACCATAAAAAAAGATGGTCTGAACCTAAGATCATCATTTTTAGTTTTTTAGCCATTTTAATGCCAGCAGCAATCCTGCTCACGTTACCTGCATTTTCAGTTTCAGGGCTTAGTTTTGTCGATGCTCTATTTACTGCAACTTCTGCGATCAGTGTAACGGGCTTAGGTGTAGTAGATACAGGCTCGCATTTTTCCATTAGTGGTAAAGTGTTATTAATGCTACTCATGCAAATTGGCGGTTTAGGACAAATGACATTGTCTGCCGTTTTACTTTACATGTTTGGTTTGCGGTTAAGCTTACGTCAACAAGCATTAACGAAAGAACAATTAGGACAAGATAAATTCACAAATATTCGCCGCCTTGTAAAACACATCATTATCTTTGTGCTTATTTGTGAATTGATCGGTATATTTTTTCTGTCGCTACGCTGGGTACCTGAGATGGGTTGGGAGCAAGGTCTATTCTTTGCAGTATTTCATTCGATTTCAGCCTTTAACAATGCGGGTTTTTCTTTATTTTCAGATGGCTTAACACGCTATGTTGATGATCCTCTTGTTATTATTACGATTTCATCATTATTCATATTAGGCGGTTTAGGTTTTACTGTTATTTCTGATATCAAAAGAAATGCACACCGTGGGTTCCATTTTTTATCTTTGCATTCAAAAATAATGATAATAGCAACACCCATACTATTATTTGTTGGTACCGTAATGATTTGGCTTTTAGAACACCATAATAGCCACACTCTTGGGTCACTTAATGAATCAGGGCAATGGTTAGCAGCCTTTTTCCAATCAGCTACAGCACGTACAGCCGGTTTCAACAGTGTTGATATTGGTAAGTTTACTGAACCAACTATGTTGGTCATGATGCTATTAATGCTTATTGGTGCTGGTTCAACATCTACAGGTGGCGGTATTAAGGTATCAACCTTTGTCGTAGCTATTTTGGCAACATGGTCGTTCTTAAAGCAACGTGATCGTGTAGTGCTATTTAAGCGCACAATTTCAAACCAAACGGTGACAAAATCATTAGCCATCATTGTGGTTAGTGGCATTGTACTTACCATTGCAATGTTTGCCTTAATGATCACGGAAAAAGCCCCATTCTATGAGGTAATGTTTGAAACCATTTCAGCATTTGCGACCGTAGGCGTTACTGCTGGTTTAACAGCAACCTTATCTGAACCCGGTAAATACATCATGATAGTCGTCATGATCATCGGTCGTTTAGGCCCACTAACCTTGGCATACATGTTAGCTCGTCCTAAACCAACCTTGCTGAAATATCCTGAAGATAACGTCGCAGCAGGTTAAAATAAGAAAAACATAAAAAGGCTTGTCACTATGTATCGTGACAAGCCTTTTTTATTGCTTAATCGATTCATTCACTACAATAAATCAATGTTGAATCGTAACACTATCCAATTGTTCTTTAAGATCTTGATCGTATTCATCTAACCAGGCGTAACGTTCACGATACATTTTACGCTTTGGTCGTTTGATATCTTCCATTGCGCGACGCTCTGTATGTAATGGTAATGAATAAAAAGCATCATTGTATTCTTCACCATTATGTTCTTGCCATAATTGATCATAGTTAAGGTTGATCGTTGATGCTTTTTTACCATAGCGCTTAGCAGTGTATACATGTGCACTATTTTTAACCGCATATATATGCTCAATATTCATATCATTAGCAAATAAACGTAAGGTTTCAACCATAAAAGACTTTGGTCGTAAGCCATAAAAAGCTTTCGTAAATAAACGACTAAATCCATTATCGTTAGAACCACCTTGCATACAACCAACATAAATATCATTATCAATAACGGTAAATGCAATAGCGTAATAACGGTGATCATTGCTATCTGTCAGTATTAACGCTAATTCCCCTTCGCGGCGATAAGTGTGGTCAAAACTTAGTTTAACTTGATAGGACTTTTCTTCAATATCAAAGCTATAAAGCTCTAATTCATCAGTATAAATAGTATGTCGAGCTGAATCTGAAAAATGGCTTTCCATCCAGTTATAATGTTTTTTTAAAACCTCAACAATTTGATTTTTAGAAAAACACGTAGCCAAATAGGGTTTTGTAAAGCGCATTAAAAATTCAGGTTGCTGATCAATGACTTCTTTTCGTTGATCATTTAAAAAGAAATGAGCGAGTTCATTATATTGGCGTGAATATACCATCGCTCTAATCGCGTATTTAGCGATAGATAATGTTTTACCGTGATTTTTATGACTGTAAGCGAGCTTTGCAGACTTTAATATACTCATAAGATATCTCTAATCTTGTTTTTCGCAATTATATACGAAACAAGTATAAAGAATAAGTAATAGAATTATATTTAATAAATTTAATTATCTTCACTAAACAGAAGATGAAAGGTAATATTCATTCATTGAAATAATGAACAGAGAAATCTCATGGAAAAATTAATGCCATACCTTGCTAAATTCGCCTTTACTGTCTCTATGATTATGTTTGTAGTCGGCGGAGGCATGGCACTATATGCGATGTTTTATGGTTAATTAACGTTATAAACGCATACCACCATCAATTTCAAGAATACGCCCAGTGAAGTAGTCATTCTCAATAATATACTTCACTGTATGGGCAATCTCTTCAGGGTTACCAACACGCTCAAAAGGTGCTGATGCCTTCATTTTTTCAAGCACTTCGGGCTTCAATTGGTCAGTTAAAGGAGTATCAATCAAACCGGGAGCAATTGCAGCAACACGAATACCGTATTTTGCTAACTCTTTCGACCAGCCCACAGCCATCGTTGCAACTGCCGCTTTTGACGCCGCGTAGTTAGTTTGGCCTAATGTTCCTGCTCTAGCGACACTTGAAATGTTAATAATAACGCCTTGAGATTCTGTCTTGATCATCTTTTCAGCGGCTTCTCGTCCACACAAAAATGAACCAGTAACATTAACATCCATCACCGTTTGAAATTGGTCTAGCGGCATTTTCGTTAATACGTCATTACTTTCACTAACCAGGAAGCCATCATCAAGAATACCAGCATTGTTAATTAAGACATTAATATGACCGAAATCTTCAATAATATGTGCAAATGCTTGAACAACTTCATCTTCGCTTGTTACGTCAGCCTCATAGATCATTGCTTTACTGTTTAACATATGACACTGATCTTGCGTTTGACGTAACCCAGCTGAGTTGATATCAATTAAAGCCAATTCAGCGCCCATTTGAGCTAGAGTTACAGCCATCATTTGGCCTAGACCTTGACTAGCACCGGTAATGACAACAACGCTATTCTCAATATTCATTAATTGCTCCTGAATTAAAACAAAAGTTTAACTCTGTTACTTTAACGTATATTTATCCATCACAATATTTCTATTCATAAAATCTAAGTTATTATAAATAATTAGCTAATATTGACCTGATTAATTGGATTCTCATGCTCAGACCAGATAGGTGTAAATATTTGCTCAATTACCTTGTTATCAACATCATTTACAGATGAATAAATCCAGTTAGGCATATAATCTTTATCAATTAAATGCGCTCGGACACCTTCTTTGAACTCACCTAACAAACCACAATTTACTGAAAGACCCAGTTCCATTTTTATACAGTCAAGTAAAGATACATCTTTGTAGCTTTGTATTTGTTTAAAACAAATGTGTGCGGTAATAGGGCTACCTGCATTCATGGCCTTTTTTGCTGTCTCTATCCAGCGGCCCAAACCATCAATGGCATTAATTTGGTCGTAAATAGTGGGTAATGATTGAGCAAAACAAGCCGCCTGAATTTGTGCAAAGTATGGCATCAATTGATTTGCAGGTAACACAGAGTGCGCTTTTTCAGCACCGTTATTTAATATGACCGAGATTGCTTCTGATACCAATGACTGACTTTGCGTATCAGCCAATATTGTTGACCATGGGTAATGCTTTAATTGTTTAACAACATTATCATAAGCACTATTTGCAACAATATGATCAACCATTGCTAAATCTCGAGCATCACAAACGTTGACATGTGCACCTGTTAAGCCCAAAAACATACCGATCCCATCAGGAAGCTGGTTTAAAAACCATGTCGCACCAACATCAGGATATAAGCCAATAGTTATTTCCGGCATCGCTAATACTGTATTCGGTAAAGCAACGCGATGGCTTGCGCCAATATATAATCCTAATCCTCCCCCCATGATATACCCATGTCCCCAAGCAATAACGGGTTTGTTATAGTTATGGATGAGTAAGTTACAGCTATATTCAACGGAGAAATATTCAGTTAAAAACGGCTTAGCTACGTGACTTTCAATTTGATCTAACGCTATCTTTGGTGGCTTTTGTTGATGCTTTAAAGCAGGATCATTTTCCATTGCATAATACATACTGCGCACATCCCCACCTGCACAAAAAGCGCGATCACCCACCGATTTAATCATTACAGCAACAATGCTTTCATCTTCACGCCAAAGCTGTAAATACTGGTAAATCGTTTTATGCATATTTAACGTAAGTGCATTAAGCGATGATGGATTATCCAGCTCTAGTACACCAATACTATGTCCATCAGTACAACGGATATAGGAAACATTCACCATTCCTGTCATCACTTACTCCTTTAACTTATTTCCAATCTTCAATGTCATACTATTTAACATCAACTTCAATCGCAATTGCCAATGCTTCTCCTCCACCAACACATACAGCAGCAACACCTTTTAGCGTTTTCGTGCCACTCAACATTTGCGCTTGTTGTCGTAATGCATGGGTTAATGTCACCACGACTCTTGTTCCTGTCGCGCCTATTGGGTGACCTAATGCACAAGCTCCACCGTTAACATTCACTTTTTCAGCATCAATACCTAGCTGCTCTATCGCGGCAATTGTCACCACAGCAAAAGCTTCGTTAATTTCCCACAAGTCCACATCATCAATAGACCAATTAAGATCATCTAATAATTGGTTAATGGCATGAATAGGTGCAATAGTAAATTCATCGGGGGATCGACTATGACTGGCATAACCTTTAATTGATGCCAGTGGATATAAGCCTTGTCGTCGAACTTGTTCAGCTTCCATTAACACTAAAGCTGCGGCACCGTCACCAATAGCACTTGATGAAGCGGCAGTGATCGTACCTTGTTCACCATGTTGCGAAAATAGAGGAGGAAGGTTTGGTATTTTCTTAATATTCACTTCATTCGGGTGCTGATCTTTTTCAACCGTCACTAATGCTTTTTGACTCTGAGCGGTAATAGGGACGATTTCAGCGTGAAATGCCTGACGACTATCCGCTTTGCGGGCTTTATTAATTGACCTTACAGCCCATTCATCCATGATTTCTCGTGAAATATTATATTTTGTTGCCGTTTGTTGACCATAAACGCCCATTAAGTGCCCATCAAATGCATCTTGCAATCCATCTAGATATAAATGATCAAGTACCGCTTTATGGCCTATTCGCATACCGTTTCGACTGTCTGTGAGTAAATAAGGTGCATTGGTCATACTTTCCATGCCTCCAGCGACAGCCGTTCGAATCGCTCCAGCTTTAATCATATCGCAAGCCAATAAGATTGATTTTAACCCTGAGCCACAAACTTTGTTTATCGTAGTACAGGAAACCGATACAGGAATTTTTGCCATCAAAGCTGCTTGTCTTGCAGGGGCTTGCCCAACACCTGCCGTTAATACACAGCCCATAAAGACTTCATCAATCAATTGTGCAATGTGCTCATACTCTATCTCATTATTATGTTCTAAAGTCGTATCTGTTGGCTGAACACGTTTAACATCTCGTAATGCTGCTTCAATAACAATACTACCAAGCTGAGTGGCGGAAAAATGCCGTAAATCGCCTTGAAAACTCCCAATTGGCGTTCTTTTAGCAGCAACGATCAGAATATCCTTACTCATACCAATCACCTCTTTACGTCAATTTAGAAAACATTGCCTGCAGGAATATTAGGGGATTTCTTGACGCTTTTGTAAGCATAGCACTAACATTTACGTAAACGTTAAGAAACATTTGCTGGGATTTTAATACTCAAAATCACTGCTCTGCTTAACCGATAGGTGAAAAGTTTTTACCTATCTAACGTTGCAGGAGACTCAATGTGATGACTTTCAAAATCAGCGAGCTTGCAAACGAATTTAAAATAACACCACGCAGTATTCGCTTTTATGAAGATATAGGTTTGCTTTCACCTAAACGAGATGGCGTTAATCGTGTCTATGGACGACGAGATAAAATTCGACTCGGTTTAATACTTCGCGGTAAGCGTTTAGGCTTTTCTTTACAAGAAATCGGGGAACTCTTCAGTTTATACGATGACAACAAAAGCCATGCTCAGCTTCTTTCCATGATCAACATCATCGACCAAAAACAACGACAACTGACCCATCAACGCGCCGATATTGATATCACTCTTATTGAACTTGAACGCGCAAAAAAACGCTGTATGCACACCCTAATAAAAACAGAATCATACAAAGACAAGTAATCTGAACAGGTTCCGCAAAGGAGGCTTTACTATGCATAGCCAATACTCACCACTCAACTTTGATTTAGGTGATACTGCCAATATGCTGCGCGAACAGGTTAACTTATATGCTGCTGAACATATTGCTCCTATCGCTAACGAAATAGATCAAGACAATCAATTTCCCCATTACCTCTGGCAATCATTAGGCGAAATGGGCTTACTTGGCGTCACCATTGCTGAACAATACGGTGGGGCTGCTATGGGCTATTTAGAACATGTTATCGTGATGGAAGAGATCAGTCGTGCTTCTGCTTCAATCGGATTGAGCTACGGTGCTCATTCTAACTTGTGTGCAAACCAAATATTCAGAAATGGTAATAATGCTCAGAAGCAACAATACCTACCAGCATTAATCACAGGAGAACACATTGGTGCACTGGCAATGAGCGAAGTGAATGCTGGGTCTGATGTTATGAGCATGCAGTTAAAAGCAGAAGATCACGGTGATCATTTTTTACTCAACGGTAATAAAATGTGGATCACTAATGGACCAGAAGCCAATACGCTTGTGGTCTATGCCCGCACCTCAGCCAACGCAATCACTGCTTTTATTATTGAATCACAATTTGATGGTTTCTCTACTGCGCAAAAGCTCAACAAATTAGGTATGCGTGGTTCAAATACGTGCGAGTTAGTTTTTATTAACTGCAAAGTACCGAAACAAAACGTACTGGGTGACGTCGACCACGGCGCAAAAGTCTTAATGAGTGGATTAGACTTCGAGCGCGTAGTACTTGCTGCCGGCCCACTCGGTATCGCGCAATCATGTTTGGATGTCGTGATCCCTTACATCCATGAACGAAAACAATTTGGCAAAGCGATTGGTGAATTTGAGCTGATCCAAGCCAAAATTGCAGACATGTATACCCAACTCAATGCTGCTCGCAGCTATGTTTACACCGTTGCAAAAGCCTGTGACCGCGGTGAAGTCACCCGTAAAGATGCAGCTGGCGTAATTTTGCTTAGTGCTGAACTAGCCACAAAAATGGCGTTAGAAACCATTCAAATACTCGGTGGTAATGGCTATATCAATGATTACCCTGCCGGACGTTTATTACGAGATGCCAAACTTTATGAAATTGGTGCAGGAACTTCAGAGATAAGACGCATGCTAATTGGACGTGAATTATTCTCAGAATCAGCTCGCTAAGGAGTAAGCCATGGCTCAACTTACCTCAAAAGTAGATACAACCAGCCAATGGTTCAAAAACAATAATGATGAGATGCAATTGTTGGTTGACGACTTAAACACCCAGCTAGAGGTAATCCATCAAGGTGGTGGAGAATCGGCATTAGCACATCAAAAAAAACAAGGTAAACAACCAGTAAGACAAAGAATTCATCAGTTACTTGATAAACACAGTCCATGGTTAGAAATAGCCCCTTTTGCCGCACTAAATGTCTATAGCGAAGCCGTGCCTTGTGCTGGCATTATTGCTGGCATCGGATACATCCACCAGCATGCGTGTATGATCATTGCCAATGATCCTTCAGTTAAGGGTGGAACATATTTCCCACTAACGGTAAAGAAACACCTTAGAGCCCAAGAAATCGCTGAAAAGTGTCATCTTCCCTGTATTTATATTGTTGATTCTGGCGGCGCTAACCTACCCCACCAAGCCGAAGTCTTTGCCGATAAAGATCATTTTGGTCGCATCTTTTTCAATCAAGCTCAAATGTCAGCGAAAGGGATCCCTCAAATTGCCGTAGTTATGGGGTTGTGCACTGCAGGTGGCGCATACATTCCAGCCATGTCTGACGTGTCTATCATGGTAAAAGATCAAGCAACAATCTATTTAGCTGGTCCCCCTTTAGTAAAAGCAGCAACAGGTGAAGAAGTAACAGCACAAGAATTAGGTGGAGCCGATGTTCATTGTAAAAAATCAGGTCTTGCTGATTATTATGCTAATGATGAAGCACATGCATTGAGTCTTGCACGTGATGCTATTGCTAGCTGCAATATACCAAGTGCTAGTATTCATCATGATTCGACGGCATCTCCACCTAAATACAGCATGGATGACATCTACGGCATTGTGGGTACTAATATCCGTATTCCATTTGATATTAAAGAGCTCATAGCCCGTTTAGTCGACAACTCTAAATTTGATGAATTTAAAGCTATGTATGGCAATACCCTCGTTTGTGGCTTTGGAGCCATTGAAGGTCACACTGTTGGTATTGTTGCTAATAATGGCATTCTATTTTCAGAATCGGCACAAAAAGGTGCTCACTTTATTGAGCTATGTTGTAAGCGGAAAATCCCTCTGTTGTTTTTACAAAACATCACCGGATTTATGGTTGGTAAACGGGTTGAAGCAGAAGGTATTGCAAAACACGGCGCAAAAATGGTGATGGCTGTTGCCTGTGCCAATGTGCCCAAATTTACCGTTATCATCGGAGGCTCTTACGGCGCAGGAAATTATGGCATGTGTGGGAGAGCTTATGATCCAACCCTATTATGGATGTGGCCTAATGCGCGCATATCCGTCATGGGAGGTGAGCAAGCCGCTGAAGTCTTATCGCAAATCACTCAAGCTATCCGCCAACGAGGAAATAAACCTTGGACAGAGCAAGACGAACAACAAATCAAACAGCCGATTTTAGCGCTCTATGACAAACAAGGTCATCCCTACTACGCCAGTGCACGGCTATGGGATGACGGCATTATTGATCCTAAATCTACCCGTAATGTATTAGCTCAGGCGCTTTCAATTACTCAGCATGTCCCTATAAAAGAGACCCGATTTGGTATTTTCCGCATGTAACATTTTAGGTCATATTATGAAAACACAACCAAATATATTAGTGTCGATTTCATCTAATAACATCGCGACCATTACTTTAAACCGTGTCGATAAATCGAATGCTTTTAATGCTGAACTCATCGGTGATCTGCTCGCCGCCCTTAATCAACTTAAAACAAACCAAGAGATACGCGGCCTGATACTTGAAGCCAATGGTAAACATTTTTCATCGGGTGCTGATCTGCTTTGGATGAAAAACATGGCTTTAGAAACCGAGCAAAATAATCAACAAGATGCAGCTCAACTTGCTGAACTTCTCAATCAACTCAACCACTTTCCAGCTCCCACCATTGCCGTCGTTCAAGGGGCTGCTTTTGGGGGTGCATTAGGGTTAATTTGCTGCTGTGATATTGCCATCGCCAGTATCAACGCGAAATTCTGTTTAAGTGAAGTAAGGTTAGGGTTAGTGCCAGCGACAATTGCCCCGTATGTTTGTCGTGCAATTGGGATCCGCCAAGCAAAACGTTTTATGTTAACCGCAGAGTTAATCACGGTAGAAAAAGCACTCGAACTTGGTTTAATTCATCATATTTGTGATGATATACAACAAGAAAAACAGGTAATAATTCAGCAAATCTTAACCAATAGCCCAGCAGCTCTTGCAACAGTCAAAACCTTATGTCGTCAATGTGAAGTCGAAATCATTGATCAACGTTTAATTCGTTATACCAGTGAATTAATCGCCCGAGTTCGATGTTCACCACAAGCACAAGAAGGCATACAAGCTTTTTTCGATAAAGTCCCACCAAGTTGGAGTAAAGCCAATGACATTAACGAATAAGCTTCAATTATCGCTACCCGATGCTATTACCGTTTTTGAGGTTGGCCCCCGTGATGGATTACAAAACGAACCTCATCTTTCAGCATTAGGTGATAAAGCAACAGCTCTTAAAATAGCGCTGATTAATGAATTGAGTCAGACAGGGTTAACACATATCGAATCAGGTGCATTTGTTTCGCCAAAGATGATCCCAACGATGGCTGATTCAGATAGTGTATTCTCGCACATTCAACGTCATCCCAATATATTTTACTCAGCTCTGACTCCTAATTTACAAGGGCTAGAAGCGGCCATTAACGTTAATGCCAATGAAGTCGCTATCTTTACTTCTTGCTCTGAAACCTTCACTCAAAAAAATATACACGCCAGTATTGATGAAAGCTTTCAACGATTTGAGTCTGTTATTGCGATAGCCCATCAACACTTAATACCTGTACGTGCTTATTTATCCTGTGTGATAGATTGTCCGTACGAAGGAAAAACACCACCGCAACAAGTCGCAGAAATTGCAAAGACTCTCATCGAAATGGGCTGCTATCAAGTGTCACTGGGAGACACAATAGGAACAGGAACGCCGTTACGAGTTGCTGCAATGTTAGAATGTGTAAGTCAACATATTCAATCAAAAGCCATCGCCGTCCATTTCCATGATAGTTATGGACAAGCCTTAGCGAATATTTATCAAGCAATGCAAATGGGAATTACGACAATAGACAGTAGTATTGCGGGATTAGGTGGTTGCCCATATGCACCAGGAGCAAGTGGTAATGTAGCAACAGAAGATGTTATTTACTTATGCCAAGGGCTTAACATCAATACCGGCATAGATTTAGAAAAAATCATATTGGTTAGTCAAACATTTTGCCAACAATTGGGGATACGCCCACAGTCTAAAGTTGCTTTAGCTATGGCGCATCGCCCATAAACTTTATTCTGCGTCTCTACGAACTCGTTCTTCAGATTCAAGCTCGTTCACAGCATCCCACAACTGTTGTTCACGAATACGTTGACGTTCTAAGTTGGCATTAATACCATCGACAATCTGTTTATCTAATGGGCCTAAATAGTGATCAGCACAATCATGAAAGATACTCCGAAATTCTTCCATCGTTGGTAGTCGGTTATTATGCTCTTCAAAGTTATCAAAAATATCATGAACTTTTACTGACATATCCCGTTTAATGCTTTCTATCTCTGAACTATCCATACATCCCTCGAGCGCACTTAGTTTCATATGATTCAATAACAGAAATATCTAAAACTGTCATTAAGTTCTAGAACATACCATTAATATTTACACTACATGTCACAAAAGCTTTGTGATAATAAGCCACAATATTCAAAAGCGATTGATAAATACTGTGTATCAATAATATCCTAGCTATGAGGACGTAAGCATAAAAATCATTTTCAGTATAGTGTGATTACACATCATTCAGATGATGATTTAGTGATGAAAATATAACAACTGAGATAATTAGCTTTGTTAGCATAAAATCATAACAATTTAAGTGTCTCTATTCTCAGTAAAAATAACATCTGTATTTTGATGTTTATTTAGAACTATAGTGACGAATTCGAAAAGGAAGTTTGAACAAATTGAAACCATTAGTCTCATTTAAAACTCGCTATAAACAGCTTTGTTTACCGTTTTTTTTATTCTCAATAATACCCAGTATTAGCCAAGCTGAACCCGTTAGCGATACGAGTACTGATCCCAACAATCAATCAAGCATGGCAGATTGGGTTGATGACTCACACCAATCACTTACCAACACCGTCCATGATATTGGCGAGTACCTTGACGAAAGTTTAGCGAAAGACGATGACGAAAGTGCACTTACCAACCGAAGCTATTTACGTATTCGTAATCGTTTAGCCTACTCTTACCGTGGCAAACTTGATAATGACTTCAAAGTTTATTTCAAACTTGACCTGCCCCATGTAAAAAGAGACTGGAAACTAATCATTGATTCCGAGCCCGGCGACTTCGATAGTCTTGAAAACAAGCAACGTGGTATTGCCACAGGCAACAAAACCACATCAGGCGATACTGTGGGTGCATTTCGTCTTCAAGATGCCCACTTTGGCAACTGGAATTCAGATTTTGATATTGGTATTAAATTAAAGCTTCCACTTGATCCTTTCACAAAAATGCGACTTACACGCGTTGATCCTATTAGTGAAAACTGGACAACCCGACTTGAACAACAAGTCTTTTATTATCACTCAAAAGGGTTAGGTTATCTGAGTGAGCTCAGTGGCTATTACGCGATAAACCCTGAGCATTCGAAAATATTCAAAACCACAACCAGCGCGCAGTACTTGAAAGAAGACGATAAATGGGAACTTCTCCAGCAATTTGAATTATTCCATCGTTATGATGATAAGAATTTATTCGAATATTCAACAGGGATCAGTGCTGATACTGGAGAAAATAAAGAAATCACAAACTATTGGATATCTGCAACATGGAATAAACGTATTTACAAACACTGGCTATATCTAGGTGTTCGTCCGCAGCTAGAATTCCCTCGTGAATACAACTATCACGCTAACCCTGGGGTCATGATTGAGCTTGAAATGTTCTTCTCTAAAAACAGAAAAATTGATCGTTTAGGCCGTTATATTCCTAAACCAACTCACCCATAGGCACAAAAGTAATTATGGTATGGCTATAACGATGATGCGAAATACCGCCTCATCGTTACCATCAAACCATGAACAACGACACAAAATCTGATCACTGCACTTCACTCTCATCAATAACTGGAATAATTTAACAACTAGGCAACAATTTCGCTTAGGAGTACATTATGTTTCATTTAAAGAAAGTGATCTTCTCTGTATTGTTCCATTTCTATCAGTTTTTCAGGCTTAGTTTTCCGCTATGGCTAATGATTTCATCACTTGGTGTCAGTCTTGGCTTAATATTACTTCTTTCTGGTGATAATCATTTTCAACAAGGGATTAGTACCATAACCAGTTTCAGTCTCATCACTATCTATCTGATAATACTAAAATACTTCTATTCAAAATTATTAAATTGGAGTGATACTCGCTCTTCTAAAGAGATAGTTGTATCGCTTAAGCAATAATGCATTTAGTTCATCGCTTAAAATACTCACAATTTCAACCACTATGGCATTGGTTACGGTTTGATTAAGGGTATTGCTATAATATACTCATAACGAATTATAATGGTTTTGCTTGTCGCTTTTGTAATCACAGCAAGATTGAATATATAACTGAGTATATTATGAATAAATATTTACCCTTTATTGGCTTAACTTTATTGATTTCAGGTTGTGCGACACAGACTGTACCGCAATCAGAACCACAAGTGATCACAAAAATCGTAAAACAAGATACGGCGCCAGTAGAAAAAAAAGGATATGACGATGGTTGTAAAAATGCCATGGAAGCGCAGTTTTTACCATCCAAAGAAATAGTAAATAGCTACGATACCGTAAATAGAGCAGCTTACCTAAAAGGCTGGGAAAAAGGTTATAAACAATGTGTTATTGGTTTAGGTCCAGTCAGAATCAATAGTTCTATGCCTGCGGGTCAAACAAAATAATATTGACAATCAGGGGCTATATTTAATTAGCCCCTATCTTAGCTGTGTTAAATCAATCACGACATAACATTTGCTTGTTCTTCTATTCGCTGAACTAAGCCTACTGGCAGTTTTAATGCTTGGGCTAATGCGTCAAGATAAGCACGCTCTAAGAAATGATCGACATCAATAGCCAATAATGTAACTAAATAAACTTCAGAAGCTTGCTCTAAGCCACTAACTTGCGCCGCAATGACTTGGGGATCTAACGGTGCATTTAGCCAACGAACAATCACAGTTTCAACATCATGGCTGATCCCATTTTCAATCATCCATTGTGCTATCGCTGTTTTTTCTTGCTCGTCAATATGACCATCAGCTTTTGCTGCAAAAATCATAGCTTGAACTAACAAGTCTTGGTTTGTTCTTAATTGGGTATTTGGGGAAATCGCTTGCTGTGAGTCCATTGCCGTATTAGAAGCATGTGATGACTCTTGTGACCATTTCTTATAAGCCTGATAAGCGACAGTGCCAATCACAGCAGTACCACCAACTAAGGCAGCTTTACCACCATATTTTTTGGCTAATTTACGACTTTTCTTATTGCCTAATAATGCACCAACAACCCCACCGGCTGTCGCTCCTTTTAATAAATCAGAGGTACTTGAACTAGATGTGGTTTTTCCCTTATCCATATAATTACTAGCTTGATTTATTAGCTGATCGAATAAACCTTTCATCGTCATTCTCCATAAAAAGGGCATATATTAATACTATGGAAAAACAGATTAATTAAACAGCTTTAAAGCGTAAATCAATGTAAATTAGCCACTTTATTCACACAGACAATTGAATAATAACAACCAATAGATACCATTAATAACATTATTATGTATCTATTAAGCATAAAAAAACGCTCTAAAATAAGAGCGTTAATATAAATTCAATCTGGTTCAATAAATAGATTAAACGGTATAAAGAACTTTAATCACATGCCAACCAAACTTAGTCTTTACAGGTTCTGGAATTAATCCGCGTAAGTTATTATTTTTCTTTTTTAACGCTTCACTGGTACTGATTGCTTTACCAGAAAAGACCGCTTTATCAAACTGCGGCACCATTGCACCTTTACGGAACTCACCAAGATCTCCCCCTTTTTTACCCGACGGGCACGTTGAGTGTTTCTTAGCAAGATCTTGAAACTTTGCACCCTTTTTAAGCTGTTCTAGAATATCATCAGCCAATTCTTTGTGTTTCACTAAAATATGAAGTGCATGTGCGCTAGAAGCCATCGTGGGTTACCTATTTCATTACTTTTTATTGCGCAATTTTGCGATAAATGCCGTAAACTAGCAAGCTATTCACTAAATTTGAATAAAATTTAAAAACACCATTCATGCAATACTTATTCTACTATAACGGGATCATAATTTTCGAATAAAAGCTTAAAAATTTAACGACTTATGAGCATTACACACGTTATCATAGTCGTCTCATTCACTTTCCATTCATGGTTGTTACGTTACAATTATAAATATGAAAATACGTCATAGATATTTATATATAGTCGGGCTTCTCGGATCGTTGACTTTCTGTGCATTAGCAACGCCGATAACCCACGATGAAGAGCATCACGATGATGTAATGACAGCTGTCGAGAAAGGATTAATCAAGCCTTATTCAGCCCTTCAACATAAAGTCTCTCAACAGTTATCAGCACGTATAATTAAAGTAGAGCTCAACGAAGACAATGGTGAGTGGATCTATGAACTAAAGCTTATTGATAATCAAAACAATATAATAAAAGTTGAATATCAAGCTCAATCTTTACAAATGTTAAATATCAAAGGACGACATTTAGAAAATGTCATCAGGGCTCCAAAATGAAAATTCTTGTCGTAGAAGACGAAGTAACTTTAGGCGAACAAATTATCGCTGGTTTAGAACAAAGCGGTTGGGTGGCAGAGCTTTCTTGTGATGGTATTGATGCCCTCTATCGTGCAACATCAGAACCTTGGGATGCTATTGTTTTAGATTTGGGTCTTCCTAAACTTGATGGTATTACCGTATTAAAAGGTATTCGTGAAGAAAATGTAAACTGCCCTGTCGTTATTTTAAGTGCACGTAATGAACTCACACAACGTGTCGATGGCTTAAATGCAGGCGCTGATGATTATCTAACCAAACCCTTTCAGATGGTGGAATTAGTCGCTCGTGTTAGAGCGCAACTTCGCCGTTCTACAGGTAATGCCTCTCCTGTTATTCAAGCTGGTAATTTAAGCCTTGATACACGTACTTCCAAGGTGACTTGGGAAGGCCAACTCATTGATCTTACAGCACTTGAATTCAAAGTGTTATCTTATCTTATGCATAACACTGATAAGGTTATTTCACGTACAGAATTAGTGGAACATATCTATAAGCAAGATTTTGATCGTGATTCCAACACAATTGAAGTCTTCATTGGTCGTATACGTCGAAAAATTGGCAATGACGTAATAAAAACAGTTCGCGGTCTTGGATATCGGATTAATGCGAATTAATATGCGGAAAAAAGGCCAGCCAAGTATTCGTAATCGCCTATTAAGCGCTTCTGCAATATGGCTATTAGCGATCACACTCACGGCTGGTTATCTTGTGCCAAGCTTTATTAAAAGCTACCTTATTGACCAAGAAAAAACCCAGCTTTATTTATACCTTGATCAAATTACAGCGCTTGTCGATATTGATGCGCATGGTCGTGTATTTCTTGATGGTCGATTATCAAACCCGCGATTTAACTCCCCTTATAGCGGTTTGTATTGGTCACTCAAACTCAACAAACAACATCTACGTTCACGCTCGTTATGGGACACCACCATTTCAGGGAATAGCGAAGAGGGTTTTGAAGGTCCTAATAAACAATCCTTAATCGTGGTTAAACGTAAATTCCTACTGCCTGATAGTGATTATCCAGTAGAACTATCCGTTGCCGTCAATCAGGATCGATTACTCAAGACCTTGCAACAACTAACGCGAGGTTTATGGTTAATTTTAACCATTATGGCAATTGGTATTCTCACACTTACCACGCTACAAGTCAGCTGGTCACTGTGGCCTCTACGTAAATTGCGTCGAAATTTAAAGCTAGTGCGAGAAGGACATTCTACAGAACTAACTGGATTATATCCTGTTGAAATACAACCGGTTATTGATGATTTAAATGCCTTACTCTTCCACTATCAAGAGCTACTATTACGTGCACGTAATCATTCAGGGAATTTATCTCACGCACTTAAAACACCCATCGCTATTTTGAATAATGAAGTCGCGTTACTCGATGAACCAACAAAAGCCAAGCTAGTACCCGCTCTCCAGCAGTTACAACAGCACATCGATTATCATTTAGGTCGTGCTCGTATGGCTGGCGCTGTGAATATCCTAGCGGCAAAAACCGCCGTTTCTAGTCGAGTGGATGCGATCTCCTTAGCCATGGATAAAGTCTACGCAAATCGAGAGCTGATCTTAGTTAACGAGCTTGATAGCAGTGTGATGGTTGCAGTAGAAAGCCGTGATCTTGATGAAATGATCGGTAACTTAATCGAAAACAGCTATAAATGGGCTAACTCTTTGATTCGCGTCTACCAAGAGTCGAACCAATCAGGTCAAATTACCCTTGTCATTGAAGATGACGGCATTGGTATTGCAGAAGAAAAATGCAAGCAAGTACTTCACCGTGGAGTACGGTTAGATGAAAATACCCCTGGAACAGGGCTTGGATTAAACATCGTGAATGAACTAGCGCATAGCTATCGTGGTGATTTAATTTTAAGTAAAAGCCAGCGCGGCGGTTTGAAAGCAAGCCTCATTTTACCTAAACCTAGAAACTGAATAAAACCCTGCTAGTTACTAGCAGGGTTAAACACACTCATATCGCAAAATCACAAATTGCCCCACCAAACCATTCAACAAGATTGATGATAGTTATAAATCACGCATTAAGATTTCATAATCTTCTTGCGCCGATTCAATAAGGTGTTCGAGCTCTTTCGCGTCTTGGTTGCTAAGATCTAGTTGCCAATTGACTTTTGATTCAACTCGGCAGACTAATAATGTTTTTGTTCCGGTCTTGCTAAACCATAATTGCGAGAATTCAGCTTCTTTCTCTGCATTATCCTCAAGAATATTAACGCGTAACTTACCCGTTGGGATTACGCTAATATGAGCATGCCGCTGAACTTTACCAAGTAAGGTAAAATCACGTTGTTCCACTAACATCACATCATCCTCCTAGTGTGGCCGTACTCAGAGTCTCTTCAATAATTGCATAATAAACAACCAACTATTAAAGTGTAGATGCTTTACAGAATATGTTTTATGCGAATGCCGTATTAATATAACTATCAAACATTCTGTTTTAAACATAGTGTCATCATATGCTTAATAACAAGGATCTACGACTATAGAAACCAAATAGTACACAGTGATATAGTGAATAAAACAGAATAGGAAGTTGATAATAAATGATAGATTTTCGTTCAGATACGGTAACTCGCCCTTCTCCCGCAATGCGTCAAGCGATGTCCCAAGCACTTGTGGGTGACGATGTTTATAGCGACGATCCAACCGTTAATGATTTAGAGCTTTTTGCTGCGGAACGCCATGGATTTGAAGCCGCACTTTTTTGTAGTTCTGGCACTCAAGCTAATTTACTGGCATTAATGGCACACTGTGAACGTGGAGATGAATATTTATGTGGTCAACAGGCACATAATTATAAATTCGAAGGTGGCGGTGCAGCCGTTTTAGGTTCGATCCAACCTCAACCGATAGAAAATGCCGCTGATGGCACACTTCCTTTCGAAAAATTGATAGCAGCAATTAAACCAGACGATCCTCATTTTGCCCGCACAACACTTTTAAGCCTCGAGAACACCATCAATGGTAAAGTGTTACCGCTCACCTACCTTCAACAAGCGCGTGAATTTGTTGAACAACATAACCTAAAACTTCACCTTGATGGGGCGCGTGTTTATAACGCAGCCACCGCACTTAATGTCGATATTACAGAAATTGTTCAATATTTTGATTCTTTCACCATTTGTTTATCAAAAGGTTTAGGAGCGCCAATTGGGTCGCTATTACTGGGTGATAAAGCACTAATAGCCAGAGCCCGTCGCTGGCGTAAGGTTCTTGGTGGCGGCATGCGCCAAGCAGGAATCATTGCCGCTGCGGGTAAAATTGCACTGACTGAAAACACAGGTCGTTTAGTCGATGACCATTCCAATGCTAAATACTTAGCGGAACAATTAAATACAGTGAATGGTTTTGAAGTAAACACGAGTCACGTACAAACAAATATCTTATTTGCAAAAGTCGATAGTAAGATAGATCAAACCCAATTGGCGACCACATTAAAAGCACAAAACATTTTGATCTCAACTGGAAACCCATTGCGATTTGTCACTCATTTAGACATTACAAAAGACGATATTGATATTTTTATCTCTGCATTAAAAGCCGCTGTTTGATCTTTCACCTCCCCCCCACACAACATTACAATGTGATCTTGTGTGGGCTTTTCTTTTTTATCTCTGTTATTGCTGCCATATGGAATCTTTTCACAAATAATAATTACCCTTGTGGTATATATTTTTGCGACACTCAACTTTTACATGATTTTTTGATACCTGCCTCACTTTCTTTAACTTGAACCTTTGCAACCCTCTTCTTGCTCCTTTAATTTGTTTAAATATTAATGATAATCACTTTCATTATCATGTAGTTTTATTTTTGCAGGGAGAGCATCATGGAACAAGCGTTTCATTCAGACCCAATACTGAAAGTACGTGATCTCGAAGTCACCTACATTACAGACAATGGCGACTTTAAAGCCGTAAAATCAGTAAATTTTGATATAGGTAAAAGTGAAATATTCGGCTTAGCGGGTGAATCGGGATGTGGTAAAAGTACTATCGCTTTTGCTATTAATCGCTTACACAAGCCGCCAGCACTTATCACAAAAGGCAGTATTGAATACAACGGTACAAACCTTATCGCATTAACTGAACAACAAATGGGCGTTGTTCGCTGGAAAGACATTGCAATGGTATTCCAAAGTGCAATGAACTCATTAAATCCCGTACTCCCTATTCAAGAGCAATTTGCTGATGTAATGCGCCACCACCTTGGCTACAGCAATGAACAAGCAAAAGAACGTGCCGAAAAGCTGTTAGATCTGGTTAATATCCCTCGCGAACGTTTATCCGAGTATCCACACCAATTTAGTGGTGGTATGCGTCAAAGGCTCGTTATTGCGATAGCGCTATGCCTCAACCCAAAACTCATTGTTATGGACGAACCAACCACGGCGCTTGATGTTGTTGTTCAACGTGAGATTTTGCAGCAAATATATCAACTACGTAAAGAATTCGATTTCTCTGTGTTATTTATTACTCACGATCTTGCGCTTATGAGTCAACTTTGTGATCGCATTGCCGTAATGCGATACGGTGAAATTGTTGAAGTCAATCAAGCACGTGAAATACGTAACAATCCTCAACACCCATACACCCAAAAGTTATGGGCATCATTCCCTAACATTCATGAAGACGCCCCACACGTTTCTATCTCAGCAGAGGAAATATCGTAATGGAACAACCAATTATTGAATTAAATAATGTGGTGAAAGAGTTCACTGCTGGCGGTGGTTTTGGTTCGACTGAAATCTTTCGTGCTCTCGATAATATCAGCTTTAAGCTCTATAAGGGGCGCACTTTAGCGCTTGTTGGTGAATCCGGCTGTGGTAAAAGTACCTGTGCAAAGCTCATTACTAAAGTTCACGGCGTAACGGAAGGTGAAATTTTATTTAAAGGCGATAATGTCGATACTATTCGTAAACGTAAAGATGTATTAAATTATCGCGGTAAAGTCCAAATGGTATTCCAAGACCCATTTGGATCGTTAAATCCCACTCATACTATTCGCCATCACCTTACTCGCCCACTGTTAATTCATAAACAAGTAAAGGGTAAAGACGCAATAGAGCAGCGTTTAAATGAACTAATGGAATTGGTTGAGTTACCGATTGAAGATCTTGATAAATACCCCCATCAGCTCAGTGGTGGTCAACGTCAACGTGTGAACCTAGCGCGCGCAATTGGTGTGGGTGCTGAAATCATCCTCGCCGATGAACCCACCTCAATGCTTGATGTTTCTATTCGATTAGGCGTGTTGAACCTAATGAAAGAAATGAAAGATAAAATTGGTATTGGCTTTTTATACATTACGCATGACTTAGCTACTGCACATTATATCGCAGAAGAAACCGCTGTAATGTACCGTGGTCGTATTGTTGAATGGGGAGACACTCGCTCTATTTTACGTAACCCACAGCACCCTTATACTAAATTATTAATCTCTGCAGTGCCCGATCCTGATCTACCCTTTAATAAACTCGTGGATTCAGAACCCGATTATTCACAGAGCGCCGATAAGATCCGTGCAATAAGTTTGAAGTCTGTTTCAGGACATCGCCAAGTTGCTGACAATCACTTTGTAGCAAACTGGGATGAATCAGAAGTCAACGCACTTAAAGAGGAAAAAATCGCATGATGACACTTCACTGCTGGTTAGAATCAGTTAAAGGGTGGTACCAACCCAACCATAACCATGATTTTTCAGAGTTGGTTACTCTCATTCAGCAAACGCCTAGCAGCATGATGGATGAATTAGACAATGAGACTGGCAGTGAAGCTTTAGCCTACTGGCTAGATGCGTGTTTTCGCTTAACTAAATATTATCAACATCAAGGCTATAACGAGCAGGCATTTGGTTACATTCAACTTTCTTATGCCAAACTTCAAGCCGTGGTATGTGATGCCAGTTATAGCGCAGAGCTAAAGCGTTGGAGCTTAAAAAAGCTAGATCGAATCATTGTTGCTATGGTGGAGTTTTGCCAACATCAAACCGATCCTCAATGGCAGCAAGAAAGTGTCCAACTCATTAACCTACATGTCGCTTTTATGGAATCACAGCAGCATTTGAATTTAAAATATTCGGCAAAAAATTAAATCCCATCCGGAACCTAAAAACGAGTATATATTCACTTTCCACCTAGAAAAGTGAATATTGCTCTTTTTTTCTTTATCTATCAAAATATTACAGTCAACAATACTTTTTAACCACAAATATTTAAACAAAAAATTATCGTATAACGATAATTTTTTATTGCTTATCTCTAGTTTAGTCTCTATCCTTGCCTCATCAACTTAAGAGGTAATACATGTCTAATATCCAAAAGCAAAGTAAAAGAGCTCGTTTACTGTTTCAACTATTTTTCGTTTTAACACCTATATTAGTTTGCTATTTTTGGCTAACCATTGATACGCCATATGCCTATTTAACGAACACTGGAATAGTACAAACATCGTATGATGATTTACACAACATTACTCAAGTGCCATTAACACTCACAACAAGACTCATCGCAACGTTAGCTAGCCTCATTTATTGCTCAATTATCATGTATGCTTTAACAAAGTTAATTAAACTCTTCCGTAATTATGAAAATAACAATATCTTTACCTTAGAAAATGCAACTATTTATCAAAAACTTGGCTATAGCATATTTTATTGGGTCGGTGGCTCAATATTCTATCAACCAATTATGACGCTCATACTTAGCTTCAATAATCCACCAGGACAGAGAATGATCGCTATTAGTTTTTTGGGTATAGATTTTATCACCATTATTATGGGACTAATCGTATTGATAATTTCATGGGTAATGAAAGAAGCTTATATTCTTGCGGATGAACAAAACTTAACCATTTAAGAGCCGACGATGACAATACGTATTAACTTAGATGTCATGATGGCTAAACGCAAAATGCGATTAAAAGCATTGGCTCAAGCTATGGAGATGACAGAGGCAAACTTATCTATTCTTAAAAACGGTAAAGCGAAGGCAGTACGCTTTTCAACCTTAGATAAGTTATGTGAATTACTTGAATGCCAACCTGGTGATATTCTCGAATTTGAAGAAAATCACAACGATAATTAAATAAAATAAGTAGGCGTTATTTAACGCCTACTTGTGATTTTCACTTCAAAACGTAATGGCATCACTTAGTGTCTTGGTTTTACCCACACCGATTTAAAATCAAACCAACCTAATTGATTAGACGCCATCCCTTCCAATTCACCGTTACCATCAACACCTAACCACGCGTGGAATAAGGGTAATACTTGGCCTGAATTGACCAATAAGTTCTGAATCTCTTCTAATGGAAATTCAGGCGTAATATTCATCCGCCAATTATCTATGAGGATCTCAAGTTGCGAGAATGCTTGAGGTGGCATAGCGCGTTCAATTTGTTCAAAGTTATATAGCCACGGCAATATCGCATCGGCTCTATCACTCCCAAGACTCATGCCATTTAACCAGAGATCTATTTTATCGGCTTGTTTGCCTTGCATTATCTCTTCAAAAGCAATTTCAATCACTTTAAGCGTAATACCGTCATTCGCTAATATTTCAGCTATCAATTCAGCCATATAAGGATAAATAGGATGTTCTTGTTGATAGGCCAGTGTCACAGAGCGTTTAGTCGTTGGCACAACAATATCGTGTGGGTAATCCGTTGCACAAACCCATCCTGGTAATAAGCCATAGGCATTAATCATCTTAAAGTTAGAGACTTTATTAAGATCTAAATGACGCATAATACTCAAGCTGTTTAAACGAGATTGAAAATAATCTAACCAAACTTTTTGTTGAGCTAAGCCTTTATTTTTATTTAATAATAAATAATTACAGCCTTGATCTAAGCTTAGCTTATTAGATACGGTTGCACTTTGTGTCTGCGCTAACTCTAGTGATGGCTTTAAATAACAAGCAGAAAAACCCGTTAAAATCCAAATTTCCACCACGTCTGTTAAGGCACGAAAACCAAAATACATATCAAATGCTTCAAGTTTTAAACGCTGCTTATCATTAATCGTGACTTTATAAGGCCCCGTACCGACAGGAAATGCGGTTGCATCAGAGCGACGATGATCCTTTGCAGGCTGAATAACAGCACTGATATTCGCGAGTAAAGCAGGAAGGTGAAAATCATCCCGTTTTAAATACACATCTATCGTATTAGCAAAGGGCGAAATAACATCATCAATATGCTTAAACAATGCTTGCTGTTTCAATTCCTTAAACGTTTGAATAATATCATCGCTTTCAAGTAACCGCCCATCATGAAAACGGATTGCTGGACGAATATGAAAACGCCAATGTCTTACCGAGATCATTTCCCAAGCATGAGCAATATCAGGTTCAACTTCCCCTTTTTCCTCATTAAATTGGGTTAAGCCACTGAAAATTTGTCTAACAAGGTGTTGTTCAGAGCGGCGAAGCGGCTTGAGAGGATTAAGATTACCGAAGCTACGGTAATAAGGTAGTCGCACAATTTGCCTACCATGAACATGCGAAATACCCAATTGCTCATGGATCAATTGCACCAGTTTTTCAGCATTATTATCTAACACAGACAAGGCTGTTTCTAGTTTGCCATCCGTCACTAACTTACGCGCTTGCATAAATTGTAACTCACTGTCAGTGCTATTAAATATTAAGCGTGATTGCTTTCCGCGCCCAACGGCAGGTTGCCAATCGATCCAGCCTTTATCGACCATCTTATTGATGACCATGCGAACATTACGACGCGTACAAAATAAAACTTCTGAAATATCATGAAGATTAGTCTCAGTATTCCTACCTGAGAAATGGTTGTACAGACGCTGGAATTGCAATTTTAATCGTTGACCGCTCATAAAGAGGAAACCTTTTTTCCTATATTGTTCTCTTTTAACTTCCTCATTTTAGCGTAAAAATATAACAGTCGATATGAAAACAGGTTTTGCTCTACTTACAGTGTGATACCTATTGAAATATTGATGAGTCTACAAAGCCATTTGTAGCTTAATGAACATTAACTTAGGCTCTTTCCCCCAAAAGAGTTTATTTACCCTGAGTGCTCATTAATTTAAGTCCGACCTAATACAGAACGTGTTAGGTTGGACTTTCCCTGTATTCTTTTATTGTCATTAGATTGATAAATACCGTGTTTATGCTGGTGATAAGTTAACTAAAAAAAGAATACGATGAATAAACTAAAACGCTATCAATATGAACAATATGCGATTTTATGTCAGCTGGCTTACCCTGATGATTTTGATCATACCCAATATGGTTTTTTACCTGAGGGCAGAGAAGAAATTGTCGATCGCTGGGGACGCACTATTATTCGTATTTTATGGGGCGAGAGTAAAGAAGTCGTCTTAGTCTTTAAAGGGTCGCAAAACATATGGGATTGGCTACTCAACCTTGCATGTTTCCCGAAAAAAATCGAATCACAACCTAAGCCATATTACGTTCATTGGGGTTATCATTATCTAATACATCAAAAAAGCATAAAACGTAACTATGCTTTTCATCAATGCCATCCAGATTTAAGCGATAGCCAAAAGCTCGATATCTTTCAAGCATCATATTTAACCTCACACCGCAATCAATCGAACTACAACGAAATCATTAAACAGATCCAAGCCGTAATAAAACCCTTAATTGAATCCGGTAAGCACATTAGCTTAACTGGTCACTCGTCTGGTGGTGCAATGGCGGTACTCAGTGCTGACTACTTACACCAATATTATCCAAATGCAATAAAGCGTGTAGTCACTTTTGGGCAGCCAGCAACAGGGTTTTGGAGTTTTAAAAAACACTACCCATTGCATCAACAAACCTACCGTATCTGTTGTGATCTAGATATTGTCACCTTTCTGCCCGCGATTCCTTTTATGCATTGGCACGTTGGGCAAATGCTCTGGTTGCACAACGGTAAAATATATCAAAACATTCCCACCATCATACGATTATCACGATCAATAATAAGTTGGATCATGCGCCCTTTTAGTTATCACTTCATGCAAAAGTATATTCGTAATAAAGACTTTTTTGATAAGCGCTGATCCAACGTCAAGTTACTAAATAAACTGATAAATACGACGTGCTAAGTATTTTGCCGTATTTATATCTTTAGCATCAGGTTTACCGTCCTCAGAGGTAGCAACGACGCCAGCCTGACAACCTAAACGGTTCACTCCCAATGCGTTGAAATTTGAAGGGCTATCTATTCCCATCCAAATCATGCCATGTTGCGATGCTAATATTTGGAAATACCGTAGCGTTTCAGTTTGATCGCCATTCGGTGAGCCACCAGAAGTTATTCCTGCTGCTATTTTTCCTGATAATCTCTGATCGCACCATTGATCACTTGTTGCATCAGCAAAGGCTTTGAACTGTGCCGCGACAGATCCCATATAAGTTGGAGAGGCAAAAATAATCGCTTGGCAGTGCTGAAGTTTTTCCATTATTTCATGATTAACAAATCGCCCTTCTATAATTTCTGTTCCCGTTATCTTATGCATAATAATCTCTACAGGATCTGATACTAACTCGTCACAACAAGCCTCGACTAAAGCTTCTGTGATGCCTGTATTCGAGAAATAAACAATACCTATCGCTTTCATTAAAACGTCCTTATTCAGTTCATAAATCTCAACATAGGATAAAACCTCAAGTAAACCTGAGGTCAAACATTAATGAGATTTTTTAAATCAATACATATGAATTATCATATGTGTCATAATTACCGTGTATAACTATTTAGAAATGGAAAAGACGATAAGGATATACCGCATGACACATCCAACATGGGAATTACCAATAAGCAATAAATCAGCAGGATTGGTACTAACCCCTTGTCCAGGAACAAAAGGCACGCCATTAGTTGACAGCATTGATCAACTGAAAGCACAAGGTGTCACAATTGTTGTCACAGCATTAAGCATCAAAGAAATGGAAGCAAAGAAAGTGGGTCTGTTACCACTGGTTGTTCAGCAAGTCGGGCTTCAATGGTTCAATACCCCAATAAAAGATGATTGTGCCCCAGATGAAAGCTTTCAACCGCATTGGGATGCAATCTCCCCTGCATTACACCAAGCATTAGATAACGGGGAAAAAGTCGCGCTACATTGTATGGGTGGCTCAGGCCGGACTGGTTTACTTGCAGCCCACTTATTATTAGAAAAAAACTGGCAATTAGAAGACATCATTAGCCAAGTTCAAGCATTAAGACCCAATGCTTTCACTAAAGAAGTGCAAGCTGAATATATTCGTGATATTGCTCTTATTAATAAGTAAAGACACCTTTTAATGGCACAGTAACGGAAGCAGAGATCATCTCTGTTTTCGTTTACTCGTTGTTTAACGTATCAGTTTCTCCTTTTACCGTTGTGTCGCATTAATCAAAGACACAGGATCAGAATTATTCCTGATTTTTATCTGTCTCAGCTTCTCTCACACAATCACACTATAATTACATCACTATTAGCAAATATAAGCCTAGCCACTATTAATACGTCATATAGCTTAATAACGTTACCGCTTTCAAACTAGCGAAAAGGAATACATGGTGAGATCGATATTATTAGCAACATTACTCTTGTTTTCTCTCCCGTCATGGAGTGCTAGTTACTGTCTAAAAACAACCTTAGGTGACTATGTATGCCCGCCGCCTTTTGGTCATATCTACGCAGATAAACTCGGCAACCCACTATGTGGTAAAGGGCAATGCATCAAAGACCGACAAGATAACTACCAGTGTTCCAAACAAGATGGTGGCTTTGCGATAAAAAACGACCTTGGTGATATTTTATGTACCGGAGGCTGCGAACCCGCCTCAGAAAAGAATTGCCAAATACCTAAACCTTAACGGCATTCTCTCCAAAGAAACTTGAAAATAGAACAGATACAAAAATGGCCACCGCTCTTTCAAGTCGGTAGCCATTTTTATTAGCAATCTTTGTTACTAGAACACGTTAAGCAGATGCGAGTTTATTCGCGCGAGCTTTACGCTTTAACAAACGGAATTCATGCTTTGCTAAGTGGCTATCCATTGAAGAACGTAGCAACTTGTAAAGTAAGATAGAACCGTCAATTTCTTCTTTACGGTTAGTTAAGCTTTCAATGTTTAAGCCCAGTGGTAAGTCATACTCCACTACCGCATCCAAGATCTGATTTAAGCTGTTACAACACATCTTAATCGACTCATGCAGTGGGTTTTCCGCATTCAAAATACGCAAACTTGTTGCTTCAGGAACGCTTACACCTAGCCACTCAATAAACTCTAACGTTTTTGCACTACCACAAGGTGAGAAGGTTAAGATAATACGCTGCGGTTTTAAGCCTTGCTCTTTACACTCAATCGCGTAACGAGTCAGAATATCAATCGTCGCCTGAGTATCGTAAATCGCTTGAGAAATAAAGAAGTTACAACCTTGCTTATACTTTTCAATTAAACGTTCATGCTCATTACCTTTCTTAGCATGACGCTCAGCAATCATAATACCGCCGGTAAAAAAGTCATTACGGTTTTCAGCCAGCGTTTGATATGCCGTAGATAATGGCAGTGAAACATCATTTTTCGCCGATGGACTACCCACTAATACCATGTCACGTACACGGTACTCATCCCACGCTTCATTTAGCCACTCATCAAACGCTTCCGTTTCTGACTGCACCACACTCTTATAAGTGATCACAGGACGGTCGGTTTTCTTATTCAAAAGTGATGAGTAATGACGAGGATCATGGGTCGATTTAAAAGGGAACGGACGCGGCTTATTAGTACGTGATGCTTCATCTTGAATATCGTAAACAATCAAACCATCAATCGCGAGATCACGAATACGATCAACTAAACGATCAGCAATGCCTTCAACATCTTCAATCGGTGTACTGGTTTTTGGTGGGGTTGTACCAATAAAATAAACACCGCGTGTGATGTCGTTATAACGGACACGCAGTTCAGATTCAGGGGTGGGTTGATATTGATCCGACATAAATGCTCACTTCCATGTTGTCACAGTGCTTTACCCTTAATAGATAACACCTGCTTAATTTTTATAAAACCGTCACAATGTCTTTTGCCACGGTTTATCTCATCCTTGTGTGTTGCCTGACTTTATCATTCTCTTTTAAGGTAAAAATTGATGTTATTTATCAAATTAGCAACACAATATATGCTTTAGTTTTACCTAAACCCAATAGATAAATCAAAGAAAAGTCACTGTTTTTAACTTACTGGGTTAAATTAGCGACATTCTTTGTCTATCCATGAAAGATAATCACCAAAACCATTGGTGATCGGTAATTGAATGATTTCAGGGGTTTCATAATCATGAAGCGCAACAATCGTGGCTTTAACCTCTTCAAACAATGATGTTTTGGTTTTAATGAGCACTTGCTGCTCTTGATCGCAATTCACTTCACCTTGCCAATGATAATAAGACTGAATAGGCATCACCTGTACACACGCCGCTAAGCGCTGGCTAATCAGCTCATTGATAATAGTTTTCCCTACCTTGGGATCTGAAAACGTTGTTAAAACAACACAATATTGACCAGCCATACTTATTTCACCTTTCTTCATATTTTTATCTTAATAGCCTAAATCATTCAGAATAAGAATTTACAAGCAAAGTCCCATTATTTAAATCAATGACAGAAGCATCATATAACGCTGACACAACGCTTACATTCGCTTCCTATTATCGCGCCGTTTCTCCCCTACCAAGAAACTATCTTTTATTCGTTAAGGAACTCGAATAGTGCGCAAATTTAAAATTCTATCATTAAGCCTAGCTGTTTCTATTGCCCTTGTTGGCTGTAATGATGACCACCACCACCATGATGACAACAATAAAGTTATTGATGGACAAACACTGACCCACACTCCAGAAGTGGTGAGTAAAGGTGATCAACAAGTAAACAAACAAACCATCACATTGGCTGCAACGTCTGACTTACACGGTCGCCTTCGCGGCTATGACTATGCCATTGATGCTGAAGACAAACACGCAGGTTTAACCCGTATTGCTACTATCTTAGAGCAACAACGCCTTTTAGATCCTAACCTTATTCTGTTAGATATCGGTGATACGGTACAAGGCAATTCAGCACAGCTATTTAATGATATGGAAACGCATCCAATGATCGATGCCTTACAATATCTTAATTACGACTTATGGGTGCCCGGTAACCACGAATTTAACTTTGATCGCTCATTCCTTGACCGTAACTTAGAAAACTTTGATGGCGCGGTAATTTCTAGCAACATCAAATGGGAATCAAATAACGCAAACTATCTGCGTGGCTTCCAGATTTATAACGTTAACGGCTGTAAAGTAGCGGTTATTGGTTTAACCCCTTCTTATGTCCCTAACTGGGAAGCATCAGCACCCGAGCATTTCAAAGGCTTAAAGTTTGAAGACGAGCTAAATGCAACACGTGCAGTCGTGGACGATGTTATTGCTCGCCACCAGCCAGATATTATTGTTGGTGCGCTGCACTTAGGTCGAACCGATCAAGGTGTGGGCGTATACAACATTGCCGCAGAGCTGGCTGACAAGTTTGATGTGATCATGGCTGGACACGAACACGCAACTTACATTGAAACCGTGAAAAAAGGCGAGCCTACCGGTAACGACATCAGTGTGAAAAGTGGCCTAGTTGAAGACAAAGCAAAATCAGGTAAATACGACGACAGTAATCGCCAAGGTTCAGTAAAAATCATTGAACCGGGTAAATGGGGTTCAGATTTAGCCATGGCGAAAATTGACGTTGAAAAAGATGCGTCAGGTAAATGGAAAATCGTTGATACCACCCTTTCTAACCTTGATACCAAAGAGATCGCAGAAAATCAGAACATGGTTGATGAATACCAAGATATTCATGATCGTTCTGTAGAAGATGCTCGTGAAACTTTGGGCAAAGTAGACGGTGACTTTGTTAACGGTGGCGGTGCTGATGAAGCAACAAACGATGACTACTTTGTTGATGACTTAGGTACGCGACTATACAGCACCATTCACAAAGCAAAAGTACAAGACAGCGCACTGATTGACTTAATTCAGTTCATTGAGCGTGAAAAATCAGGGGCGACAATTTCTGCTGCTGCGTTATTTAGCGACACTTCTAACCTACGTGATAGTCAAGACTACCAACGTAAAGACTCCGCAAACCTGTACAAATACGATAACGCACTCATTGGCGTAAACATCACAGGTGCACACCTTAAAGAGTACATGGAGTGGTCATATAACTACTTCAATACTTACAAAGAAGGTGATTTAACCGTTTCATTTAATCCAGAGGTTCAAGCGTATAACTACGACTTATTCGATGGTGCCATTGAATACACCGTTGACCTTACAAAGCCTGCAGGTGATCGTGTTGATATCACCCTAGTTGACGGCAAAGCGTTTGATCCAAATGCAACATACAAACTAGCATTAAACTCATACCGCTTTGGTACCCAAGGGGTCACTAACGGTTGGTTCACGAAAGATGATGTGTTCTACGATTCAAGTGATGCAACGGTTCCAGCAATCCGAGATATGATCACCGCTTACGTAACAGAGCATAACGGTATTAGCATCAACGATGAGCACCTAAACACCACGAATAACTGGCAAATTAAGCAGTTAGCACCGAACGGTGAAATCACAAAGAACCGTGCTAATAGCGATATCTGGAAACAGTTTACTCATCAACAACTGTGTATTCATATCAACCCAGATAACGTGAAATACCCAAGTATTAGTCATGCGTTAAACATGAACGATCCAACCAGTTATTTCGAAAACAAAGCCTATAAAGCAGACGGCAGTGCAACGAAAGAAGCACTCAACCTTGGCTGTAGCTGGACGGTTGATCCAAATAACAAAATCTAATCGTTTATAGCTTTCAACACCCTAAGCGGTAGATACCCTCTACCGCTTTTTTTCTCTGACTATCTCTGTAGGCCACATGTTTCAAAAATACGTTTTCCCGATCATGATTTTTGCGCTCTCAACAGCTATTTTTCTTTACTCCCCTTTGTTGAGCCAATCTTTCCATCCAAATAAAACACAATCTCAGCATTTCGTCTCCGCAAAAGTGGAAAACATCATCGATGAAAATGTCTTTGAAGATGATTTAGCGCCTGGGATATATCGCGGTACACAACACCTAAAAATCAAAGTACTTGAAGGTGAGCATGCCAATGAAACCGTTGAAATCAATAACCCATTAAGTCGTCAACATAACGTGTTATTGGATAAAGGATCAGAATTCATATTGATGATCCGCGAAACCATTCACGGCAGCCATTTTTGGGCGTTTAACCACCAGCGTACTACTCCCATCTACACCATGGCACTGGTCTTTATTGGGCTTATTTTATTGTTTGGTGGACGCGCAGGCTTAAACGCTGTGATTTCACTGTATTTCACAGCCGCACTGATCATTGGCGTATTAATTCCAGCCATATTTGACGGAATAAACCCAGCCTTGGTCACTATCGAATTAATGGCAATAAAAATTGTCGTTAATTTCATCCTAGTTGCTGGTTATAACAAGAAAAGTCTGTGTGCGATATTAGGCACCTTAGTTGGCGTTATCATGGCGGGTATTTTTGCTCAAACCTTTGGCGAATGGGCACACCTATCAGGTATTTACTTAGATAAAGGTGAGGATGTCATTTACCTTGCCACAGAAAATCCTATTCAAGTGCGTTGGCTGATGTTTGTTACCATTATGATTGCCGCGCTAGGCGCCGTGATGGACGTTGCCATTTCAATTGCTTCATCGTATCAAGAGCTACAACAAGCCAATCCTAAACTCACTCCCAAGCAATTGATGCTTGCCAGCATGAACATAGGCAAAGACATCATGGGAACCATGACAAACACGTTAATTTTAGCGTTTGCAGGTAGCTCGCTCACCACCATCATGATGGTCTGGGGTCTTTCAATGCCTGTTGAACAGTTTATGAATACCCCAGTGATCGCGTTAAGCATTATTCATGGTTTGGCAGGCAGTATCGGTATTGTGCTTACCATTCCATTTACAGCCTTTATTGCTAGTAAGATCTTTAACCATCAAACTAATGAAAAACCAGAAATCAACGCTAACGTTAACAATGCTTTAGATAAGTAAAAAACTCAGTGTCTTTTTCGTAGTGATTTTTTTCATATAAGTTCTGCGCTTTTAAATTATCGATAGCAGTACTTAACATAATGAAAGAGGCCTGAGTTTCTTTCGCTAACTGATCAGCGCGATCAAGCAGCAACTGCGCAACCCCATGTTGGCGAGCAGATTCGGTTACAAACAGATCATAAAGCAACCAAGTACGATTCATTTCAAGCGAGCAAAACAGCGGATATAATTGAGTAAAACCAACATATTGCCCTTGTTCATCAACCACAAAGTAGATAACCGACTCTTTATTTCCTAAGCGTTGTTGCAGGTATTGAAGTGGGTTTTTCTCGCTATAATCTACTTCATAAAACGTTAGATATGCCTCATACAAAGGCGTAACGTGAGTTAAATCATCAAGGGTGGCTTCTTTAACAGTAAACATGACATACACCTTTTTTGGCTTAGATTGTTCTACCATTAATACCAATCATAGCCGCCAACTGACAAACAAACTGAGATTGAATTTTTAATACCCGCCACTCATCGATTACTTATAATCAGCTCATCCAGCAACAATAAGTCATCTGGCGTAAAACGGGATTTAAATGAAAAGGCATAAGGCGTTTCGCCATGTTCACGCAAATGCTCAAGTCGCGACACAGCGTGTTGTGGCGTGGGGATCTCATCATCTTCAACCCACCATAAAACATAATTAGCTTCCGTTAAGCCATGGAACCATTCACTTTTACGGCGCATAAAATCTTTATGATGCGTGCGGAACATAAAGTTTTTAAGATCATCCACCGAGTGCCAAATCGACATATTGACGATGATAGAAGGATCATCAAATAGCTGAATATTCGTCGCATCACCAGATTCATCTTTTAAGCGCCATACAAAGCCATCACAGCTTTCAGCTATCGCATTCACCTTATCTAAGTTATCAACAAAGTCTTTAATCTCAGGTGCATCTAATGGGTATTTTGCCTTTGCGATATTGAATTGTGCCAGCTTCATGATTCGTTATTCTCCTTTTTCAAAAAAGTCGGATAATAAACTACGCTCATATTTGATAATGCGATCTATTGCTTTGCAAATTTATCCCTTCCATACGGTTCATAAGCAGCGAGGCTCTTAGAACTACAAAAGCTAAGGCAGTGTTATTCGACCCTCAGATGGAAGAAAATAGCCGTGATGTTTTCCGCTGATCTTTTCCAATAAAGGCAACCACTTACGTCGATGAAATTCAAATACACCTCTTTATCCGGTCAATAACGTATCTGACATAACAAGTGACATACCTTTATCCCTCTAATTACACATTACACCGCTTCTTTCAGATCGACACTGGCATGTAACTGCCCGACCGCTTTTAACCAACGCTTAATGTGTGGGTAGTCGCGTAAATCATAACCGCCATCAGTAGCAACATGGGTATAAGCATATAGTGCCAAATCCGCTATCGTGACGCTGTCACCTACCAAGCAGTGTGATTTCGACAATTGCAGCTCCATCACATCCAAGGCTTTATACCCTTTTGCATGTAACGCTTCATACTGTTCAACTCTGTCCGCTGGCATTCCCAAATAAACTTGAATGTAACGTGCTACCGCAATATAAGGTTCATGCGAATACTGCTCGAAGAACAACCATTGATAAACTTTAGCTTTGAGAAAACTGTCTTGGGGTAAATATTCAGAGCCTTCTGCGAAATAACTCAAAATCGCATTCGACTCATACAGCACTCGGCCATCATCCAACACCACAACAGGGATTTTTCCATTAGGATTCAACGCTAAAAATTCAGGCGTATGGGTTTCGTTCTCCAAAATATTAATATGCTGCCACTGATGCTCAATCCCTAGCAGTGACAAAATCAACTTCACTTTCAAACAATTTCCCGACTGTAAATCGCCATAAACAACCATAACCACTCCTTGTATTGTCTGGGTTTGAACTGAAAGCAATTTATTGCCCTCACTGATAAAGTTAACTGTAATCAGCAAAGCACGATTCGACTATCGTAAAATACGAATACCAACTATCAATAATATTGAAGTATTTACCGCTTGTTATGGAAGTGATTTAACGCTATGTTTTTATTGCTAAATAGAGGGATGTCATATGGATATTGATGCATTAAGAAGCTTTTTAGCTTTCGTAGAAACTGGCAGTTTCACCCGCGTAGCCAAGCAAAGCTTTCGATCTCAATCTGCCATTAGCATGCAGATGAAAAAGCTTGAAGATGAACTCAATACTCAGCTATTTACTAAAGATGGTCGAATGCTGGTATTAACAGAAGATGGGCAACGCTTAGCAACGCATGCCACCCAAATTATCGCAACCCACGATGAAGCCTTGCTAGAACTTAAAAACAAGTTACCGCAACAAACCATCCACCTTGGTTGTCCTGATGATTATGCTGAGTCTATCTTGCCCTACATTGTGGCTTTACTCCGTGAAGAACACCCACACATTAGCCTGCAAATCACCTGTGCGCCAAGCGTATATTTAAAAGGTTTACTTGACAGTAGTCGACTTGATCTTGCTATTGTTACCCGTTCACCTACCTCACAAGAAGGCTATTTTCTCCAAACCGACAAAGGCATATGGGTTGGCTCGCCACATCACGACATTGTTAACCTGCAACCCTTACCAATTGTATTATTCCAACGCGACTGTAAATTCCACGATGCCGCCATTGAAGGCTTCATAAAACGTAACCGCCATTATCAGCTCGTCAGTTGTTGCAGCAGTGCAACAGCAAACAAAGGCTTAGTAAGACAAGGCTTGGCAATTTCTGCGATGGCGAAATGCAGCATGCCGAATGATCTGATCGAGCTTACCGCCCCGCACCTGCCTAGCTTACCTGTGGTTGATATAGTGTTATCACTGCCGAGTAAGCCACACCTTTTACTTTCACCTGAAAGTATCAACCGCATGATTGATCGCTACCAGTGTGAACAATTTGCGACAGAAAAGTGCTAAATACCGAGTGCCTATTACATAAGAAACGATGATCTTTAATTGAATAACAGTATTACTTTCAAGACAATCAAATCAAAAAGCTTTAGCTAATCTCAAAAGTACGATTACTTAGATACTGACTTTTTTGTTGGGATCATTCATACATAAACAATAGGAATATGCTATGAAAAAATGGAGTCTTTTAGCTTTGGCATCGGCTTTATTGCTGGGGTGTGGTTCTAATGATGCTGAAGATGCGATTGTAGAAACCGTTGGGCTAAATATCGATAGCTTATCGAGCCAACAAAAACAAAATTATGCCCAGATCTCAACTGACATTAATACATTGATTATTTATATTGGTGGCCAATGTTTGACGGCTGAATCAAACAAAAATCCTAGCCTGACGCTGACAGGCTTTACCTGTAACATCGCCGATCATAAAGACGCAGTAAGCCAAACTCAGTTTTCTAGCATTTCGTTGATCAGTGGCGTGCTTGATATTACTCGTTCTAGCGAAACCGACTTCAAAATTCAAACCAAAGATAACGTCAAGTTTCATGCTGCTAGCATTAGCGATGGCACATTAAATTATCGCCTTGTTGATGATAACGCGATTCACTTTATTGTGAATGAAACAGGATCAGATAGCGCATCGTTCAGAGGCTTCTTCCGTGACGATAAAACCGTAGATGTCACCTATTGGACGGCAGAATCTTTAGGTACCACCCCATTTGATTATGATGAAGATACCAATAGCCAACATAGCTGGCTGGCAAACGGCACAGCGAAAATTACAGGGAAAGACGATAAAACCTTTAACTGGGGAACCAGTGCCACTGGTGAGGTAGAGCTACCGCTAACAGAATAATATTGAGCGGCTAAGCCGAAAACTCAAACGCCCTGTTTGACAACAAAGAGAGTTAAACAAGCGCACTAAGCGACTTCTTCAAACAAAAGCCAGTATATAAATCAAAGTGTTGTCATCACTAAGATGGCAACGTTTTTTCATTTACACAATTCTCTAAGTCGACTAATAACAAACAGATAATCAACCAAACTAATGACTCCACCATTAGAATAATGCAAACTATTATCATTACTGTTATTTGAGATGGATTTTTACGTAATGAATATTGCAATTTGGGGTGCTTCAACTGGATTAGGCGCAGCAATGGTAGATTACTTTTATGCTCAAGGTATGAACGTTATCGCCATTGCACGTAACCCGAATAAAAATACCAAGCTTGCCGAGCACAACATACCGTCCCTTTGTTGTGATGCAACAGATAAACAACAAGTTGAAGCGGCGGTAGCAGCACTGCCCGACAACACCTTTAATATCTCGACAATGGGCAGTTTTCGCTATGATACGCCTGTCGATTACATTGGCCACCGCTACTTAACAAATGCATTAGAACAAAGCACTTCACAACACTTATTGTTAATTACTTCACTGGGTTGTGGTGATAGTTGGCAATACCTTTCAGACCGTGCAAAAGCAGGTTTTGGCAGCGCAGTGCGTGAAAAAACACTCGCTGAAGCTTGGCTACAAAGCAGCAGTTTGAATTACACGATTCTACGACCTGGCGGACTGAAAGATGGCGAGCCAACCCAGCTAGGCGAGTTATCACAACATAAAGAAGTACATGGCGCGATCACTCGGGGAGAAGTCGCACGATTAAGCCATGAATTGCTGTTAAGAAATGATGCTAATGGTCAGATTTTCCAGTGTATTGATCCAAGCATCGCCCCTTATTAACCAGCACGTTATTAGCAAATAAAAATTAGAAAGAATAGATAAAAAAAGCCCGATTTAAAAAATCGGGCTTTTTTATAACATTATAGAAAGACGTTGCAGCCCCTTTCATGCTTACACTACCAACCTTCATTTAGCTCTTTCGTGCGCTGGATAGTTTCTGTAATTAGGCAGTCGTGTAAATCCTCTAATCCACCAGAGCCACTTTCACTATGATAAAACATGCCACACTTAGCATCTCTGTATTGAATCCATAATCGTTGGGTTTTTCTTAGATCTTCTTTACGAAAATCTTGGATTCTCGCCATGTATTGCTTATAAGCCGTATTGAGCAATTTATCCCTTTTCGATAATTCCTCGTTCATACATTTAACAACGGCTGGGCTATAGGCTCCTAACGTATCAATGCACTGATCAAACTCTTTACTGTAATCGGCAAACGCAGAGTTAAAGAAGGTTGGCAAAATGAAAGCCGCAACCATTGGGTAATAAAACCGTTTTTTCATCATACATCCTTGTTCATCCCCATCACTAACCACAATCTTAACTAACTGAATATTAGATAGTAAATGGTTTTATCCAAAAGCATTACAAGCTACATATCTGGTATCACAATAATGACTATCGTGACAAAACAGCCAGTGACTAGTGAATGACTCGGCATTTGTCGTGATGTAGTGCTTACTTGTAGTATGGAAAATTATCGTTATTACCCGTTCGAGTCACGATAAGGTTGAAAACCCACTTCATTTGCATACAAAAGATAATAAAAAAGCGATGCCGTATAAATTACAGCGTCGCTTTTATTTGAGCCTTATACCTTACCTCGTTTTTCTGTGTTTCAAGGCGGTATAAATCAAGCTCACCAATGCCAATAATTGAAATAGCCAAAACAGAGGAATAAAACCAAACGATTCAATTAACACGCCATTGTCATCGACATAAGATCCTTTATAGGTGTAAACAGCCAGACATCCCCACCCGATAACGCTCAAAAGGATAGTGACTCTGTATCTACTGATTAATTTCATCTGAGGCTACCTTTAATATTCACTCAAGCGAAACCCACTGTGGATTGTGCATACCTTATTTAATCCACTTTAAAAAGTATGCAAACTCGTTTTTGGACAAAACTTTGTTAGATAGCCAGCTCTATTTGGACAAGTTGATATTAGGAAAAGTAAGGATATGTTCGACTTTTAATATCATCCTCTAATGATATTTACTTATATAAGGTGACTTGGGCTTGTCCAACACTTCGGATAGGTATCGGCTCCGCGGTACATATCCTTATTTGTTAGCCTTCAATTTCCAAGGACATTTGTTCAATGATTTTGTCCTTATACACGCCGTTTTCTAGTGAATTAAGAAAAAAGTTGGTTACGTCCAACGCGACACGACAACACCACTCACAAAACTGCGTAGTTTCAATGCTATAAAGCCAACTATCTGCCTCATCGAATGCTTCTAGCACACCTATACTGACTAAATATTTTATTTGTGTCTCAGGTCGGGGGTACTCTACGCTAAGCGTAACTCCATTTTCGCCGATCACTCGCTCAAACATAATCACTTCTGGCGCACGATGTATGACGGCATTTCTCAGCTTCCTCAAAACTTCAAAATTTTTGTCTGGTTGAGAGTTAGGACGAAACTTCTGGTGTGAAAAGATATTCTTAGCTGTTTTATATTTTTTCAAAATAGAAACTTTATGTGCATCTCGCCCTGTGACAAGCCTCTTTAATCTGTCATACATTTGCCTCTCTCTAGCAGATAACCTACCGCCACAAAATAGTTCTCGGGAACATAAGGACTCATTGATAAATGCTTCGATAGTGCTAAATGAGTACGTCAAACATACAATTGCCAAGTCCTGATTATTATGAACATTATCTCTTGCATACTTTGCTATTGAATAAAACCGTCGATGTGCAAAATGAACTTTTCTGCCTCTAATAACCTTACCTTTTAATTCTTCCACTCTCTCTCCTTGAAGGCTAAACGCCTTGTTAAATTCTGTTGTCTAGGCATTGGTGTACAATTTCTGACACCTCCCAGAAAGGCTGATAATCGTCATTAACAGTACGATTTAATGGATAAATGATTTGCTCAAATGACTCTGTGTAACAGATAAAGATAGCTTCAAATACCCCTACTTGACCAAGAGCCCATTGAGCGTTCATATACCCATCTCTATCTTTTCGGTAATCTTGTTTCAGAAAGTGCTCTATGGCTTTGTTATATTCATCCCTATGATCTTCTTTAACTACACCTGGGGCACAATACAATGGTATACGGTGTGCCGCAGGATCTCTAAACTCCTTAAGTTCAAAAAACCAATCTTTATATTGATTAAGCTGACTAACCACATCAGGCTTTAATAACTTCAAAGATTCTTGGAATGTTTTTGAAAACAAGCCGATTTGAGTTCTTTTCTTGTTGTTTTCTCTCGCTCCATCAATAACATTAAACTCATAATGTAGAGCCCACGCTAGGTTATCAATAGCACCAATAAGGTTTAGGTAGTAAGCGTTAAGGAGAAGATTTATCTTTGTCGTTTCGTAGGGGGTTAAGTTTTTCCCTCCCGACTTTTCAATAATCTTAGTTAATTGAAAATGAGTATCCTTGATTTGGAGAGCCCGAATGCCATATCCCTGTCTAAGATAATGCATAGCTTCATCATTAGATATTTTTGATGAAAGCTCTTGAAATTTTCCAATTGTGAATGAATCTCTGACCATTTTTACCTCAGGAATTTAACGCCGCGTTAAGTGGTGAGCAACGCTATCACCTTACCTAAACCATTGTGCCGTAGTAACTTAAGTCGATTCAAACCCATAATATTAGGCGTTACGAATCTGCTTAAATTTATTACATATCCTTATTTGTTATGTGCTTGGAGCAGTATGCCCAAACTTTATCGCCATTTTTCTCTGGCTAGGGCTTAATGCTTTCCAGATTAAGTGAACTCTATCTATGCTCATGTTAGCTAAATCTTTTTTGTGGCTATCTCGCTTTAAACTGATTTTGAAAAATGACGGATGGTAATCAATTCTTTGGGAATCTAGACGCCAAAAGACCACAAAAGCAAATTTAGGAGTTAAGCACTTATTCTTCTGATAGTAGTCAAGCGCATTAACAAGAATTGGATTATTTTCTTTTTCAGACAAGGTTTTAAGCGAGGTGACACAAGCATCAAGGCGCATTTTTGCAATGTGTTTATTTAGCTTTTTCTCCGCTGATTTTTTATCGAGAACTAACCCATTTTCAAATACAGCGACATTAAAACGTAAAATACAAGAAGAACCCACCCAAAGCCTTTTTCGAGTATTCTTATTCTCAATTTCAAAATGATATCTTAGTTGTTCTTGATCACAGAGTTCACAGGATTCAGTTGCTACTTCATGGTCTTCCGTTCTTTCGGTAAAATACCACTCTTTTAGAGCTTCAAATAATTCACCAGAAATAGACAGAGGAAGCAGATTTTCAGCAACTCTCTGAGGGTATAAAGTCATAATAAATTCTCTTTTGCACATAAGACCTTATTAGTAAGCATTCTTACTATCACGCAAAAGAATGCCCACAAATTTAGACAATCATAATCAATTTAACTCATAAATATAATGAACTGGATTGCATTATTTTGTTTCAAAGTGTTTATTTAAAATGTAGAAAGTAAATCTGATTAGCCTAAGAACATGTGAATAAAACTAATCGAAAATCACGTTAATGCGATATTAATGAGTATTTGCTCTGAATGATAATGGGGCAAATATGAGTTAGCCGAATAGTTAACTCATTGTGATCACCGACTTGCTTCACAACCCAATAACAGGTAGAAATACGCTCAACAATTTTCATATTACATAGGTTGTTTAAAACATGAACGATACACTTGAACAAGAACGCTCTGCGTCTCATTCACCAGCATCTTCACCATTAACAACATCATCTAAAGCCGAGCAATATGCCGAGTTGGTGCATAGCCGTCGTTCGGTACGTAAATATGATGCAGACAGTGCTTTTGATCATAAAGCGGTAACCCGTGCACTTAATCTCGCCACCTTGTCCCCTAACAGTTCAAACATGCAATTGTGGCAATTTCATCGTGTCATCAGTGACGATAAACGCGAGCAATTGGCAAAGCTGTGTATGGGGCAAAATGCGGCAAAAACAGCACGCGAGTTAATTGTTATCACCACTACGCCTTATATGTGGAAACAACGGGCGAAAATGAATGCGGCACAAATTCGTGATGCCTTTAATGGTCGTGAAGATGCAACATCTAAACGTGCCGTTAAATACTATGAAAAGCTGATCCCATTTTTATACCGTAATGATAGCTTTGGCATTATGAGCACTATTCGTAAGGTAATTGTGGCGTATTTAGGGCGTAAAAAGCCGATGGTACGTGAAGTGAGTAAAGCGGATTTACGTGTGTGTTTACATAAAAGCACATCCCTTGCAGCGATGACCTTTATGACCGCAATGCGCGCGGAAGGTTACGATACCTGCCCAATGGAAGGTTTTGATTCTAAGCGCGTTAAACAACTGCTTGGTTTAAACCCTAAAGCTGAAATCACAATGGTGATTGGTTGTGGCACTCGTACTGAAGACGGCATTTATGGCGACCGCCATCGTGTAGACAACAGCGAAGTGATTATTAAGCACTGATCCCCTTGCCTAACAATATGGCGGAACGAATGAGTCTTCCGCCAGTTCTCCCCACCTTTTGCTCTCTCATCACAAGGTAATTTGTTACTTACCACAATAAATACCACCTACCGGCATCGGAATACATATTGGCGATCCCTTATGTGGGGTTAAGCTACAAGCCGACAGAAATAAACAAGGTATAAGTAGTAATAGTTTCATGGTTAATGCGCGCTTTTTGTAATTGAATGGTGTTTTATCTAAAACTACTTCATTTAAAAAGCACTTGAATATAGCGCATAAACATCTTGTTACAGTTACGCGCTAATTCAATCTGCAAGTCAGCCTAGGTACAGAAAACACAGGTATTTACAGGCGTTTGTTATTTAAACGGCGTGAGATCGATACCTTCTATTTCACACACGGCTTTAATGGTTGGGTTATCACTAAGCTGTGTTAGGTACTTTGCAAGATATGGAAATGTCAGTGGTGATTGTTTTATTGGTAACGACCACTCTGCCAACATAAACAAGAAGTAATCACAGGCGGTTAGGCTGTCACCAAGCAAATATGTATTGTGTTTAAGTTGGTTATTAATAATAGAGAGTGCATCGGCAATTCTGTCATCTTGCGCGGCCACAACATTCGGGATCGTCGCGGCATCATTGGTATGGCGGTGTGGGTAATACCGTACCATTAATTCAGCTTGTAAGGTGTTATTTAGAAACGCTAACCATTGATAAAACATCGGGCGTAAAGGGCTGCCAATTGCAGGCATTAACCCTGACTGTGGATGGAGTTCGCAAAGATGAATACATATAGCAGAGCTTTCAAAGATCGCTTGCTCCCCTATCACCAACGTGGGTATGCGTCCTGCTGGATTGAGTTTCAGGTAGTCGGCTGACTTTTGAACGTTGGACTTTTTATCCACCAGCAATAGTTGGTAATCCGCTTTTACATGATGAAGTAAAAAATGCGGCGCTAAACTCGCGTTATTGGGGTAATAGTAAAGCTTGAACAATCTTGGCTCCTTGCCTGTAAAACAGAACAATCATTCGTTTTAAAAATCACATACCTATCTTACTAAATAAAGCATGAATTTAATGAAACGATCGTTTTATAACCCGTTGTAACTCGTGAGATAAATCGCATTTCTGCGTAGCTGTCACAAACATAGCAACTTGATTGCATCTCATTAAAGGGCATTTATCGATGAAAAGCAGATTGGATAATGTCTTGTTTACACATTCATTCACACGAAGATCATACCCATGGCCTGTTGAGTGAGTATAAGGTTCGATATTTGAGTTTAGAATGTTGCCAACAAAAGCGATGTTGCGCTTACTCTTCTCTTCATTGATGACGTATCGTGCTGAAAAATTCAGGCATAAAAAAACGTGCTGTCACTAGCACGGCACGTTTTATCATTCTTACTTCAAACGTTAGCTCAATGTATTTATTTCCAGTTCGGATTTTGTAGCAACGCTTGTTGTAGTAGCCCTTTCATGTTGTCATCAGGATTACCAATAAATTGGTAACTCGCGTATTCACTTGGCTTGGTAATAGCACCATTGGTATCTTTAACGTGTACTATCATGGAATATTCTTTGTTGTCTTTACCCGTTAGGGTGATCATAAAGTTACCGGCACAATCATGCGGCTTACAATAAGAAACGGCTTTGTAAGTTTCATCGCCATCTACAATATTATCTAGCGGCGCTGTCACTTTATTTTCTGATACCCATTTAGGGATTTTTTGCGTTTCTGGCGCGACAGATTGGGTTTGCTCTACAACGGTTTCAGTTGTGGCGACAGTTTGCGTTTGATCGTTTGGCGATTGCTCTTTAGGTGCTTGGTCATTACAACCTGCAAGTAACAAAACAATGGATGTGGCTAATAATAGCTTTTTCATTTTATTCAGTCCTAAATTTGAGTACCGCTCAAATCATTTTACGCCTGCGGCACTCATACTTTTACAAGATAACGCTTATTAGGCTCACACCCTATCCAATATAAGAGCAAAAAGTATCTATAATTTGGCAAACATTATTAAACAAGCAAAATACTGACGTTACACTTACATATGTGTGTGTTTTTCACTCAATTACTTGAATTAACATACCTTCTTTACCGTAATTAAGTTAAGGTATCAGCAATTAAATAAAAGAAGCGACGATATGCAGGTTATTACAGAACAACTAATTACTTTAAAAAACGCTTGGATGGCAAGCCATATTACTGATGCTGAGTTTCCAACACCGCTAAGTGTAAAGGGATTAGAACTGTATCAACTATCTCAAACTGATTTAACTACGCATTGCATCGATACTTCGTTACCGACACTCGAACCCTCTTTATCTTTCTACCCGGTTGATTGCCACCCTCTTACTATTCGCTATTCTTTAGTTCGTGCCTCTCAATGGGAAAATGAACAAGAAAAAGAAGCGGTTATTGAGTATTTAACTCAAATTATGTTTGAGCCTAATGCAGAAGCGACGCTTTATGTTGGCTTTTTCAAAGGTAAACCGGCCGCTTGTGGCATGATTTATACTCATGCAGAAGATGGTGAGCAATATAGCCTGGTGTCTGACGTGTATGCATTGCCATTACCGAACCAGCAGCAATTAATTACAGATATGGAAGATTACCTTATCCATTCTGCGCAGCAATTCTCGCAAGCTGTCATTATCCAAAAATAAAAATGATTACGAAGCTAATAATCAGCTTCGTAATTTAGCCCTTTCTTCAACAACTAACCTGTTGTTTTTGACGAACCTTCAATCTCTGCCATACTAAATTACAGACTTTAATTCCTTTATTACGTGTTTAAAGTCTGTATCTAGAATACATCGGAGAAGAGTATGAAAGGGATCATTTTTACTGAATTTCTCGATATTGTTGAACGTACTTTCGATCTAGAAGTGTGCCAGTCAATGCTAGATATGGCTGACGACCCAGGTGTTTATACCTCTGTCGGTAGCTATGAGCACCAACGGTTAGTCAAGCTGATTATTTGTTTACATAAGGTTACCGGTGTCTCCGCTGAAAGCCTTCAACAAACCTTCGGTCGCGCTGTTTTCCCTCGCTTACTCACTTTATTACCAAATCATGACTTTACCGATTCCAACACCTTCGATTTTATTCGCAGTGTGGAGTCATACATACATCAAGAAGTCAAAAAGCTTTACCCGGATACAACTCCCCCTCGCTTTGAATTCTCTAATGAAACAGAAACCACCCTGACAGTGGATTATCATTCAGCGCGATGCATGGGTTATGTCTGTTTGGGGTTATTAGAAGGATGTGCCGATTATTTTAAGCAACATCTTGCTATCGAACTGGTACCAACAACAAGCAAAAACAGTGTCCGCTTTCATTTGTCATTGAGTGATAATTAATGATCGATCCTGAAAAACATATTGCTTTATTAAAACAAAAACTCCAACGCGAACATGCATCAAGATTAGCCGCTGAAAAGTTATTAGAAGCGAAAAGTCATGAGCTTTATAATGCAAATCAAATGCTTAATGATTCGTACGAAAAATTACAAATGCAGGCGAAGTTTGATTCTGAGCTTTTAACTTATCAGAACAAAATGGAAAACTTGTTACTTCTTTATGCCCGATTATTCTTAAAGCACAGTGCGACGAGGGAAAGTATTCAACAATTGTTAGACAGCCTCGTTGATGGTAATTACATATCAGGTTGTCATATCACCATTTACCCTGCCGATAATATTAATATATCAGGGAGCTACTCCAGCGGCCGTTTACAGCAATGGACACCTCCAGCTGAGCTAGAATCGACCCATTCATTATGGGATAAAGGCGGCCATACTCTTTGGATAAATATTGTTAATAACAGAGGGCAAATAGGTATATTAGCCGTCAGAATCATATGTACCGATGACCGATTGCCAGCGATTCAAAAACATATGGCGCTGTTTGGTGAGTTATTTCGATCCGCTATTGGTAGGCAAATAACGTTTAATCAAGCTATTGATGCTAAAAAACGGGCAGAAGATTCAGAGCGTTCAACCCGTGATTTTCTCGCTATGATCAACCATGAATTACGGACACCACTTAATGGGCTTCTTGGTGCTGCGGAATTACTGCAAGATACACCGCTTAATAACGACCAACAGAAATTGTTAACCACATTGAATCATTCAGGTGAATTGCTACGGGCGATCATTAATGACTTACTCGATTACAGCAAAATAAATGCAGGTATGTTGGAGCTGATTGAAAAACCCTTTGATTGCCATTTATTAGCAGTAAAATTGGAAGATATTTTTACCCATCGTTCCCACGAAAAAAGATTAGATTTTAACATTTATTACTCCCATGACTTACCAAGATTTTTCATTGGTGATGAAGATAGGATTAAGCAAATATTTGTTAATTTGATCTCTAATGCGATTAAATTCACCCCTGCAGGTTTTGTGCACGCTAAGTTCTGGTGGCAAAACAAACAGCTACAATTTACGGTAAAAGACAGCGGTTGTGGTATTGATCACTCAAACCAACACAAGTTATTCAAACCTTTTAGCCAAGTGGATAATACCAGCAAACGAAGCCATGAAGGCACAGGGCTAGGTTTAGTGATCTGCAAACAGCTATGTGAACAAATGGGTGGCTCTATCCGCGTTGAAAGCTCGCTCGGGCGTGGTGCATGTTTTAATGTTTCCTTACCCTTACCCACAAGTGATCATACTCATTTTAATGCCAAAGTGAGACAACCGCATAAAACGCCAATTAAGCATTTAAAAGTGTTAGTGGTTGAAGATTTAAAGACCAATCAAATGATCATTAAGCTGATGCTAAACAAAATCCAAATTGAACCAACCATTGTCGATAACGGACAAAAAGCATTAGATATATTAAATGCGGAATCCTTTGATGTGGTGTTTATGGATTGCAGAATGCCGATTATGGATGGCTACACCGCAACTAGAGAATTACGAAAGCAAGACTATTCCAAACCCATTATTGCCTTAACCGCCGGTACAACGAGCGCTGAACGTGAAGCCTGTATTCAAGCGGGTATGAATGACATTTTATGTAAACCTTATTTGGCTTCCGAGCTTCATGATATTTTAACCATTTGGGGCAGTGTGATTGAATAATCCTCTCTCTATTACGGTTTAAATTACGGTTTAAAAAATCACATCGCTAAAAAGTAAAAAAGGCCACTGACGTGACCTTTTCGTTTTTTAATCAATGTGCGTTTATCGTCACTAGCTGGCCTTTATCTCAGCCGTTTTCGACACATCTACAGGCGTTTCAGCCTTCGTTTTATCACTCTTCGCCTGCTTCTGCACGGCAGGATCTAGGGTCGGTTTAACTAACACGTAATCCATGATTTTACGAGCAAGTGGTGCGGCGTTACGTCCCCATCCACCGTGTTCTAAAATAACGGATACCAGTACTTTAGGATCATGTAACGGTGCATAGCCAGTAAACAATGCATGGTCACGTAAATGCTCCGCAACTTCATTCGCATCGTAATTTTGAGTATCAGACATGGTATAGACCTGACTGGTACCGGTTTTACCGGCGGCTTCATACGCTAAGTTTTTAAACTCTTTACGTGCCGTCCCTTTCGTCGTCACTAAGTGCATGCCTTCTTGTGCAATTTTCCAATCTTTTAATGGCACAGGCTCGACTTTTGGAAAGTCTTTAAATTTAACAATATCTTCTTTCTTGCCATCAAGAATCGCATATAGCAAGTGAGGGCGATGAACGACACCAGAATTTGCCACAACCGAGGTTGCTTTGGCTATTTGCATCGGTGTTGCTGTCCAGTAACCCTGACCTATACCAATAGGGATGGTGTCACCTTGGTACCACGGTTGTTTGGTATGTGCGAGCTTCCATTGGCGAGTCGGCATATTACCGGATGTTTCTTCTTTAATATCAATACCGGTGAGTTCGCCGTAACCAAATTTGTTCATCCATGTCGATAATCGGTCAATGCCCATGTCATAAGCCACTTGGTAGAAGAAAGTATCTACTGATTGTTCAATCGCTTTATATACATCAACGTTACCGTGTCCCCAACGAACATCATCACGGAATTTACGACTTTTAGAATTAGGAATTCGCCACCAACCCGGGTTATTACGTACTGTGTTAGGTGTGATAACCCCTGTCGCTAATGCCGCAACCGCAATTTGTGGTTTAACCGTTGAACCCGGTGGATATACCCCTAATGTGGTTCGGTTTACCAACGGGTGCGCAGGACTATTCAATAATTTGCTGTACTCTTTGGACGTAATACCATGCACAAACAAGTTAGGATCATAACTAGGACTTGATACCATCGCTAATACGCCGTCGTCCTGCGGGTTTAATACCACAATCGCACCACGACGAGTTTTCGTCACCATTTTACCTGTTTTGGGATCTTTGACTTCTTCCGTTAATAGCTTGTTGGCGAACAACTGCAAATTAAGATCGATCGTCAACTTAATATCTTTACCCGAAATAGGTGGAACATATTCTAAGGTACGAATAATACGACCACGGTTATTCACTTCAACTTTTTCATAACCAGATTGACCATGAAGTAAATCTTCATAGTAGCGTTCAACACCGAGCTTTCCGATCGTACGCGTGGCCTTATAGTTATTATAAATACCCTGTTCTTTTAATGACTTAATATCACGATCGTTGATTTTAGCCACATAGCCTAACGTATGTGTTAATGCTGAGCCATAAGGGTAATAGCGCTCTAAATGTGCATCAACATCAACACCTGGGTAATGAAATTCATTAACGGAAAACTCTGCAACTTGCTTTTCCGTCATCTGATCAATTAATGTCACCGGCATAAACGGACGGGTGTGTTTCTTATCCTTCATAAAAGAGTCTATTTCATCATCCGTTACACCCAGTAAGGTTTTTAAACTGTCGAGTGTTTCAGTGAGGTGTGCGACTTTTTCTGGAATAATTTCTAAAGAATAGACCGGTATATTCTCTGCGAGAATAACGCCATTTCGATCGTAAATACGGCCTCGATTCGGTGCCACTGGGATAATTTTAATGCGGTTATCATTCGAACGAGCAGTATATTCGCTGTAATCTTGCACTTCTAAGTGATACAAATTACCGATTAACACAAACGATAAAATGATAATCCCAATAAACCCTGCAAGCGCTCGACGCTTAAATAGCGACACTTCAGCTTGGTGATCACGAAATTGACTTCTTTCTTTCTTCATAGATGCTTATGAGATCTCAATGGCCATATGTGCCGTCGTTAACAAAGAATTGTACTTATACCCAATACGTATAATGCGTGATCTCTCGCTAGAATGTAATAACTGGTTGCCTGTTTGACGATAATTTAACCTCAGTTATCGCGATATAATGTGTTTGAGGAGTTTACAAGCCCTCTACGACCATTAAAATGACCACCTTCTCTCTCTATAGGTTTTACCATGACCCTTTCTCGCTCCGCTGACAGCGTGGTTGTTCTCGATTTCGAAACGACTGGTTTATCTCCCAATCAAGGCGATCGCGCTATCGAAATTGGTGCTGTTAAATTAGTTAATGGCGAAGTTGTTGATCAATTCCAACAGCTCATGAATCCTGGTTTTCGTGTCAGTAGCTTTATTGAAGGTTACACGGGGATCAGCAATAACATGTTACGCACTGCACCACCGTGTAATGAGGTAATGGATGCCTTTGCTGATTTCATTGGTGATGCCAACCTTGTGGCGCATAATGCCTCTTTTGATCAGCGTTTTTTAGACGCAGAGCTGGCGGATATTGGCCGGCACTATACAGGTGCATTTGCCTGTTCAATGCTGATTGCACGACGTTTATATCAAGATGCACCGAATCATAAATTAGGCACGTTAGTGGATTACAAACACATTGAGCACAATGGTGTATTTCACCGCGCGTTAGCCGATTCTGAAATGACAGCTCGTTTATGGTTAGTCATGCTTGAAGATATTAAGCGACAATATCATCTTCACTCTGTCTCTTTTGAATTAATGATAAAACTAGCAAAAACACCAAAAGCCAAAATCGATACCTTATTTCACCGTTACGCTTAACAATAAGTCGTATATTCAACGTAACAAGTATGCTAAAACAGCTATACAGTTTTTAATAACTTCACTGAGAGTTCGATTTTGCAACAGTCAGATGCTGAACATTTCCCCCAAGTGCCTATCGCTCAGTCGGAGATCAAAATCGCAAGTTTTAATTTGTTGAATTATCTTGCTCCCCCTAATGCTTATTATGATTTTGAAAATATTTATAGCTATGAACAATGGCATAAAAAACAGCATTGGCTAACTTCGATTTTAGAAGCCCAACAACCGGATATTATTGGTTTTCAAGAAGTGTTTAGCGCAGAGGATTTGCAAGCATTATTGCGCGATATTGGCTATCCCTATTTTGCAGTCGTTGATGAACCTCAGGTAGAAGGCGATTTTATTTATCGTAGCCCCGTTGTCGCCATTGCTTCTAAATTTCCCATCACTGAAGTTATCGCTGTTGAAGCCGATAAGGAAGCGGCACAATTACTGGGCTGGACTGAGTTTTCATTTAGTCGCAAGCCACTGCGGGCGACGGTTGATATGCCTCATATTGGCGCAACAGACTGCTATGTCACTCATTTAAAATCCAAGCGTTCTCTATTTGATGATCCACTACCTGAGACAATTGCGAAATCAGGCAGTGCGCTTTCTTCTTTTCTTGGTCAACGTTTAGGGAATTGGGGTTCATCCATGCTACGGGGCACTGAAGCGGCATTACTGCAACTTGCAATGGTCAAGCGACGTGAGCAAACCAGTCATCCGATGGTGCTGTGTGGCGATTATAACGATGTTATTTCGAGTAGTTGTTTAGAAGAGTTAACGGCAAGTCGTGTTTATGGGATGTCAGAAAGTGACACTGAGCGCTTAATTAACTTCTATTGCCTTTACGATGGTTGGCAGCTTTATACTCAAGTCAATCCACAAAATGAAGAAACAACTCGCCCTTCTACCCATTACTTTAATGGCAAAGGATCGGTATTAGACTACATTCTGTTATCACAGGAGTTCAATGCGAGTTATTTAGGCTCATTATTTGAAGTTAGCCATTATCACACTGAAGATAAGCATTTGGTCAATTCAAGCTTTGATATTGACGGCTACAGTACTGATCACGCTATCCCTATTGTGACCTTATCACTGCGCTCCTAGTACAAAGCTAACTTTCGGTTCGCTGATAACGGCTTATAACCACGGTTTGCTAAAATAAGCAGATAAAAAAACGACTGATATACCGTTTTTGTAAAAGGTATTTATCAGTCGTTTTTATTTAACGTGTTAAACGTTATTACGCTGTCGCTTTTGGTGCACGACTACGCTGTGGAGAGCGACGACGACCATCTGATTTCGGCTTTTCATCGTTGAAACGACGACGAGGCTTATCACCATTTGATTGTGGTTTCGCATCTGTATTGCGTGGCTTACGTGCAGGTCTTGCACCTTGCTCTGAACGCTTCTCGTTGTTTGTAGCATCAGTAGACTGACCCTGTGGACGACGAGAGGCAGGTTTACGCTTTGCGCCACCGTTATTATTGTTTGCGCTACGCTTTTCACCTGTCGCTGCACCTTCACGCGCCACAAACGTTTTTTGCTTTTTAGGCTTCTTCGGTTTAATTGGGCGTGTATCTAGCTTAGCTTGTGGTAATGCGTTAGTTGGCTGAAAACCTTCAATAATTTCACGATCAAACACTTGCTGTGTTAAACGCTCAATTGCAGCAAGATCTTTTGCTTCTTCTGCCGACACTAATGAAATCGCTTCACCAACACAACCTGCACGACCAGTACGACCAATACGGTGTACATAGTCTTCTGCTACGTGTGGTAAATCAAAGTTCACAACTTGTGGTAGTTGTTCAATATCTAGGCCACGAGCTGCAATATCTGTCGCAACGAGTACGCGAATATTACCAGACTTAAAGTTAGCAAGTGCCTTAGTACGCGCGCCTTGGCTCTTATTACCATGGATAGCGGCCGCAGAAATTCCACGACTTTCTAAGTGGGTAGCAAGTTTATTCGCACCGTGCTTGGTTTTAGTGAAAACAAGCACTTGTTTCCAATTACGCTCATTAAGTAGCTTAGTTAATAAGTTAGGTTTTTTCTTTTGATCAACAGGGCAAATCCACTGCTTCACAGTACGTGCTGTTTGGTTACGTGGGTTAACATCAATCTCTACTGGATTATTCACTAAGCCTTTTGCAAGCTCGCGAATTTCATCAGAAAAGGTTGCTGAAAATAGTAAATTTTGACGCTCTTTAGGTAGTAACGCTAAAATTTTACGGATATCACGGATAAAGCCCATATCTAACATACGGTCAGCTTCATCAAGAACCAAAATTTCAACATCACGGAATTTCACAGCATTCTGGCTATGAAGATCCATTAAACGCCCTGGTGTTGCCACCAATACGTCAGCACCTTTACGCATACGCAGCATTTGTGGGTTTACTTTAACGCCACCAAAAACAACGGCAGAGCTTAAACGTAAGTTTTTACCATAAGTCGCAACACTCTCCCCTACTTGAGCGGCTAGCTCACGTGTTGGGGTTAATACAAGTGCGCGTACGTGATTTGAACGAGCAGGTCGACCATTCGCTAAACGTTCTAGCAAAGGTAAGGTAAAGCCTGCTGTTTTGCCTGTACCAGTTTGGGCCGCCGCCATTACATCTTTACCCGAAAGGATAGCTGGGATCGCTTGCTCTTGGATCGGTGATGGTTTTTCGTAGCCTTGCTTTGCAACAGCTTCAAGAATTGGGGCAGATAGGCCTAAAGAGGCAAAACTCATAGCATCTCTCTTTTATATAAAACGCCAATTTGGCGATAGTAGTGGCTAATTTAAGCCAGCCATTGAACAAACGTGCTGTTCAATGAGAATAAAACAGGGAAGGTAATGCTTACCTTCCCTGTTGAAAATTTACTGATAAATACGTAGTTATGAAACCGTTGTTTCTGTACTCATAGTTTCAGTTTCTGATGGTGAAATGGTTTCTTCGGCAGACACTTGTTGTGCTGCTTCAGCGTCTAACTTGGCACGTTCCGCTTTAGAGATGTAGCGAGGCTTATTACTTTTATGCAACTTAGCATTCGCCTTTTTCATTCTCTTTTTAAGCGTTTCGTTAATTTTCTTTTTTCTATTCATAATCGCGCCAGCTGATATTTTCATCATTTTTAAACAAGGCGCTGATTGTAATGGTTCAGCGCTGAATAACAAGCTTTATCCATCAACAGGCCTCGAAAACCATCTCAATATCGGACAAATGGTTTCAAAATCTTAGCTATGCTAATCGTTAAAAGGCATATAAAAGGTTTTATAACAATGAAAAAGCCACAAACAGTCACGCTATTTTTGTTTGATAATTTTCAACTGCTTGATGCTTTTGGACCGTTACAAATGTTCGGCTTGTTACCGGACCTTTATCACGCTCAAACAATCTCTGTTGATGGAAAAACAATCTTAAGCCAACAACATATATCGATTACACCGCAACTCAGTTTTAATGATACGTTCGGCTCTGATATTTTGCTCATTCCCGGTGGCAGTGGGATTAAATCGGTAATTAACAATCCCACGGTGTTGTTTTGGTTGAAACGCATTGCGCCTAAACAAAAATTAATCTGCTCTGTTTGCACAGGCTCAGCTTTATTAGCAAATGCGGGATTACTCAACTATTGCCAAGCAACAACAAATAAAAAGCAATTTCATTGGGTTAAAAAGCTTGGACATCATGTAGATTGGCAATCGTCAGCCCGATGGGTGCGAGACAGCAATATCTTTACTGCCTCAGGCTGTTCGTCAGGTTTAGACATGGCATTAGCGGTTATTGCCTACCAATTTGGTGACAATGTTGCACGAAAAGTCGCTGTTGAAGCAGAATATTTGTGGCAAAACGATCCTGACGATGATCCTTTTGCTCCGCTACATATTGTTAAATAGTTTCCTATTCCCACATAACATAACTTTTTTCATTTACTGCTGATTCTAATAAGGTAATCAACGGCATAGCACGTACTGATAAAGAAATTTCTGGCTCAAATTCAGCGTCATCTAAATCGGCATCAAGCGGGTTTGGCTCTATTGCGGGATCAGCAGTAATGCCACTCTGCTTATTCTCTTGTTTAGCTTTATTAATACCATCTTTTAGGTTTGTTAGCGCTTGTGCGATATCTTCTTCTCGAATAGCACCAGGGACTGTTTCGCAAAACCCCATCATATGAATCAATTGCTGTGCGATATCACCAAACATTGTAATATCGTTACTTCCTTTACTATGAAATGTAATTAACATAATTCACCTATCCTTTTCTTATTCATATAGCTATTAGACCATTATATTCTGTTAGGGTTTCTGATCGTAATGGCAATTTAATTTTCCACGGTCTTTTTTGCCAAGAAAGTAACCAATAAAGCCACCAGCGATAGCACCAAATAAATGGCTTTCAAAGCTCACCAAATAATTAAATGGGAAGACACCCCAAATCATCGAGCTAAAATAAACCAGCACTAAAAATGTAATAATTAATGACATGATACTTCTTAAGACTAAACCATAGATAAGCAAGTAGCCCCAAATGCCATAAATGATCCCACTTAATCCGACATGGTAACTGATACGTCCAAACAACCAGACACTGATACTGCCAAATAACCAGCACAACAAAATGACATTAATTAACCGAGCAACACCATTAATCCCCACCCCAAGAGCCAATAGTGTAAAAGAAGTAAGATTAAAAATTAAATGAGACCAACTGCCGTGGATAAAAGGATAAAACGCAATGTTGCTAAGATGGCTAACGTGGCGAGGTAATAAACCGTAGCTATTTAATGCGCCATTAAAACTATGATTGATAATAAAAGCAACAAACGAAATCCCCCAAAAGAATAGAATGACAAAAAAGACATCTCGCCACTTCTTTTTAAAGTCAGACATAAAAATACACCACGGATTATAAAACATTCATGTAACGTAACATTATCCCTACTATTATAGCTAACTATCTTATGTCTGATTGATAGTCTAAAAACAATACATCTCCCCATACAGACACTTAAAGCATCAAATGGATAATAAACAGATTATTTTTAACAACGATAAAGCCCGCAACACGTAGTTACGGGCAAACAGTGAATACCGCTTTATACGATGACGTTAATTTACTGCATGTACGCTCAATTCTGCATTAGTAAAACCTAATGAATTAAGTTCATCAGCATCAAAATTCGATGCTACCTCTACATTACCAGCACGTTGAGTCGTAACATTATCTTTTAATGATAGAGAACTTTTGTCTATAGGCTGCGCTTTACCAATATCCATAGTGCCAGCATATTGAGACTCGGCAGAAAAATCACCAGAGACAAAAGAATGGAAAGGACGCAAACTCATACCAAGGGCAGATTGAATATTGCCCAGTCCGATTTCATTTATCGCCCAGCTCCAATCCCACCACTGTACTTCATTTGGAATATATCGATGTTCCCATTGATAAGGAATATTCGCGGGCTTATCACTGCCACGTCCCACGGTAAACGTATAACTTCTATATGGTCGTTTTTCTGGATGTGTATGCCACGCATTACCTCCCCAGCGTAGAAATCCATTGAAATTGACGTCGTAACTTATATCTGCATTAAAAACTGGTAAGGGTAAGCAATAGATGAGAGATATAAATCGACGCGGACCGGTATAATTGAGTGAGGTGGCACCGTTGGTTGTGCTTCTAACGAAACTTGCTCACTGGTTGATTCGCCTTTAGATTGTGAAAAGTTTTTATTTGCCTCAATGCTAATATTTAGCCTTGTCGTTCCGACGAGTGGCCAATTGAAAGCATCTTCAGTTGTTACTCTTGCAGAAAACCCGTAATTATCAGTTTTTGACCACGTTGTTGATTCATCCAACTTTAAGCTAACGGAAATTTTCTGATCTTGATCACTGTCGTTTCTCGCTAACGCGGTAATGGTTTTTACTAGTTTTTTGTCCGACTCAGTGACATCACCATACCAGAAACTGTCATCATCTAAACGATAGGCAAAATTATTTACTGTGATTTTAGCCTTTTCATCACACCGATAACCGGTACACGTTCCAATATCATTTCCTTGGATAACCCAGTCATCACCGATATGTTGAATGTTCATATCTTCGCCAGCGTATTGAGCATGATTGCCACCAACCCATGCATAACCCAGATAATCAGCAAGTTGGCTTAAAGGCCGAATAAAATTATCTTGGTCATGTAATAGTGCATATTGAACATCGATTTCATCACCTTCTGGTAGCTCAAGTGCAGTGTAGTTAGGGATTTCTGTGTGGTTTTCATCAGGATAACAAAAAGTGTTGGGAGGGCTAGTTCCTGCGGGTTGTTGTTTTATCAAACCTTTGTAACCCGGTCCCATAACGACCCATAGACCTTTTAGCGAGACGATTTGCCAGTCATCCATAAAAGGAAGAAGAGATTTTACATGCTCCCCAGCTTCATAATGGTCAAGAGGATGGTAGCCTGCTCGGCAAATATTTGAACCTAAGTGATCCAGTACAATTTGATCAGGGTACACCTTCTGTGCATATACACGACTTGTTAAGGTTGGAAGGACAGTAGCTAACAATATACTTATGTAGATACTTCGCATGAACAATCCTCATATATATTAATTTGATGATGCACTCAAAGTAGAGCTATGCCAGTTTTCCATATTAATAAATTTAGTAACAATGAAATTACTTGAAATTTTATGACTATAATTTTCAACATGTTATAAGTGACTTGTAATTTGATAAATCAGTCTTTTTTAACAAACTTTATCGTAATAAACTGAATTTTGATTAAGATAATTTTTTAACGTTTAATTCCAAAATTTTGTAATTAGGATAATCGTTTAATAAACTTACCCTTGGTTTATTTATCAACGTATTCATTTCAAGATCTGTATTAATGCTATGACCTTTATTGATTGTTACAAGTAGTATGGAAATTAAAATGACAAATAAAAGAAAAGAGCAAACTAAAGGCCGATATCTCTTTCCATGATTGCTTTGCCGTGTATAGTCAGTTGAGAAATCCTTATTTTTTTCGCTTTTCTCTATCAATATTTTAGCATTAAGCACTTCATCAAATAACACGCCTTCAATTAAACGGTATCCAACTTTAGGTACTGTCACTATGGGTGATTCCTTAATACCTAACTTTATCAGTGAAAGTCTAATTTTGCTGATACTTTTCGCTAATGATGTCTCTCCAATACATTCACTGCCCCAGGCAAATTTAATAATATCTTTCTTTGGGACAACATTTGGAGAGTGTTTAAGCAAGAGATAAAGAATCTGTGAATCTCGATATCCTATTTTTAATATTTTTTTACGATTAGAAATGGTATTTTTTATAGGGTTATATAATACCATGTTACTCCCCCGTAACTTTATCAATAAAGAGAAGATAGATGTATATTTTATAATTGATAATTAGCATATATAAATAGAGCTGAGTGTGATCCAGCTTAAACTTTATCTATCTCATTAATTTAAAGAAAGCAAAGGCATTACTAGAAATTCAGCATTTATATATTTGTAAGGGAAGATTTATAATTAGATATAATTGTTAATAAAGATGAACAGTAATGGGCAGTTAACAAGAATTAAGCCGCTTCATAATATATAGCCTGTAGATAAAATAGAGCTTATAGAAGCTATCTATTATTTAATCTAAAACAACAAACATAGTGTTCTTCCATTTATTTCTCATCGAGCCATCTCTTTAATTAGCTGTAGAGTCTACAGCTAATTTTTAATGCTTTCCTAATATCTGAAAATACACCATAGATGCATTCAACGTTATAAAGCACATCATTCAGAGATTAATAACCAAAAGCAGTCGCTACCTGTAACCAATTCTGTTGTGTTCGCTGATCGTGTTCTACTGAAGGTAAAAACTCAAGAACATGGATTATTGATGCGTTTCCGCCTGAACGACAATCCATACTATGCTGGTTTAATTCTGTATGAAACAACGGCATATTATTTTGTGTGTCCACACACCAATTGCCTACAAGTTTACCGCTGTGCTGTAAACAGTAGCTTGTTACTAGGTGTTGAAATTGTCGTTGATGATTATCGTTAGAATCACAAACGATATTTTCATAATTCGCATAGCCCAATACTGGATGATAAACCGTAATTCCCTGTTGCTGTGTTTGTGATGATTCGTAACTATCAACCGTTTCAATAAAACTTGTTGTTGACTCTAATGGTTTTGAAACGATTTCAGCTTGTATCATCAGTGGACCAAATAAAAACACACCGTACAGAACGCTTAATATCAAACTCTTCATACACACCGACCTATCGCTTATTGGTATACATAGTTTCAATCAATAACTACCCTATCACTTTATATTGTTATAGCAGATATATTTATAAACGTTTAAATTTAAAGATATTTTCCATTTTTAGATAGCGAAAACATTGTCAATAAATCTGTACATCACAAAAGCCGCTATAATTACAACATCCCTTTCAGTCATATTTATTGCCAATAAGACAACTAGGTCGTATCAATTATGATACAGTGCTCATATTGATATCACATATATTTGTTTGGAGTCGATATATGGAAGATAAAACACTCATTGCAGATACTCATGGCATTCTTGAAGCCTTCATCGAAAATGGATTACATCGTACATACCCTATTTATTGTCAATTCCCTCATTGTGAAAGCTTGATAGAAAAGCACCAATACGATGAAAGCTATGATATTGAATTTAATGATGGTTATCGCCATTACAATGAGAAATGATTTTAATTCTGGCTTTTATAAATCTAGATTGGGTATAAAAAAGATATAAAAAAACCGATGTGTAGAAACATCGGTTTTTATTAATATACAAGTTGTTACGCTTGGCGGCGCTTTTGTACATCTGACGCTAATTGACGAAGTACTTTTTCAGTATCTTCCCAACCAATACAGGCATCTGTAATACTTTGACCGTAAGTCGGTTCAACACCATCAACAATATCCTGACGACCTTCAACAAGGTGACTTTCAATCATCACACCAAAGATAGATTTGTTACCACTCGCAATTTGCTCACCAACATCTTGTGATACTAGCGGCTGACGATCAAATTTTTTCAAGCTATTTGCATGACTAAAATCGATCATCACTTTAGAACGGTGACCAGCACCTTCAAGTTGATCTGTCACTGCTTTAACGTGCTCAGCACTATAATTTGGCTCTTTACCACCACGAAGGATAATATGGCAATCTTCATTGCCTGCCGTTGATACAATCGCAGAGTGACCGTATTTAGTCACAGATAAAAAGTGGTGAGGCGCACTTGCCGAACCTATCGCATCTGTTGCAATTTTGATATTGCCATCTGTGCCGTTTTTAAAACCTACTGGGCATGACAAACCTGACGCAAGTTCACGGTGAACCTGAGATTCTGTTGTACGCGCACCAATTGCTCCCCAACTGATCAAATCTCCCATGTACTGAGGTGTGATCATGTCAAGGAATTCGCCTGCTGTTGGGAGGCCTAATTCAGCTAAATCAAGAAGTAGTTTACGACCAATGCGTAAGCCATCATTTAATTGGAAGCTGTTATCCATGTAAGGGTCATTAATCAACCCTTTCCAACCTACAGTTGTACGCGGCTTTTCAAAATAAACGCGCATAACAATTTCTAAATCAGCGTTAAGCTCATCACGTAGTGTTTTTAGCTTTTTACCGTACTCTATTGCTGCATCAGTATCATGTATAGAACAAGGTCCAACAATCACAAGAAGACGGTCATCTTCGTCATTTAAGATATTATGAATGGCATTTCGAGCTTGATATACTGTTTCTGAAGCTGTTTCTGAAGCTGAAAATTTTTCCAGTATTGCAACTGGTGGTAATAGTTCTTTGATCTCGCTAATGCGGACATCATCTGTTTTATGCATGCTTATACTTCCCGTATCGCTACACTACGTCTATGTCGGTCAATCGATGTAGTGTACTTATCTCCAAATAGTCATTTCTTAACTTATCGCCTTAACCCCTTTTGTGCAATGGGTTATGGCTGTAAAGTCGACATTTTTTAACCATTTCACTTCATTAATCGTAATAATACGTATTATGTGCCATAACAAAATAATTACACCCACCCTAATTACCTCACAAAGCAAATACTTTTATGATATAGATCGCTATTAAGTTGATAAATAAATGGGTAATAATCACTCACATAGACATAGATTATTTATTTAAATGATGACTTTTAAAAATTAAAAGTTCATTGTTATATAGTATTGAAATGATTAATTATTTTTAATAGGTACAAGCTATTACATCAATACATTGGTATTTATCATGTATTATGAAAAGCTACTAATTTATGAGTCGAGGTACGTCTTGTTGGCTAAAGACGAAATAATAGCATTCCAGCATGTGAACAAATGGTATGGCGATTTCCATGCATTAAAAGACATCAACCTAACCATTCATAAAGGTGAACGGTTGGTCATTTGTGGCCCTTCCGGTTCAGGAAAATCTACGCTTATCCGCTGTATTAATGGGCTTGAGCAATATGATTCAGGCGAAATTAGAGTAAGAAATCACTTATTAGATCCTAACAACCTAAAAGCCGTTCGTGGCAAAGTTGGTATGGTCTTTCAGCACTTTAATCTTTTTCCTCATATGACGGTATTAGATAATTTAACCCTTGCTCCCCGACGCACATTGGGTATGTCAAAAACAGATGCTGAAGCGTTAGCGAATCAATATCTAGAACGTGTGCATATCGGGCATCAGGCGAATAAATACCCAGGGCAATTATCAGGAGGGCAACAACAGCGTGTAGCGATTGCTCGTTCTCTTTGTATGAAGCCTGATATTCTTTTGTTTGATGAACCCACTTCCGCGCTAGATCCTGAAATGATCCATGAAGTACTTGATGTCATGAAAGAATTAGCAGATGAAGGCATTACAATGGTATGCGTAACCCATGAGATGGGATTTGCTCGCAAAGTAGCAGATCGGGTTGTATTTATGGATGAAGGTGAAATTGTTGAAATTGCACCGCCCGCAATTTTATTCGATCAGCCACAAAGCCTACGTACTCAGGCGTTTCTTAAAAAAATTCTAAGTTACTGAGGTAAATATGATAGCGAAACCTCAGTCACCTTCAACAATAGTAAGAATACTGAAACCAGTACTCAGTGGTTTACTGCAAATTTCCGTCATTACTTTCGCCATTATATGGTTACTCAATAGTGGTGCTGATGCAATGAACTACAACTGGCAATGGTACCGTATTCCTCAATATTTGTTTTTTAAAGAAGACGGAGAATGGTTTTCTGCAGAGCTTATTGATGGCCTACTTGTCACCCTCAAAATTTCAGCCATTAGCCTGATTTTTACAATCATATTTGGCTTGGTAACCGCACTGTTACGCGTATCTCATTCTATTATCGGTCGTGGTCTTGCACGGGGGTATATTGAACTCATTCGTAACACACCGCTACTCGTACAAATTTATCTACTGTACTTTGTTTTTGGTCCTGTATTAGGGTTAGAACGTTTTACAACAGCAGTGCTGGCATTATCTTTATTTCAAGGAGCATACACTGCAGAAATCTTCCGCTCTGGCTTAATCAATATACCTAAAGGTCAATTTGAAGCAGCTGAAAGCCTTGGGTTAAGTAAAATATATAGTTATCGCTATATTATTTTGCCGCAAATGTTACGTCGAGTTTTACCACCATTAACCAATGAGGCCGTTTCTTTGGTTAAAAACTCTTCTATAGTCAGTATCATGGCTATATTTGATCTAACAACACAAGGACGGGATATTGTTGCTGATACCGCCATGCCATTTGAAGTTTGGTTTACTATTGCGGCAATGTATTTATGTATAACGTTAGTTTTATCTGCTTTTGCAACACTGCTAGAGTACAAACTTGCAACACCTAATCATTGATGATTTTTAACGATATGGAGAAAAATATAATGAAGCGTTTTTTGGCGGTTTTATTTACCGCACTCACTCTTTTTTTCACCACAAGCCATGCTTTTGCTGCTGATAAAAGTACCCTTGAACAAATTAAAGAACGAGGCACATTACGCGTAGGTTTATCAACATTTGTACCTTGGGCAATGCGTGATAAACAAGGTGAACTCATTGGCTTTGAAGTCGATGTCGCTAAACGTGTCGCTAAAGATGCGGGTGTAAAAGTAGAGTTTATACCTACAGCATGGGACGGTATTATCCCAGCCCTGCTAGCAGGTAAATTTGATGTTATCATTGGCGGAATGTCGATAACACCACAACGAAATCTGAGTGTTCTTTTTACAACACCCTACTCTCATTCAGGTGTTCAACTTGCCGCCAATAAAGAGTTAGCTGGCGATAAGCTCTCCATTGCTGATTACAACAAACGTAGCGTAACGCTAGCTGTGCGTCGCGGTGCTGTAACAGTACAAACGGCGAAGAAATATTTCCCGAAAGCGAAATTACGTCAATTCGATGATGAAGCACAAGCATTCCAAGAAGTTTTAAATGGCAATGCGCAAGCTGTATTAGCATCAACACCAAAACCAGAGCAAATGGCTCTGCAATACAAAGATAAGCTATTTCTACCATTTAAAGAGCGTCTAAGCCAAGGCTCTGAAGGTTTTGCTATCCGCCAAGGTGATTTCAACTTGTTAAACTTCTTTGATAACTGGATTTTACTTCGAACTCAAGATGGTTGGTTACAAGAGCGTTATAACTATTGGTTCACCACAGTTGATTGGCAGAACCAGGTAAAAGAAGGTCAATAAATTAATGTCTTCTTGCTCAACTGCAAAGAAAACACTCTCGCAGCCAGAAAAAATTCTGGCTGCTAAGTTTTCATTAAAAAAACTTAAACCACTTGATTACATTCTCTTAGTGATAATGAGCTGTTTCATCGGGTGGTTATATTATCGTTCATCTGTTGGCATTAATTACCACTGGCAATGGCATAAAGCCTTTGATTTGGTTTTTACCCCTGGCCAAAACGGAGAGCTTCCTTATTTCTTTCAAGGTATTATCAGTACTATTCGATTAAGTTTGTGGGGTATGCTGTTTGCTGCGGTATTCGGGCTGCTTTTAGCTTTAGGGCGTCGTTCTTCTTTTATCTTTTTCCGTCTGCCAGCTAATGCTTATATTCAAATAGTCAGAAATATCCCGCCACTGGTTTTTGTTTTCATTTTCTATTTCTTTATATCTAGCCAATTAGTTCCATTGCTAGGACTCGATAATCTATTTCGTAATTACCATGGTAACGAGAATCTTCTGCAAGATATCCTCTTTGGTAATAGTCAGTTATGGGAAAACCTTTTTTCTGGCATTCTATGCGTTGGCTTAATAGCTGCTGCTTATATCGCTGAAGTCATTCGCTCTGGGCTTGATGCAATAGATAAAGGACAATGGGAAGCAACCAGCTCTCTTGGGCTTTCTCGTCTTGATGGTTTCCGCTTTGTTATTTTCCCACAAGCAATCGCAGGCATAGTACCAGCACTTGCTGGTCAATTTATCTCAATAGTGAAAGATTCATCAATTATTTCATTGATCTCTATACAGGAGATAACCTTCGTCGGCAGTGAAATGGCGAACTCATCGGGGTTAATCTTTGAAATTTGGTTACTTGTTGGCGCTGTCTACTTAATTTTATGCCTATCTTTATCTCTTTTATTCACCCAATTAGAGAAACGTAGCTTACGTCATCTTCAGCGTTAGATATGACAAATAAGCCCTGAATACATATTGAATGAATATATCATTGTATTCAGGCTTATTTGACTCACAACTTCATCTATTAAGATCAATGTATTATCAGCATTTACTTGTATATGCTCTTGTTTGTTTAATGCCAATTTTTGTCGCTATTTCGGATAACGAATAATTAAAAAATAATGATAAATACAATCTTCTAACTATAGAGTTCTTACGAAAAATAAGCATACCTTTAAGCTGTCGTGCTGTTTAGTATTCATTTGTCGTTTTATATCAACAGTAAAACCTCGTTAGTAATTATTGTTACTAAGTAGTAATAATGATTTGTATAAATATCACTTGGTGAAACGTATTCTTTGACACTAAAATGCGCATCTCTTTTTTAATGATAGATAATCGTAATGTTTAAACTATTAACTTCTATGCCACCTTTTTTAGCTTTATCTATTGCCATTGTGTTTGAAGTGATCGCAACATCTTTCATTCCTAAAGCCGAGCAATTTACTAAACTCGTTCCAAGTGCGGTTGTACTTGTCGGTTACGCTGTCGCTTTTTTTCTCTTATCTGTCACCGTTAAAACCATGCCTGTTGGTATTGTTTATGCGATTTGGAGTGGCGCTGGAATTGTCCTCGTTGCAACGATTAGCTTTTTTATTTATGGGCAGCGCTTAGATTTACCCGCAATTGTAGGTATTGGTTTTATTATTGTTGGTGTTTTAATTGTTAACCTATTGTCGAAAACCGTCGGCCATTAATAAATCACTTCAATAAAAAAGGCAGTAATCATTGCGTATGATTACTGCCTTTTTACTTATCCACTTTATCGAATCATAGAGTGTATGTTCGTAGCCTCGCCATATGGTATACATTGGCATACTCGCCATTACGAAACGCAAAGTTTTTCGCCTCGCCTTCAATTTCAAAACCATGTTTTTGATAAAGCTTCATTGCAGCAATGTTGTCTGTATACACTTCTAACTCGATACGTTGAACATTGAGCCATTTATCTGCCAACATCAATGCCGACTGTAACAATTGCCCACCAACACCTCTACCTTGAAATGTCTCTTTCACCCCCATACCAAAGCTCGCAACGTGCCTGCGCCTTGGGTTATCACAAACCGACAGTCCAAGTTGCCCGACAATTTCTCCCTCATATTCCGCTACCAAGCTATAACAGCCTTGAGGTAAATTCGACAATCGAGACGTCCAACGATCGAGTGAAGGAAATGGGAGTTGAAGTGTACCGCCATAGGCAATTTCAGATTCATAAATAGCTTTAACACCCATAATATCTTTATCTTCGCTATGTCGAATAATGATATTTTCCATTAGTACACTCCTTTTTGTTCAATTAAATTACCACGCGATACGTGTGCCGTCGTAGTTTATAAACTCCCCTGAATGGTTTACTGAAGTATGTTCAATAACATCAAACAATCCTTTAGCTGAAGTTTCTATATCAATAAGTGCATTAGGGCCGCCCATCTCTGTTTGCACCCAACCAGGATGTAAAGCAATAACCGTAAACCCCTCGTCACGAAGATCATTGCTTAAACTTTTTACTACTGAATTAAGTGCTGCTTTTGATGAACGATAAATATAACCACCACCTGAAGTGTTCTCTTCCATGCTGCCAACTTTTGAAGATATGCAGGCTATTTTTTTTGTAGTGCCACTTTTGAGTAATGAGTACAAGCTTTCTATTAATTTTAAGGGTGCAATCGTATTTATTTCAAAAACACGACGCCATTCTTCAACATCTGTCTGACCAAAGCCGTAGCCTTTTGGACCATAATAACCAGCATTATTTATCACAAGATCGAGGCTTGGTAATCGCGTGGCTAGCTGATCAAGCTGCTCGTAATTGGTTACGTCTAATGAATGAATAATGAGATCAGCATTATGGCTAGCAAGATCTTGCAGATCTATCGCTGTTTCTAATGTTCTCGAGGTTGCATGAACCAACCAGCCTTGCGATAAATACTGCTTCACTAGCCCTAGGCCAATACCCCGATTAGCTCCTGTTATCAATACGCTTTTTTTCATCGTCTCCCCTTACTCATCAACAATAAATACTATTAGTTATCAATCCAATATACCGATTGAATATGTACAAACAACCTTAAAAACCGACAAAAGCAAGAAACACCTTATTGATAATAATTATCAATTGCATTTAAAGATTGCGTTTGTTATAACTTTGAAGAATTTAAATTACTTTCTTTATAGGGATAAAAAGGATGAACTTTCATCAAAAGCAACGATTACGATACGTGACAAATGCTGTACTGCTATCTGTTGGATTGTTTATGAGTACAGTCAGCCATGCTAATGATAAGTTTAAAATAATTACAACATTCACAATCATTGCTGACATGGCAAAAAATGTCGCAGGTGACGCCGCTATTGTTGAATCTATTACTAAACCCAATGCGGAAATTCATAATTATCAAGTAACACCTGGCGATCTTAAACGGGCACAAGGTGCCGATTTAATACTTTATAACGGTTTAAATTTAGAACTGTGGTTTAATAAGTTTTTCCAAAACCTCCACGATGTTCCTTCTGTAACGGTAACTGAAAATATCACGCCGTTAAGTATTACTCAGGGCCCTTATAACGGTAAACCTAACCCTCATGCTTGGATGTCACCTGAAAACGGTATTATTTATGTTGAAAATATTCGCCAAGCACTGGTTAAGCATGATCCTAAAAATGCGGGTATTTATAATAAAAACGCTCAACAATATACCCAAGAAATTAAGCAAACAATTGCACCTATTCGTAATCAGATTAATACCATACCGGTAGATAGGCGTTGGCTTGTTACCAGTGAAGGGGCTTTTAGCTATCTTGCTCGTGATTTTGGACTAAAAGAACTGTATTTATGGCCTATTAATGCTGATGCCCAAGGCACGCCTCAACAAGTTCGTCAACTTATCGATGCTGTTCGTCAACATCAAATTCATGCGGTTTTCAGTGAAAGTACTGTTTCAGCAAAACCGGCTCAACAAGTCGCAAGAGAAACAGGCGCTAACTATGCAGGCGTGCTTTATGTTGACTCGTTGAGTGCTAATAACGGTCCTGTTCCTACCTATCTAGAGCTAATTAAAGTGACCTCTCAAACCATCGCTAAAGGGCTGAGTTTATAATGATAGGATTAGATATAAACAATATTACGGTTACATACCGTAACGGACATACTGCTCTGCACAATGCCACATTTAGCGTTCCTCAAGGCTCTATCGCAGCCCTAGTCGGGATGAATGGCAGCGGAAAGTCCACACTTTTTAAAGCCATTATGGGATTTGTATCCACCAGCCAAGGTAGTGTAAAAATCCTTAATAAGACAGTCAAAAACGCGCTAAAAAGTAATGTGGTAGCCTATGTTCCGCAAAGTGAAGATATAGACTGGAACTTCCCTGTTCTGGTTGAAGATGTCGTCATGATGGGGCGTTATGGTTATATGAATATGTTGCGTATCCCCAAAAAAATAGATCATGAAAAAGTGAATATCGCTCTCGAGCGGGTCAATATGACTGACTTTCGTAAACGTCAAATCGGAGAACTTTCTGGGGGGCAACGTAAACGGGTATTTCTTGCTCGTGCACTCGCGCAAGAAAGTCAGGTGATATTACTCGATGAACCCTTTACAGGCGTTGATGTTCAAACAGAAGATCAAATTATGGCATTGTTACGCGAACTTCGTAATGAAGGCAAAGTCATGCTTGTCTCTACCCATAATCTTGGCAGTATTCCTGACTTTTGTGACCGTACAATTTTAATTAACAAAACCATTTTGGCGTCAGGAGAAACAACCGAGATTTTCACACCTGAAAATTTAAAACTCGCATTCGGTGGTGTATTACGCCACTTCATTTTATCAGGGAAAGATCTTCACGAAGACGACGATAGCCGTAAATTATCGGTTATTTCCGATCATGAACGCCCTGTTGTTATGTATGGTGAAAATGGCGAACAGCAATCTCGCTCCCTTTCCCGTCAATAATAAAAGGAGTGATAATCGTGGACCAATTACTTGAGCCGTTTTTATATAGCTATATGATCAACGCCATGTGGGTTAGTGCGTTAATAGGTGGCGTTTGTGCTTTTCTTTCCTGTTATTTAATGCTGAAGGGCTGGTCACTTATTGGTGATGCACTATCACATTCTATCGTACCCGGTGTTGCCGGCGCTTATATGATAGGCCTCCCCTTTTCTTTTGGTGCCTTTTTTTCTGGCGGTTTAGCGGCTGCTGGTATGTTAATTTTAAGCCAGCGTAGTAAATTAAAAGAAGACGCTGTTATTGGCTTAATTTTTACTGCTTTCTTCGGGCTCGGTTTATTTCTTGTCTCGCTCTATCCTAGTGCGGTTAATATTCAAACTATTGTAATGGGAAATATTCTCGCAATAACCCCTATAGATACATTACAAATCGTCATCATTGGCTGCCTTTCTCTTTTCGTTTTATGTGTAAAGTGGCGTGATTTCATGGTTGTTTTCTTTGATGAAAACCATGCTAAAACCATTGGGTTATCACCAACATTTTTAAAAATTGTATTTTTTAGTATTTTAAGTGCTTCAACCGTTGCCGCATTGCAAACTGTAGGCGCCTTTTTAGTTATAGCTATGGTTGTAATACCTGGTGCAACTGCTTATTTACTGTCTGACCGTTTCTCAATGGTCATTATCTACAGTGTATTTATTGGTGTGTTCAGCGCTTTTCTTGGTGCATACCTTAGCTATTTTATCAATGGCGCAACAGGTGGGATCATCGTGTTATTACAAACTGTTTTCTTTGGTTTAGCTTTTATATTTGCGCCTAAATATGGTCGATTAGCAACGTATAGAAAAACCAAACAAGCATTAAAAAAAGCACAACGTTTTAAGCAAACGAAAGGAGTTCAACATGGCTAATCTAATAGAGACATTGTTATCGCCTTTTGAATTTATTTTTATGCAGCAAGCTTTTCTGATTGTTTTTTTTATCGCGATACCAACCGCATTACTCTCTTGTTTTTTAATTCTCAAAGGTTGGTCTTTAATGGGTGATGCCATTTCCCATGCTGTTTTACCGGGGATTGTTATTGCTTATATCTTATCAATTCCATTTACAATTGGTGCTTTTATCGCAGGAATGTTTTGTGCGTTAACCACAGGGTATTTAAGAGAAAATAGCAGAATTAAAGAAGATACAATTATGGGTGTTGTTTTTTCAGCTATGTTTGCGCTCGGCATTGTAATGATGACGAAAATTCACACAGATATTCACTTAGACCATATTCTATTTGGTGATCCTCTTGGGGCGAGTTGGCGTGATATTACAGAAGCAGGCGTAATTGCACTCATTGTTGGATCACTGTGTATTATAAAAGGTAAAGATTTACTCTTACTTATTTTCGATCATCAACATGCACAAGCAATTGGACTTCCGACCAAAGTATTACATTACGGATTGCTTGCCCTACTCTCATTCGCGATTGTTACCGCACTCAAAGCCGTTGGCATGATACTCGTGATTTCAATGCTGATTGCGCCAGGAGCAACAGCCTTTATGCTTAGCCGTCGTTTTCAAACCATGATGGTAATATCGGTATTCATTTCTATTATAAATTGCTTTTTAGGCGTTTATCTTAGCTTCTTTATCGATAGTGCTCCTGCACCAACAATTATATTATTACTGACAATAAACTTTATTGTGGTATTTATTTATCATGCAATAAAACAGCGAGCCGTCATAAAACAAACGCCCGTAAGTTTAATATAATTCCTACTACGCTGTTATATTCAATAATGGCTATCAAATCCGATAGCCATTATTCGCAATAGATCTCAGAATCATTTCACCGTTCAGCGTCGCCCTTTTCTCATTGAACGTATTAACTGTATTACATTTGTTTCGCGCGAATAATTTTTTGTTGCTGTAAAGCTGAAATAGGTAAGCGTTTAAAAGGGCTTACATTACTTCCCCCTGTATTTCCTTCAGGCACAAGACCCACAGCTGTTTTAGTTAATGCGCCAAAGACTCTTAATAACTGCCCTCTTAGCTCTTGGCTATCACCATTACGTCGTGCCCAATACAGCATATGACAATGGATTCTAGTATGCCAGTAAGTAGAATGTTGTCCCAAAACGTGAGCGTTTTCTAAATGGCTGAACTCTAATACCACATCATTATTACGTCTCGCTTTCCTTGCTAAAGATAATTCTTTTATTACGGCATAAGAGATATTTTGTGAAAATCGATTGAGCATAACTCTCTCCATGATGATGCTTGCTATCTATTTCTAACATTAGAACACACAAATAAATACACCAGTGTTTATCGCTTCGCTTTTGGTAACGATCACTTTTTACTTTATGCCATTTACATATTTCACCCATAAACACTGATTGTTTTGCTGATTGTCTCTCCGATTTAAAACGTCGAAGAGGGAATTCATATTTTTCCGTTGCGCTTTTATAGCCGCTTCCCTCTTTCACCTGCTAAAATCACCGCACTATAAAAACAAACTACTGAGCAATGTATGCAAGGAACATTAAGTAAAATGAAGTCAACGTTAAATGACGTTGTTGACTATCATCTCCCTGTCGGCGATCAACAACTGCATTTAAACCCTTTGATTGGTAAGTCACTTAAATTGACTCATACAGGCAATATTTTTTGCCAGTCGTGTGGCAAAAAAACCAAGAAAAGTTACTCTCAAGGTCATTGCTTCCCTTGTATGAAAAAATTAGCGTCATGCGATATGTGCATTATGAAACCTGAAACTTGTCACTACGACAAAGGTACATGCCGTGAGCCACAATGGGGTGAAGAAAATTGCATGGTGCCGCACTATGTTTACCTATCAAATACTTCGGGTTTAAAAGTGGGTATTACTCGACATACCCAACTACCGACACGATGGATTGATCAAGGTGCCACACAGGCACTTGCTGTACTAAAAGTAAAAACACGTCAAATTTCAGGTTTAGTGGAAGTGGCTATTGCAGAGCTTGTCGCTGATAAAACCAACTGGCGTGCAATGCTCAAAGGTGATAATGCTGAGATAGATTTAACAGAAAAAGCCTCGGTTTTATTACCAGAAGTAAAAGCTCGTCTTGCAGAAATCACTGCAGAATATGGTGAAGATGCGATTGAATATCTTGATAACGATATTGTTGATATTCATTTTCCTGTTGATGCCTTCCCAACCAAGATTAGCTCACACAACTTTGATAAAGAGCCTGTGGTTGAAGGTATTTTGCAAGGAATTAAAGGTCAATATCTGATCTTTGATACTGGCGTGATCAACATTCGTAAATTCACCAGCTACGAAGTAATTGCTGAAGCATAATTAATCATAAAAGCGAAGTGTCTCGGATAAGAATAGAGAGTTTAAGCTTCGCTTTATTTCTTTACTCTCCCCTGAATATAATCATATTTTCTATTTTGTACCGCAAGATCACGTAAAAAGTTCTCACCCAATACAATACCGCTACCGCCATTGATTAGCACATATTCAATTTCTTCATTAATGTCACCAAGCTTGGTTCTTAACTTTACAACAGGTAAAGATTTATCGCTTTTGTCCGGTACTTTAACTTTTTCATGAATGGCAAATTTATACTCTTTATCAAGCAGTTTAAACGTAACCCAATCTTTTCCATTACGCTCAAATTCAACTAAATCACTTACGCCAATGCGTGAATTTTCTGATAGAGGATCAATATAAGCCGAAAAATACTGTGTTGATGACGCAAGTAAGATCCACTCATGCCGTCCTAAAATAAACAACCCATCTTGAGTTTCTTTCTTTACTGATGAATTCGCTGATTTTGTACTGTTATGTGCAAGGATTAAATCTCTTGAAGCATTAAATTGAGTATCACTGGCATGACGAAGAGAAAGATCAGAGGGCTGGCTCAAAAGATCTGGGATAAAAGAAACAGGAAACTTAGATGATGTAACATGATTACCAGCCACAGATTGATAACTAACTAACAGTAAAACAAACGCAGATACTCGACTTACTTTATTCATCATAAGTTAACCTTTTCGTTCTTCTTTTATACCCCTACCTTACAAAACATAATACTTACAAAGGGAAATAGGCAACTATTTCCCTCAAACTCATTGCATACTCATGGCTGCTTCAAACTTATTAAACTTATTCGCTAACCAGTTTTCATCATACCAACCCATATTTCGACTGTGTTTCGCATCATCCCACAAACTAAAGAAATAACGTCGTGCTTTAAAGCCATCATCTAATTGACGTTTTTCAATATAGCGTTCGGCGATATGCGTATCACCACGCACATCAAATAAATGGATCACATCGAGTTCACGGTGTTTAAAACCGCTATCACAAGGATCAAGCAATCCCGCCACTTTAAACGTCTTAGGATCAAACAATACATTCGCTAAATGACAATCATCATGTACGAAAGAAGACGCTTCATGAGCTATCGGTGCTAATATTTCTCTACGACGTTCCCATAGCTCAGTATATTGATCTTTGATCTTTGAACTAAATGGCGATACTGAACAAGAAAGGTATCTATATACATCTTTCATCCAGTCATCGAACGCATTATTAAAATCACCGTCAAAGCCTCCGTTATTTAATTCAAAGCCTTGTGGATGATTATGCTCATGTAGTGCGAGTAAAATATCTGTGTAATCTTCACGGAATGTCTCTATCGCGAATTTATTATTGGGTAATTCATTCGCAGGTCGACCTTCGAGCCAATCTAGCACGATATAGTCATACCCTTCTTCACGACCAAATAAATAGATCTGCGGTACAGGACAGCTCACAATACAACGTAACTTCTGTAAACACGCAACTTCTTTACTTATTCGACCTACTTCTCGTGAAAATTTAACAACAATCTTTGCCTTCCCTGTGGCAAGAAATACAACCCAACCATAAAAGGTTTCCTGAATATCACATACATCAGCTTTTTGTCGGAACATTGCGAAAAACGATTTTTCAGCAATATTTTTTAGCTGGGCTCTATTCATATTTTGTACCTTGGATTTTATCTAGCAACTGTAACCAATAAATACCAAATAAGTATAATTATCTTTTTTTATTGGATATTTAATCTTTATTATGGGTTAAGAATGCAACATAACAGCCAATATGACCAGTAGATACGACAAATAAAGCTTAAAATATTTCACTTTTGGTTACATTTGATTTTATTTAGAGCTTTGCAACCGTAAACCAGCTAAAAATTAGCGAATAAAACTCTTTTTTAGCAATAAATAAAAAGCGTGCTCCAACTCACAAAATATAAGCAAAAATAAAAACAATACACATAGGAATGTGACTTACATCTTATTATTCCAAATAGGACTAATGTGAAATACTACCAATTAATAATAACGTTATTCGGCTACCTTAAATATCATGATACATGATTTCTTGTGGCCCAAATAAACCTCCTAGATAACGCTCACCTGTAAAAGTGAAGCCAGCCGTTTCATAACAACGCTTTGCCACTGTATTTTTGCAATTTACTGTTAAATAAATCCTTTGATAATTTGAGTAGTTCTTCGCTAAATAAGTAAATAAAACCATTAATGCTTGTTTACCAATACCCTTGCCTTGTAATTTTTGGTCTATAACAAAGGTTCGCAAACCAATACAATTTTCAGAGCAAAAATCCACATCATGAGAGTAAGCAATATCTATTTTAAAGAAACCTACTATTTGGCTGTTCAACTTAATCACATAAAGATGCATTGTTGCAGATTCACTTTCTAAAAAGTCATCTGCTGTCGCGGCAAATAGAATTTGATCCTCAAATAAAGACACCGCTTTCACACCCTCTTGATCCTTCTCTGTATACCTCAAAATTACAAGCATATTAAGTCCTATCACTGCATTTTAAATAAGCACTATTCCGATCGCAATTTTACTATAAACAGTATGTAAAACATTCATTATTCACAATAAAGACATAATAATGCATTTATTATCTTTTTATATTTAGTTGGCTATATTGAGAACATCATGAAACTTATCATATTCATAATACAAAGCTTTGCTCTGATTTTATTAATTTCTGGTTGCGCACAGCCCAAAGAAGCAACGCACCAGTCTTTGACAACTCAACAGCTACCTATCTTGCTAGATTTTAAAGCTCTGACTACAGCAACAAACGGTACACACTCATACAAAATCTCACCTGATGGTGAGAAATTGGCCTGGCTAAAAGAGAGTTTCGACAACAATGGTAACCCTTATACTGCGCTACACTTCAAGAACTTAAAAACCGGTGAAACTAGTAAATTTAGCAGCTCGATTCCATTCTTCGAATGGATGCCTGATAGCCGTCGCCTTATTTATGTGCCTCACTTTGACGATATGAAATCTAAAATATTCTTTTTAGATACGAAGTTTCCAACACGGCAATTAACCCCTTTTTATGATAAAGATAACCAGATACATGTCGTAGATAAATTACGCAACGATCCGGAAAATATTATTGTAAGGCATAACGGTGGGAATGCTAAAGCGTACAACTTATACCGCTTAAATATTAAAACAAAAAAAGAAAAATTATTATTTAAAGTCGATAAAGAATTAACAATAGATGGGTTCATTATTGATGACAGAGTTAAAGGCGGTTCAATTTTCGCTTATATAAAAGATAACAGAAAAATATATCAATTCGGCACTGATAAATTATTATTTGATGCAGGTGAAAATGGTAAGGTTACCAATGCTAAGATGAATCATAGCAAGAATACCCTCACTATTTTAGCTAACAATAATTCAGACAAGATTCAACTTATTGAGCTAGATCTTGCAACCAATGACATTAATACTCTTTATTCAAATGATACTGTTGATGTAGACAAATATTACTACGACAATAACCATGCTCCAGCATTAGCAGCCAGTTATCCTAATTATCAAGAAATCATAACTTTTAACCCTAATTATAAAAAATTAGCCTCTACTTTTTATCAAAAAGGTAAAAATGGAATATTTATTTTTAGCACTGACAATAAAAATGAGAAATTCACAGTTAAGCAATATAATGAATACGGCTATAACATTTATCTATATGATACAACTAACAACAAGAAAGAACTTTTATCACAAAGTAAATCAAACAATTACACGCAGTTTCTTGCCAGCCAAAAGCCCATTCAATTCACGAGCCGAGATGGTTTAACCCTCAACGGTTATATCACCCTACCTAAGGGTATTAAAGCCAATAACCTTCCAACGGTATTACTGGTTCACGGTGGACCACATGCTCGCGACTACTGGGGCTTTTCTTACGAGGCACAATTACTTGCCAACCGTGGCTATGCGGTTATTCAAGTTAATTTCAGGGGATCTACAGGTTACGGCTATGCGTTTACATCTTCAGGCTATGGTGAGTTTTCTAAAGCTATGCATAACGACCTAATTGATGGTGTAAATTGGGCAGTAAAACAAGGAATAACAGATCCGAACAATGTCGCAATTATGGGCGCTAGTTATGGTGGATACGCAACCTTAGTCGGCATGACACTGACTCCAGATAAGTTTTCTTGTGGTGTTGATATTTTCGGCATATCAGATCTTGAGCTGATGGTAAAAAACTTCCCTGAACCATGGAAGCGATATGAAGATATTTGGGTAAACTATATTGGTGATTTCAACGATCCAGAGATGAAACAACAGCGTGCACAGCAATCGCCAATCAATTTCGTTAATAATATGAATGCACCTCTGTTGGTCATTCAAGGTGACAGTGATGCTGTTGTGATCCCAGAGCAATCTCGTCGTTTTGTTGAAGCGGCAAAGAAAGCAGGAAAAAATGTACAGTACTGGGAAATGAATAATGTTGGTCACCATTATGGAGCACCAAGACAAGCAAGGAAACTTGCGAGAAAAGTTGATAATTTCTTAAGCCAATGTATTGGTGGTCGCTCGGCTGGCTAACTATTAATAATTAACGGTGTCATCTCCTTTCAGATGGCACCACGTTTTTCTTTTTATGCATTATTGCTCAAACTGATTTTCAAGTGACGGCAATATAACCAAAATAAAACAAAAAACACCCAACTATTTGACATATGTTCTGCATTACTAAATTACAGTTACTTACAACTCATTATTTAACCATTTCGAATTTATCTCATTATAATCAATGCAGTTTTTACTTGTGAGATTTCTTTATGAAACTAAAAGCGACAATGGCTGCTGCAATCATGCTTTCTACGATGGCATTTTCAACAACAGCTTCAGCTGATACATTTACATTAGGTCGTACTATTCTTCTTGAAGCTAAAAATAGTCACGCTAAGATCCCTGTACCACTTTGTCGTAATACTAAATCGATTCAGATTAAAGCTGAACGTGATGTGTTTTTAACAAAAGTCGTCTTTAAATTTCAAAATGGCTCTTCGCGCGTATTCCAGTTTCAACGCAAATTAGATAAAAACGAAAAAACAGATTGGCGTCGATTCTCTTATGAGCGCTGTGTAACAGATATTCAAGTGCATGGCCGTGCTGAAGATGGCAGTGCTGGCATTAAAGTTCTCGGTCGTCGATAAGCCAATTTATTTAAAACAAGATCGCTATTAATAGCGATCTTGTTTTTTATATCTCTATAATCTTGCCAGACTGACTTACATTTCACTTGGACTTAAACGATACACAAATGCCGATTGTTCAGAGCCATCGTCAAGCATAACGGTGATCACTACACGGTCATACCCCTCGCCTTCGAAATCATCAATACGCTGCCAATGCGTTGTCAATTCATCAGACGTAAAGAGTAAGCCTTGAACACGTTCCCCTTCTGATTGCGGTACAAAAGCAGGATAACCTAATGTCGCGCCTTTACCGTTTGGGTAAATAAATCCAATTGCGCTCGCTTTTTTCCAAGAACCTTTCAAATCAGAAAGCACATAGGCATTAGATTGTTCTGGCGCCAAAGTGCCATAAACGAATAATGTATTAAGCACGAAGAATGAGTCCTCACTATAAGTCACATCTTATTAACTAAACTATAAACCTAAGGACAAAACATATTTAAAGCCATAATGAAAAAGCACTAATTATTGTGATCTCGTTTAAAGTTTACATGCTAACTATCAGACTTTAGTGTAATATCCAGCCCCCGAACACACTAGATTTTAGGTGCTGTGCACCATAACGAACGATATCGAGGCGATATGCAATTACTCGAAGCCAAACTCCATAAAATTGACCGTCATAATTACCGCAGCTATACGAGTATGCGCGGTGAATACCACTTCGTTGATTTCGACTTTTATATTGATACCGTTCAATCGGACCCGTTTGCGCCGGCTTCTCGTGTACGTGCCCGTCGAGCATGGTCACTCACCGATCTAGAATGGTTACGTGAAAAATCTTCAGTCTATCAATGTGCTGCACGAGATTTTATTGCTCGCTTTTTTGCAGATTTATCGCAACAAGATAATGCAGTACTTATTGATATGCCAGGACAGGTGATCCTTGACCGTACAGCGGTGGTATTTGATGACGAAGGTATCGAATTACGTTTTCGTGTAAACCTTCCGGCTGACGGTCGTACCATCATTGCTAAGCGTACAATGAATCTATTAACTTTCCACCTACCAAAAATGATCCGCCGTGCAACGATTGCACGCGAATTACCAATGGAAGAGTTAAAAGCCCACTGTGAAGCAGCAGAAGATCAAGTAGCACTTCGCGCACAGTTAAAAGAACATAAACTCTTAGCTTTTGTTGCTGATGGAAGTATTCTTCCTCGCCTTGCGGGTAACAGTGATTTACCACTTCCGAACGCTGTACCTTTTACAAGCCCTGATAACCTAGCAGTAGAGCTTGAAGCGCCACACAAAGGTAAAATCCGTGGTATGGGTATTCCTGAGGGCATTACTTTAATTGTTGGTGGTGGTTTTCATGGTAAATCAACGTTATTAAGTGCCATTGAGCGTTCTGTTTACGATCATATCCCTGGTGATGGTCGTGAGTACGTCGTAACCAATTATAATGCCGCTAAGATACGCGCTGAAGATGGTCGTTGCGTTCATAATGTTGATCTATCGCCTTACATCAGCAACTTACCTATGGGTAAAGATACCACAGCCTTTACTAGCCAAAATGCATCAGGTTCAACCTCACAAGCTTCTTGGTTACAAGAATCGATCGAAGCTGGCGCTGAAGCATTATTGATTGATGAAGATACTTCTGCATCAAACTTTATGATCCGTGATGAGCGCATGCAGGCACTGATTTGTAAAGATGATGAGCCAATTACGCCACTTGTTGACCGTATCGCTTTACTTCGCGATCAGCATGATATCTCAGTAATGCTTGTTATGGGTGGCTCTGGTGACTATTTAGATGTGGCCGATACTGTTATTCAGATGCATAACTATGAAGCAGTAGATGTAACAGATAAAGCACGTGAAGTTGTTGCTTCTCACCCTACCCGACGTAAAGCTGAAGGTACAGAAGTGATTGTTCGTCCTCGTACACGCCAAATAAACCGTAGCGCGCTGCAAGCGTTACTTGAAGAAGGAAAATTCCGTATTCAAGTAAAAGATAAAACATCGTTACGCTTTGGTCGTGAATACGTTGATTTGCAAGCGTTAGAACAAGTGGCTCATCCTAGTCAGTTACTTGCTATTGGTTACTTATGGTTCCAACTTGCACAACTTAAAGGTTGGGAAAAAGTCCCTGCGCGTGCATTTGCTAACATGCTGCATGATAACTGGGCTGATATGATGCCTAAATACGGCGAAATGTCGAAACCTCGTGTCATTGAGGTAATGGCTGTGCTGAACCGTATGCGCAAAGCTGAATTTAAGTAATAAGTTTAAATCTCAATAGCAATAAATGATAAAAGCCCACATATCGTATTAAGCTATATGTGGGCTTAATATTATCTAGGCTTATTTTAAGACCTGACATATTAATAAAGCCATCTTCTGATAATGGTTTGCTAAAATAGTAACCTTAAATCAAGTCAATTGATAAATAATACAAATGAAAAAGGCGTAACTCAAAACCACTAACATATTACGTTAAGATAGCGAATTAACCTAAAATCAACTATAATATGCGACCATTTTAACGGCAAGATGATTACATTCATAAGCAACTGAGTTTATGAATGTAATCGGCTATAGCCGACAGTTTAGGAACAAAGCATGTCATTCTTATCACAAGGTTTTTCTCAAGATTTAGTTAAAGCATTAACTGAAATCGGTTATGAAAAACTCACACCAGTGCAACAAAAAGCTATCCCTCAAGCACGTCGCGGTGCTGATATTCTTGCACTAGCACAAACAGGTACAGGCAAAACTGCCGCTTTTTCACTGCCAATTATTCAAAAATTAATTGAAAAACCAAAATCAAAAAGCCGCTTCAATGTTCGTGCTCTAATTTTGGCACCGACTCGTGAACTGGCAGAGCAAATTGCAAATAACATCAGCGACTACACTAAATACACTAGCATCACTTGTACTGCTGTTTTTGGCGGTAAAAAAATGTCGTCACAAGAAAAACGCCTAGAACAAGGTGTTGATATTCTTGTTGCTACACCTGGCCGTCTGATCGAGCATATGGAACTAAACAATGTTTCACTAGCAAACCTTGAATTCCTTGTTTTCGATGAAGCAGACCGTATGTTAGATATGGGCTTCATCGGTGCGATCCGTGTGATCCTTGATGATATCCGAACCAAGCCTCAAACCATGTTGTTCTCAGCAACGTCTTCAGCACAAATGAATGCTCTGGCTGCTGATATTCTTCATAAACCACAACGTATTACGGTAACCCCTGAGAATAGTACAGCTGATACCGTCTCTCACGTGGTTTACCCTGTTGATGAAGATCGCAAGCGTGAAATGCTGTCTGAATTAATTGGCAAAAAGAACTGGAAACAAGTACTCGTTTTCGTCAATTACAAAGAAACAGCGAATCAACTGGTTAAAGAGCTTAAACTAGACGGTATTAAAGCAGTACTTTGTCACGGTGATAAAGCACAGAGCGCGCGTCGTCGTGCATTGGAAGAGTTTAAAGAAGGCAAAGCACGTGTAATGGTTGCAACAGAAGTTGCTGCCCGTGGTCTTGATATTCAAAACCTGCCGTATGTTGTTAACTACGACATGCCTTTCCTTGCAGAAGATTATGTTCACCGTATTGGTCGTACAGGCCGTGCAGGACAAAAAGGTAATGCCATTTCTTTTGTTAGCCGTGAAGAAGAGCTAACACTAGTGCAAATTGAGCGCTTGATCGGTCAACGTATCCACCGTGTTCAATTAATTGGCTATGAACCAAAAAGCCGCGATGCCTTACTAGAGCGTATGCACTCAAAGCCTGCTTTCAGTCAACGTGAAGGGAGAAAGAATAACCCGACACAAGATCAATCTGCTGCTGAACGTCGTGCACGTTTACGCCGCGCTATCAATAGCAAAGCTACGAAGATCACGACACTTAAAAAATAAGTTTTTTGTTAGTGTTTGATTCAAAATAGAACGATAAAAAGCCGAGCATATCATTATGCTCGGCTTTTTTTATTTATGGCAAGACACGCTGTTGTGATTGCGTTGGATAGATTTGACACCAATCATTCTTCATGTCAACGACTTGCCATTTATTTTGTTTCGCCGCTTCCATCAGTGCTGGTGTAAACTTACCCTCAAACGAGTTTGCGCCATACTTCCACTCACGCTTTGCATCAGTGTGGTGGATCAGCATACCAAGACTTATACCTTTTTGAGAGGTCGTCCATTTCAACATTGCTTCGTCACCAGTTGAATTACCAATAGCTAAAATTGGACGTTTTCCGATAATCGTTTCAATGTTGATCGCTTTCTGTGGGCCATCATTAATGTAAATCAGCTTGCTGTTTTTCTCTAATTGACCATCTTTATAAGTATAACCAAAAGCGGTACCAATCACATTTTGTGCTGGAATATGGTATATCGCTTCGCTCCATGGTTTAACGAAAGAGCTACCTCCGCCCGTTACAATGAAGACATCAAATTTATTAGCTTGTAAGTAATCAATCAGTTCAATCATTGGTTGAAACACCAACGATGTATAAGGGCGTTTAAAACGTGGCGATTGATTATTTTTAAGCCAGTTAATTACATCTTTGCTATATTCCGCTGGTGTCATCTCTGATTGCGAAGTTTCTAAAATAGGCAACAATGCAGCCCAGCCTTTTTTAAAGATCGCATCAGTATTGTTATTTAAAACCCAGCTATAAGGTGTGGTAGTTTTCCACTCTGGGTGATTAGCACTCTTCTTTTTTATTTGATCAAAGGCAAATAAGAACTGAGTATAGATTGGCTTTTCTGACCATAATGTACCGTCATTATCAATCACAGCAATACGATCAATAGGTTTTACATAATCCTTACTTCCTTCTGTTGTTACTTTTTCAACAAAACTCAAAAGTGCACTTCTTGGTTGGCTATTTGCCCATAACGGTAACGAGGCCGTATTCTGCTGACATTCAACACTGAAAGCCGGTAAGGTAAAAAGTGATAACACTACACCCACAAGCCCTATTACTATTGCTTTATTCTTATTCACACTGATGTTCCATATATTAAAAAGGGTAAGTCAAATAATAACTTACCCTTTCAGAAATGCGAGAAAATATACTTATTAGATATAATCTAAGTATGGATTTCCCGTGATCAAATCAATTGCTTGCTCAAATTCAGATAAACGTAGACTATCTTGTGTCATGGTGATTGAATTCTCATCCATCACCGCTTCCCCAAAGTGGTAACGAATGGTTTCTTGCCCATAGCAAGCGGCTTTATCATTACTACAAGATACATCGGAAATAGCTTGGTTAGACTGATAATAGCGAGCCATCACATTCTGGCCATGTTTTGCCGTTAACATGGTCAGTGTTTGCTTAGGTGATAAAACAAGACCTGAAGCATTATTACCACCAAACCCTTTAGCATTTAATATTACCGCTTTGTAATCTTGCCCCATCTCTCCAGCAAATTGATGATCCATTAATATATTCAAGTTTGAGTGATGAACATCATCTGCAATATGGTCAATGGTTTTAATTCCCGGGATCCAGCCGTGTTGCCATACACCAAGTGATGCGACTAACTGATCCCCAGCCGCCGCACTCATTGAATGCCCAACATAAGATTTGATTGCGGTTACTGGCCAATTATCAATATTAAACGTTTTAGCCACTTCATTGAGAATATGACTTTCTGTTACACGGTTTTGAGGCGTCCCTGTACCATGCGCTTGAACAAATGTTTGCTTAACGCCTTCTTCGCCTAAAATCGCTTTGGCTAGTGCTGCAGCTTTTGCAACCGTGACATAGTTACCGACACCGGGTGCCGAAATCGACTTTTTATTAGCATCAGCATTAACGAAGACATCAGCCACTGACCCGTAAATGTTTGCACCAAGTTTTAATGCTAATTCATCATCCATTAACACAACAAATTGTGCTGATTCAGCCATCGTGAAGCCAGCATTGGCAGAAAATGGACGACATGCACGGCGGTTATCTACCTCATCACTGCTATCAAGCGCTTTTAATTGGGCATCTTCTGCCAGTGCGCCCATAACACGGAACCCTTCCATAATTTCAGGTATCACCGGTGCTTCAGCATTACCGACAATCACTACTTTTGATTTACCATGCTGAATGTCATACATACCTTGGCGTAGGTTATACAAAAACGTCGCGCAAGCCCCCATGTTTGTACCAGTTGTCCCAATACTATTAATCACGTAACCATTGATAAAATCAGCTGGCATTTCAGCCAATGACAACGCCATCATTTTAGAGCTAACACGCCTACCTGTGAGAGAAGCTGCAAGCATACCACCCAATGAATTCTCATCAATTTGCGCTAAACCACTACCCGCATAAACTGACACTTCATCGGGTTTAATATGTTTAAGAATCTCATCCCACTCAACGCCTAATGAATTTAATGCATCAGATGCTCCATAGATGGTTAAGCTAAGTCCACGAGGATGAAAACGTGAGTTGTATAATGAAGCTGGATTGAAACCCGCGGGAATATTTCCGCCACTGGTAACAGGGAAAGCAACACGATCTTCAATCAATGCATCAAGGTTACCATTAACCGTGATATGTACTTTGCTCCCATCCTCTACGACTTCCCAATTATCAGGGATTTTGGTCGGCAACTTCGACTTACGTAAAGTAAAACAGATCTTATCGTTGTCTGTATTTAAATTAGCTTTGTATTGATACAGTAAATTATCAGGATCAAAAGAATCGATACGACGAACAAATGTACCTGCCTTAATCGCATCAATAACTTCAGCAGTCACTTTATTATCAGCTTCCAATCCCATTCGAGAAGCAAGATCTTGCCATGTTGATTCCATCACATCAGCTGAAAGAACATCAGCAACCATCAATTTATAGCTATGAAAGCCTGAACTACGACCAGCAGCATTGATGCCACCTAAACCTACAATTAACGGTAACTTTGCCATTTAAAATCCCTGACTTTTATTTAAACACTGTTTTAAAACAGGATAACAGTATTAGATTGTTTATCACCTAATATATGTGCCAAAATTACTTCCATATGTGCCACGCATTAAAATAATAAGCAACATAACTAATATACTGATCACACAAGGGAAAGTATGAAAATTGGATTTGTGCTCTATCACCGTGCTTTGATCACAGGAATATCACTAAGCGCTGAAATGCTCACCAGTGCTGCTAGCCTTCGTGACCGAAAAAGCCAAAAAGAGAGCCCATTTGAAATAAAAGTGATAGCGCCTAGCCTAATACCACCCAAATTAACTGCAGGTATTCGTATTCAACCCGATTGTACCTTTGCAAATGACGAGTCATTTGATGTCATTATATTGCCGCCTATGTGGGGGAACCCATTAGCTTCACTCTCCAAACATCCTGAAATTCCATATTGGCTTATTAAGCAATACCAGAATGGAGCCAAAATTATTGCGACAGGAACTGGCGCTATCTGGCTTGCTGAAACGGGTTTATTAGACCACCAAGCAGCCACAACTCACTGGTATTTTCACGATAAATTCTCTCAATTATATCCAAAGGTAAAACTCAATAGGCAGGCATCAATCACCTCGGCCAATGGACTTTATTGCACCGAAAGTATTAACTCACAAACAGAAATGGTGCTGTACTTTATAACAAATAATTTTGGTCAGAAAATTGCTAAAACGATAGAGACACATTACGGGCATGAGATCAGTAAATCTGATCATCAACCGTTTTATGAAATTGGAGGGCAGGTACAATTTGATGAATCAATTGCTTTAGCGCAAGACTGGATCAGACTCAATATGAGCAAGTCGATCACCGCAAAAAATATGGCAGAACATTGCCAATTACCTTTACGCACTTTTAATCGTAAATTCAAAGATCAGGTAGGACTTGCTCCTCACCAATATCTTCAAAAGATCCGAATGGTTACCGCGAAAGAACTTCTGCGCGATTTTGGAATGACAATCAATGATGTTTCAGAACAAGTGGGTTATAAAGATTCCTATCATTTCTCAACCATCTTTAAAAAAGAATTCGATGTTACTCCGAATCAATACCGAAAAATGGTAAGAGCTAAAGCTTATAACGCTTAGGTAATTTTAAAACTAAAGACTGAAAGTTCTTAATATATATAAATGTATACCACATCAAGATAACATTAACTGCAAGGCAATATATCTCATCCAAACATACATTGATAAACACAAAAAAGCCGAGTTAAATAACTCGGCTTTTATTTAGCAATCTAATTTAATGAATAAATTATGCTTCTGTGCGAGGCTTGCGATCTGTGCGAGGTGCACCATCACGGTTACCACGGTAACCACCACGTGTGTCATTACCACGATTACGGTCAAAGCGACGCTCACCACCACGTTCACCACCACGATTACCGTCACGGTTACCACGGTAGCCACCACGGTTGCCGTCACGATTACCATCACGGTTGCCGCTACGAGGACGGTGTTCACGAAGAACTTCGCCTTCAACAACTACAGCTTTAACATCATTTTGACGAATGCGTAGTTTCTTAAGCTGAGAAGCTACTTCTGCTGTCATCTTCTTAGGAAGCTGAACAAAAGTATGCGTTGGAGCAAGTTTGATTGCACCAATGAACTCTTTGCTTAGGCCTAGTTCGTTTGCGATTGCGCCAACGATGTCTTTAACTTGAACACCTTGCTCACGACCAACTTGTAACTGGTAAGTATCCCAATCAGCATTGTTGTATGAACGACGTTCACCGCGCTCGCGACGGTCGCCACGCTCACCGCGGTCACGATCGTTACCACGACGCTCACGGCGTTGTGATTCACGCTCGATAGCAGCGATCATTGGGTCTGGACCTTTATAGAATAAAGGACGGTTACCTTGCTGACGCTGAAGAAGCATTGCTGCTAGTGTTGCTGCATCAACATCGATTGATTCTTGTAGTTTTTCTACAAGTTCAACAAACGCTTCTACACTTGTTTGTTCTTTTTGTGCTGCTAGTTCTTCGCCTAAACGGTTTAAACGAGATGCAGCAACTAAATCACGTAGAGGAAGTTGAATCTCTTCCATGCGAGACTTAGTAACACGCTCGATAGTACGAAGCATACGAATTTGGTTTGTGCGAACGAGTAGAATCGCTTTACCAGTACGTCCTGCACGACCTGTACGACCGATACGGTGAATATAAGATTCAACATCGAACGGGATATCGTAGTTAAATACGTGAGTAATACGTGGAACATCAAGACCACGTGCTACAACGTCAGTTGCAACTAGAATATCGATAACACCACGTTTGATGTGATCAACAGTACGCTCACGTAGCGACTGTGGAATATCACCGTGAAGTGCCGCAGCTTTAAAGCCACGAGAAGATAACCAATCAGCTAGACGTTCAGTATCTTGACGAGTACGAACGAATACGATTGATGCATCAGTATCTTCAGTTTCAAGTAGACGACTCATTGCTTCGTCTTTCTCTACGCCTTTAACAACCCAAAACTGCTGCTCTACTTTCGCAACAGTACGGTTTTCACCAGCAACGTCAATGCGTGCAGGGTTACGTAGGAAACGCTCAACGATTTCTTTAACGATTGGAGGCATAGTTGCAGAGAAAAGCACACGCTGTGCTGTTTCTGGTGCTTGTTCCATGATCCAAGTTACATCGTCAACGAAGCCCATCTTCAACATTTCATCAGCTTCATCAAGAACAAAAGTATGTACTTCGTCTAGTTGAAGTTGCTTACGTGAGATAAGGTCTTTAACACGACCAGGTGTACCAACAATAATGTGAGCACCATTTTTAAGTGCACGCATTTGATCAACGATTGAAGCACCGCCGTAAATTTCAAGAACCTTTAGGCCTTTGATATTTTGACCAAGTACTTTAATTTCTGCAGCAACCTGAATTGCAAGCTCACGCGTTGGAGCCATAACAATTGCTTGTGGTTTGTGCTGAGATAAGTCAACTTTGTTTAGTACAGGCAGTGAGAATGCTGCTGTTTTACCAGTACCTGTCTGCGCTTTACCAAGAGCATCAGTACCAGTTAGTAGTAGAGGTATAGACGCTGCCTGAATCGGCGTTGGCGCTACAAAGCCCATGTTGTCTAGTGCAGATAGAAGCGTGTCGGCCAAGTCTAGTTGGCGAAATTCTGTTACAGTTTCTTGCATTGGGATCCCAATATATGAACGACTTAAAAACGGGGCCCCTTTGCTACATACGGGTTCTGCAACAGCAACCTCAAGCACGGGCCTCGACTAATAGGGGGCGTATTGTGAGGCAATACTTGATAAAAAGCCAGAAAAAATTGAGGAATGTCACAGAATAAGTCTCAAGTTACTATTTCTTGAACAATTAGCACATCAGATAAACATAAATATTCATAAGCCAGTTATTATTTAATCTATCTTACTGTTAATACATTAAATATATTGAGCAAAGTAACCTTAGTGGTTAATCACCTCTCACTTTATAGCCAACACATTCTTATCTTATAAATAGAGTTTCAAATTGCTTTCTTTTATCTTTCTTATTTGAAAGATGATGAATTAACACTCATCAATGCGCACTAACTTCATTCTAAAAACAAAAGACATAATACACTGATAAATAATGTTATATCCGCATTGCTTCTTCAATTAATTCAAGACTTATGTATCAATCATTAGTTCAAACATTATAAAGGTCGTATTAGCCCCCCTTTATAATCTCAGTGCTTTATTTTTAATACCTTTACATTTCCAATATTAACCTTTCCCTGAAATTTTTTCGTTGTTATGCAAAATATGCATTGCTTTTATTAAACCCAACTAATGAAAAGCACATTTAATGAAAATATCCTGCTCAAATATTGGTTTTATCAACCCAAAAAAGTATAGTGTCAACGTCAATAATCTGAGACCAGGTATAATGTTTCAAGATAATCCGCTGTTAGCACAGCTTAAAAAGCAAATTCAAGAAACACTTCCTAAAAAGGAAGGTTATATCAAAGCAACTGACCGTGGCTTTGGCTTTCTAGAAACCGATAACAAAGAAAGCTTTTTTATTCCGCCTCTGTATATGAAAAACGTTATGCACGGTGATCGTGTTATGGCTGTTATTCGAACAGAAAAGGAACGTGAAGTAGCTGAACCACAAGAGTTAATTGAACAATCAATGACACGCTTTATTGGTCGAGTGAAGCTAATTCGTGATCGCTTGCACGTTGTGCCTGATCATCCTCAGCTTAAAGATGCCATTAAAGCCAAAGCAGTTAAAGGTTTGAACCCTGAAACGCTTAAAGAAGGCGATTGGGTTGTAGCAATGCTAACCCGCCACCCTCTTACAGACAAAAACAAAACATTCTTCTGTGATATTAAAGAGAAAATCACAGACAGTAATGACAAAATTGCACCATGGTGGGTTACATTAGCACGCCATGAACTACCCAATGCAGAACCAGCACCACAAGAAAGCTGGACTATGCTAGATGAAGCACTTGAACGCCAAGATCTCACTGATTTACCTTTCATTACTATTGATGGTGAATCAACTAAAGATATGGATGATGCCATCTACACAGTTGCAAATGCTGATGGTAGCTTTGATATTACTATTGCGATCGCAGATCCAACCTCTTACATCGCTGTTGGCGATAAGATGGATGATGAAGCACGTGAGCGTGGTTTTACCATTTATTTACCGGGTCGCAATATCCCAATGCTTCCTCGTGAATTAAGTGATGAGCTTTGTTCATTAATTGAAAATGAGCAGCGTCCCACTCTCTGTTGCCGAGTAACTGTCGATAAAGATGGTGTTATCCAAGATAATATTACTTTCTTCGCAGCATGGATAAAATCGCAAAGCCGTCTATCTTACGATAACGTTTCTGATTACCTAGAAAATGGTAATTGTGAAAATTGGACACCAAACGCTGAGATCGAACAACAAGTTCGTGCATTACAAGCATTTGCTGACGCACGTACTAAATGGCGTAAAGAGAACGCTGTTGTATTCCCAGACCGTCCAGATTACCGCTTTGAATTAAGTGAAGATAACGATGTTGTTGCTATTCATACTGATGCGCGTCGTACAGCAAATCGTATGATTGAAGAGGCAATGATCACAGCTAATATTTGTGCTGGTCGTGCGCTACAAGAAAAATTCGGCACTGGTGTATTTAACGTTCATAGCGGTTTTAACCCTGAAAAGTTAGATGCTGCAATGGAGTTTTTAACCAATGCTGATGCACCTTTTGAAAAAGAGCAATTACTTGAATTAAATGGGTTTAGCGCTTTACGTCGTTGGTTAAATACACTTGATAGCACTTACTTAGATAATCGCTTACGTAAATTCCAAGCATACAGTGAAGTGGCAAATACGCCAGCTCCTCACTACGCAATGGGCTTAGATGTCTACGCAACTTGGACATCACCTATCCGTAAGTATGGCGATATGATTAACCACCGCCTATTAAAAGCGCTAATCACAGGTAATGAGCCAAGCCAAACCCCTGATGATAATGTTGGTGATGAAATTGCCTTACATCGTCGTCGCCACCGCATGGCAGAGCGTGATGTTTCAGATTGGCTATATGTTCGTCTGCTAAAAGACGCCGTTAAAAATGCTACCGTCTTTAATGCTGAAGTATTCGATATTAATCGCGCTGGAATGCGTGTACGCCTATTAGAAAATGGCGCTGCCGCATTTATTCCTAGTTCATTAATTCTAGATAATAAAGAACGTATTAGCTGTAGCGGTGAACTTGGTATTATTACCATTGATGGCGTGAAAGAATATCAATTGGGCGATAGCTTTGAAGTTACACTTGCTGAGATACGTAGCGCAACTCGTCAACTTATTGCTAAACCAGTAAAACAATTCCCTGCGCCCGAAAAGCCAGAGAATACTGAGTCAGCAATCGCTGAAGAGAATAAAGAAGAAGTTAAAGCGTAAATCTTCTTTTATCACTTTAAAAGGTCAGCCTTTGCTGGCCTTTTTTATAACTAAAACTATTGGAAAGTCAGTCTATGAAGTCAACAATCGCCGAAAATGATCAAGCGCTTAATGATATTGAGCAAAGTGTTCAGCAATGGCTCAATGATGTTGTGATTGGTTTAAACCTTTGTCCTTTTGCTGCTAAACCTCAACGCAACAAGCAAATTAAAATTCATGTATGCAGTGACAAGACAGAAAACGATCTGCTTGAGTCCATTTATTTACAACTTAAAGAACTCGATGAAACCCCACCACAAGAGTTAGAAACGACACTTGTTGTCGCACCTTATTTACTTGAAGATTTCGATGACTACAATCAATTTCTTGATTTAGTCGAAGGACTTGTCGTCCAACTAGGTAAAAGTGGGATATATCAAATCGCTAGTTTTCATCCAGATTACTGCTTTTATGGTACAGAACCTGAAGATGCTGAAAACCTAACAAACCGTTCGCCCTATCCTATTTTTCATTTGATCCGTGAAGAAAGTATGGAGAAGGTACTCAAGCACTACCCTGATCCTGAGGCGATCCCTGAACGAAATATTGACTGTGTTGAAAATTTAACGCCAGAGCAAATTAAACAACTTTTTCCCTACCTAAAAAAGTAAATAGATAATTTAAGTTATTGATGTGTTAGCCGATATAGCTAAAATAGTCGCTATGGCTAACATATTCATGGAAGATGATAAATACGAATAATTATTAGGCTCGTATTCGCTCATAAACAAACGTATTTATTTAAGGTTGAGATTAATGCTCCTTTTTTCACACTTTCGTTCAGCAGGCATGCGGTTAATAATCCCGTTAACGATAGCAATCTTAATGTTAATAGCATTACCTTTTTCCGCAGTATCTTTGGCTAACTATCAAGATCTTCTTGTCAATATTCCCTACATTCTATTTACGATAGTTATTTTTCTGAGCCAACCATTTAATCAAGGCAGAACCGGTTATGTTGCACTAATTATGTTAGTTGCATATCTAATCATCATTCATTACCTGCAAACGCCTTTAACAAACGATAACGTTAAACTCATTTTTAGCTTACTTGCAGGTTTACTCCCCTTTAATCTTCTGCAAGTGCATATCATGCCTGATAAGCGCTTATTTTCTCGATTTGGCGCACTATTTTCTGTATTTTTACTCTTACAAGTAGGATGGGCTGCTTTAGTATATAAACACTTTAACGCTACAGATCTTACATCTTGGTGGGATACATACCTTTTTACTTATCGAAACTTGTCGCTATTACCATTGGTTATATTGTTATTAAATCTCGCCTTGGTATGTAGTAGCGCATCAACACTTTTGAAACGAAACCATAGTTCAGATCAAGCCGTCTTCATCTGTTTGCTGTTTAGTTTTGTTACGTTTACCTTTTTCCAATACTCTTTCATCTCTAGTGTTGCCTTCAGTATTGTCGCGATATTACTACTTATTAACATCATCAGTTGTAGCCATGAATTAGCCTTCATTGACCAGCTGACAGAAATCCCGGGGCGTCGTGCGTTAGATAATGAGCTTAAGCATTTAGGAAGAACCTATACCTTAGCGATGATCGATGTTGACCATTTTAAGAAATTTAATGACAAATATGGCCATGATACTGGTGACGACGTACTCAAGTTAGTTGCTACTCTTATGAAAGACATTGATGGTGGTGGCAATGCCTACCGTTATGGTGGGGAAGAGTTCACGATTTTATTCAAAGGAAAAAGTATCGATGAATGTTTGCCATTTCTTGAAGAATTAAGAGAAAAAATTGAAAAATATAAAATGATTATTCGTGATCATGACAAGCGTCCTACTAGCAATCGGTCAGGATCTAAAGCTCGTGGACAAGAGAAAACATCAAAATCAGTCAAAGTAACAGTCAGTATTGGCGTTGCAGAAAACTATTTAGAACAAGAACCAGAAGATGTTTTAAAACAAGCTGATAACGCATTATATAAAGCGAAAGAGGCTGGAAGGAATCGTGTGCAATGTACACAGTAGCCAAAATAATATCATCGTGCTAGTAATATAAAAACAAGCCCGATATGCATCGGGCTTAATACATTATAAACTTGCACTCATATAGCTAAAGAACAACCAACCAGTATTGATAATCAGCGGCCAAACTTTATTCAATACTATTTTTGGAGAACATCCACAGACTCTTTTTTATTCATAGCCTCAGATTATTCACAATCTGCTTGTTTTTATCTTTATAAAACTATCAACAAATCAAACATATCACACAAATTTTACAATCGACCACTTTATTTAACTAAACAGAATAATAGCTCGTTTATTGATATAAAATGACTGTTTTTATGAACATTATACTTCTTTGATTCATTTTATTACTGCAAAAAACCCGGTTGTTAAGCCATTGTTATATATTTTTAGTATAAAATTATAAGGTCAATCACAATTGGCAATTATTCAGCGCGGCATATGATAATGATATAGATGGAGGACTGAACATGAATAACCAAGATAGAATTGAAGATATCGAACAAAAAATATCTATTGCCTATCAAGAAGGTCATTTTGATCAGGCCAGAGCCCTAGAGAAGCAATTAAAGAAAATGCGGGGACACCATAATTTATATGATCAAAATGACCCTTACTCGCTAGAGGGACGTTTTTATTATGATGATCACGACTAAAGAAGTCGTCATTTAATATCAGGCGATGATCAATCATCGCCGTTTTTATTATAATGCCTAATCCAGCTGCGCTTGCATGATATTACCGGTATAGAGATCCATTTCTATCTCAACACGATGGCCGTCTTTATTTAATGCATCGACTTCTATCTCATTATATTCTCGAACTACCTTAATTTTTCGAAAATCATAATAGCCATCTTTTTCAAGAATTTGCATTGCCTTAGGGATACTAATTACGTCTAAAGCCTTTTCTATCGGATCGGCATGAGCTGCTGATATAAAAAACAACCCCATAGTACTGACTGATAGTACAAATAGCTTAAATTTCATCTTTTTCATCCATCTGAGCTGCAGTATTTATCAATAGCTTTAAACAACACAAGCTATGATTAACCAAAATAAAATTAGGTATCACTACCACCACGGTTCCCATGCTATTTTCCTACATCTATAATTTTTATCTCTTCCTTGGCCTGTTTTAATTTCAGTGTAACGAATTAATCAACAATAAGACTCTCGATTTAGAGAATTATGTAATGGAGTAAGGCAATGTCAATGTCCTTTATCTTAATCAACAAAAGCTAGACTTACTTCTATTTGTGCATATGTTGCATTCTTACATCACTTCTATCTTATTCTTTATTAAAAATATTTTTATGTATATTGCAATGTAAAAAAACACCCATCAATTTCGCATACAATTGTTAGCATTAGGAAAGATTTGCTAGTACAGACTTGCTCCTTACTCATTCAAAGGGTATAAAATAAAGTATATTTTATCGTTTAAAGAGCGTTATCAATGAAAAAGTTTGTTTTAGCGGCAGCGATTGCATCATCAATATTACTAACCGGATGCAGTGAAAAAGTTGACGAATCAACAATCAGTAATGTTGTACAATCAAGCCAATACGAGCAACCAAATCTTGGTATAACAGCTGACACGACTCCGTTTGAAGTTAAAAACCTAAAGATTGATAAAGTATTACTTGATACAAAAACTGATTACAAAGCAAAAGTAACTTACGACCTTGTTGCAACAAAGAGTCTTGAGCAATTTAAAGAATCAATGCGTAAAGTTGCAGAGCAACCAGCAAAAGAAAATAATGCCACAGATCAAACCAAAAACGATTTAGGTTCGGCATTAACTAGCCTTAAGAAAAATCTATCTTCAGAAGTGATGGTTGTTGCTTACGGCGCGAAATACGGCGATTTCAAAGCAGGCCAAGTTGTTGATACGATCTCCGAACAAGTTTCGTTGAAAAAAGTCAATGACCAGTGGGTTAAAGACTAGTTTAATCAATAAACAAAAACGCCTATTACCAGTGAACCACTTTTAATAGGCGTTTTTTACATGTTTATAATCGACTATTTATCAATTGGAAACAGTTTTCCTTCAAATACCGTACCGTAAATTGGGATATCTTTAAGAGTCTTAATTTCTACTTTATACGGGTCTTGCTCTAAAATAGTAAAGTTAGCTATTTTTCCTGTTCTAATACTGCCTAGTGTCTCTTCTTGACCCCAAGAATAAGCTGCTTCAATTGTTATACCACGCAAAGCAGCATCTCGAGATAGTGCTAAGTCTGGACGAATAACATTACCTTCATTACTTATACGTGTTGCAGCACTCCAAGCTAATAACAGTGGATCAGAAGGAGCCATTGGTGCATCAGAGTGAAGCGATACCGGAATCTCTTGTTTTTCTATCGTTGCCAAGCGAACCATTGAGTGAGCACGCTCTTCGCCTAAACCAACCTCTCCGAACTTTTCGCTAAAACCAGTAACATAATAAGGGTTTACACTAATAATAGCCCCGAGTGATTTTAGCTTCTCGACTTGCTCATCTGTAGAGTTTGCAAAGTGGATAATGGTAAAACGATGATCTTCACGTGGGTATTCAGCCTGGCGCTTTTCTAAAATCTTAATTAGCTTCTCAACGCCAAGATCGCCATTTACATGCACCAAGATTTGATAATCATTTTCCCAGAAGATTTTAGTGATCGCTTCAACATCTTCAGGTGTTTGAATCCATTCCCCATGATGTCCATCGGTATAGCCATCTTTCATCTTCATCAACTGAGAGATAATCGCACCATCAAACAACAACTTAACTTGTTTATCAAAGAAACGAACTTTGCCATCTTCAGGTAATATTGTCGTTATGCGTTCAACCTCTTTCAATACACCTTCTTTACCCTTTGCAAAATATGGCGTTTTACTTTCTGGCGTAAAGAATGAATACATAGGTGTAGATTCACCACCTAGGATCTCAAGATATGTATCGATCATATAATCAGGGATAAATGCACCAGGCTCGTTGTAAGCGGTAACCCCTTTTTGATGCAGCATCGTCACCATTTGCTTTAAACCGGCAGAAAAGCGCTCTTTATTACCTAATTCAGATGCAATTCGTGGCAATAAATAAATGAGTGCCCCACCTTCTAAGAAGTGACCTTCATCTAGATTCGCCTGATCAGCCACTTCTTTACCTAGCTTATCAATATCCGTTTGATTAAGACCAAATTTCTCGATAAATGCAGAATTAACATAAAACTCATGTGCTGAACGATGCCACACACCAATTGGACGTGTTTTAGAAATTTTATCTAACTCTTGACGAGATATTTCACCATGGAAGAAATTGTTAAATCCCCATGTCCATAGCACTTCATTCGGATCTTTTAACGCTTTTTCTTGTAATGTTAAAGCTGCAATATAATCATCATGGTTTGTTACTGCTGGCCATGTTTTTGAAGGCAGCTGCCATTCTTCTGGCGCAATAACTGGCATATTTAATGTTAACGCCGCTAAGAAAGGATGTAAGTGTTGTTCAATAAATCCGGGCATTAACACTTTATCGTCCAAATCTACTTTTTAGAGTTTGGATACTGTTTCAATGCTTCTTGTTCAGATCCAACATAAACAATTTTGCCATACTTACTCGTCACAACCGCTTCTGCTCTTGGTTGCGACTTTTCCATAGTGATAACCGGACCACCATAGAAAATGGTGGTTTGAGATTCTTTATTTTCATTTGCATGAGCGCTAAATGATGTAGATGCGAGTAGCAGCATTAGTGAAGAAGAAAGTGTTGAATATTTCATAAATCCCTTTATTTAGTGTAATTATCTAGATCTAACTTAAACAATTTAACCGTAATTACTGTTCCTTTATTAAAAATAGATATATTAGTCACAAAAAAAGTACTGTCCCATCATCACTTTATATATCAATACGTTATGGGAATAATTGAGTAATGTAATTTTTATAGTGAAATACAATCTTTTTCTGTAGAGTATAATTATCATCAAGACGCAATGGAGATGACATGATGAGCATGACTAGCGTAACAATCACAGTTCCAGCGCACTTAGTACCCGGTGGTTTACCCACCCCTAATGTTAAAGCATTTGGGTATAATGGCTTTGAGCGAAGTTTTGTTAATTCAGGCCAAGACGACATAACAACCTTTACTTTTTTTTCACCTGTCACCGGTTGTACTGAGAGCCAGTTTAATAAAGAGCTCGAAAAGTACTTTTGGCACTTTGCAAAAGGAACGCCTTTTAACATCAAGAAAGAGTTTGATGATCAAACAACCAAACATCACAGTTGTAAATACCTAAATGAACAGCTCATTCAAGAAAGCATCGCTTAATCTTATCTGCTCTCTCAATACTTTCCGTTTACATTTAGCTGTCGTGATCATGAATTAGTAAAAATTACATGATTACGACACAAAAATGTCACGCTAGCTCCCTACCCTCAGTCAGCAATTTATCGTGATAACTAACTAGTAAGGAATGAGATTTGTCACTTAATCTTGAGCGCAACATTCGCCCTTGTTTGGCCATTTTTGATCTTGATGAAACACTTATCGCAGCAGATTCAGCTAGCCTTTGGACAACATTTCTCGTTAACAACCAACTTGCTTCATCATCGTTGGAGCAACAAGAAGCTGAAATGATGCAAGCTTACCAAAAAGGTAAGCTTGATATGGAGAGCTATATGGATAAAACATTGGCTCCTTTAGTAGGAAAAACAGAACAAGAAATATCTGCTCTCGTTACACGTTTTATTGAAGAATACATTTCACCTGCCGTTTATTCTGATGCCATTAAGCGAATTGAATGGCATAAAAAGCGCGGAGATGAAATCATAATTGTCTCTGCTTCATCTGAACATCTCGTAAAACCAATTGCGGAGAAACTCGGCGTCTCTCATTGCATCGCTATTAATTTAGAAACGATTAACGGTGTATATACAGGGAAAACATGTGGTGTTCTCAGCTATCGCGAAGGTAAAATTACACGTCTTGAATCATGGCTAGCAGAACAATCACAATATTATCGTCACTATTACGGCTATAGTGACTCCATCAACGACTTGCCTTTACTTAAATTCGTTCAAAAGCCTTTTGCTGTTAACCCGGATCCTTCTCTTGCGCTTCACGCACAAATGAATGAATGGACAATTATGGACTGGCGACACGATAATAATATCTTACGCTAACAACAGACATACACATCATACCAACAGCATAGTTTTGATTTTATGCTGTTCTAAACTATAACTGTATTGATATTTCGCATTGCAGCCCTCATTTACAGATAGTAACAATAATCGTCCCTATTTTTGTGGCGAAGAGTAGATGTGTTACAACTTTCGTAATACATTATCTGGGCATTTTATTTAGATTTAAGACTTGTACTAGTATGTTCAGCTACTGTTCAAGTTAATAATGTGAATAATGCAGTAACGAACTAACCTATAAAGCAAGGTTGATTCTTTTTATTTCAGAGTCAGCTATGCAACTAAGCTATCCCTGCACATAGGGTATTGAGAAGGTAAAAACCATGACTCCACAAGAAAAAGATCTTATTCAAAGTGTTGCTACTAAGCTCAAACAAAGCCCAGAAAGCAAAAAAGATGCAGATGCTGAAAAATTCATTGCCGATGAAATAGCATCTCAGCCCGATGCTATTTACAAACTTACTCAAGCTGTTCTAGTACAAGAAATGGCATTAAAGCAGCTAAAAGAAAAGAACGACTATTTAGAAAAGAATGCTGAGTACTATAAAGAAGAATCAAACCGTGGCTCGTTAAGTCGTATGTTTGGTGGCTCTCGTCCTGCTCCTCAGCCACCACAACCACCTGCTCGCCAACCAAGTGCATTTGGTGGGTTTATGCAAACAGCGGCAGGTGTTGCTGCAGGTATGGTTGCAGGTAGCGTAATTAGTAACATGCTATTTGATCACGATCAGCCAGCAGATACAGCAGCAGCCGATCCAGCGCCAGCAGCCGATACAACTGATACAACCCAAGATGCGGCACCTGATACAGCATCTGCAGATCAGGCTGTACCAGAGGCGGATGTTGCAAACCCAGCGTTTGACGACCAAGGCGGTAGCAGCTTCTTAGACGACACCGCTAATAACTTTAGCTCTGATTACACTGGTGGATTTGGTAACTCAGGCTTTGATGATAACCAAGGTTTTGGCGATTCAGGTTTTGGCGGTGATGACAGCGGCTTTGGTGACGATGATACATTCGCTAACAATGGTTTTGGTGGTGGCGACAGTGGCTTTGGCGACGACAGTGGCTTTGGCGACGACAGTGGCTTTGGCGATTTCGACGACGACCTCTAATCGATTACAAAAACAAAAAAGAGCGCATCAGCGCTCTTTTTATATCTCTAAGATTTGCATTTATTCTACGCTAGAAATTTCGGTTGCTTCTGAATTATCCATTAAAGCACGATAAGCCGTAGCTTCAACTGCCGCAATAATAAATGGAATTGCAATAACAATAACTCCCCAGATAAACACATTAATAAATTTTAGGCTCATCGCAAAGTTAGGGTTAGCAAATAATAAGAAAATGGGTAGACCGATAAACAACATATAAAATGCTACAGGTAGCAGTCCGGCAATCACAAAGGCATATAACCTTTTATGCTTAGTCAGCTCTAGTGCATCTTTAAAAGACGCTTTTTTCCCCGCAGCAATAGCAGGTAAAACAAAAGATAGACGAGAAAAAATCACCCAACCTGCACAACCTAATAGTAACAATATACAATACAGTACGCCGTTATTTACCCAATCATAATCTACTTTAAAAACAGCCCAGATAGCATATAACAATCCAAATAGTAGGAATAAATAAGCCGTATAGTGACGCTGCTGGACATCAAAACTGATACCTCTCCAATTAGAAAAGCGGGTATCGTCTGTACCATGGCTGTCTAGTATTTGCTGAGTTCGTAGACAGATAATGGAAGAAACTAGGAAAATTGCTATATTTAGGACAAATATAATCGCTTCCTCATATATCTCAATACCTGCCATTGATACTTTTAATGAACGTAATAAATACGTCACTATAAATGGAATGAGTAATGCCTTTACTAACCGTATTTTATTAGCAAAGACGGTTTGTACCGACTGGTGAAGTGTTTCTAAAATCATCTAATATCCTTTCAATCATCGTCATGGCGATAAACTAATACAGGTTAATTTAATGTCTCAACTTTTACCTTAAGTACACCTGACGCTGTATTTCCGATCGCACTAAAAGCTGAACGGGATAAATCTATTACTCGCCCTTTGGTGAATGGGCCGCGATCATTTACTGTCACAACAACACTTTTACTATTTGCTAAATTAGTTACTTTAACTTTGGTACCAAAAGGTAATGTTCTATGTGCTGCTGTTGGTTTATTTTGATCAAAGTGCTGCCCGCTTGCTGTCTTGCGCCCTTGATATTTATTTGCGTAATACGATGCTTTACCGTATTCACTATGGTGCTTATAGCTCAAAACAGGTTTTGTTGATGTCGTATTACCTGAGTTTGCACACCCTCCTAGTGTTAATAAACAAACAAATAATAAAATACAGTGTCGAATAGCGATTTTCGGTACAAACATCATTAATCCTATTTATAAGCATCAGAGCAATTTTACGCTATCATATAACTATTTGATAATCCGTATGTAAAGGTTATGTAAAAGTTATAACCCATAGATATATAAGTAACAAATTTAATCACTTATTCTTTATGGGTAATTAACAATACTTCTTCCCCTCCAAGTAAGCATCATTTCTCAGTACTCACAACGAAAAGCTAGTGTTAAACTAATTGTCTATTGTATTTAGTCCTAAAAGGTCATGTGATGAACCCAATTATTGCCCTGTTGAAAGAGAACAATATCAGCGATTCCCAAATTAATGAGATTTTTCAGACATTGACGCAAAACCCTCTTGCAGCAATGACAACAATTAGTCAGTTAGGCTTACCACAAGATAAGCTGCAACAATTGATGGCGCAGGTAATGCAGAATCCAGCATTAATCAAAGAAGCAGTAGAAGAGCTTGGTTTAGACTTTTCAAAAGTTGAAGAAGCAAAAGCACAATTGAATAAATAACCGTGCGTTAACTTCTAGATCAAAAATGTCGTTAATAGTTTACCTACTAACGGCATTTTTATATTTAGACAAAAGCGTACTGCAATAACGATAGGCTCACTAGCCTGTATAAAGCCATAACTCGTTATTGTTCCAACGGGTTTTCCATGTACCAAGGATATGCTCTGGCACTTCTAAGCACTTTCCTGTCGCCAGATCATAATGTTGTTTCAATAATGGTGAGGCGACACATAACACACCATCTTGATCACCAACAATACCGCGACTCATGACATAAGCTTTGGCAATAGGATCCCAATTATCAACGGCATAGACTGCATTATTTTGTTTAGGTAAGTAATACAGCGCAATTTGTTGTTGATTAACTAAGGCAGCAATACCTGAGTCAGGAACTAAATCATCTTTATGGCAGATCTTAACCCAACGAAGATCTGATTTTATTGATTGAGGTATTTCCGTCACATCACTCATAATTCCTCCTTAACAGGGATACGCTGGCCTCTAATACGTTGATATGGTAAGGATATTTCTTCATCTTTCAGATTAATAAACTGACGAAAACGATGCAGTTTTTGCTCTGATGATAAAGTTGTTTTCCATTCACATTGATAACTATTAATCACATGTTCCATTTGCTTTTCTAATGAGATGTTGATAGCAAGTTTATCTTCAATAACCACTTGTTTAAGATAATCGAGCCCACCTTCTAAATTTTCTAGCCATACTGATGTTCGTTGTAGACGATCAGCTGTTTTTACATAAAACATTAAAATTCTATCGATATAAGCAATCAAGGTGGGTTTATCTAAGTCAACAGCAAATAGATCACCATGACGTGGACGCATACCACCATTACCGCCAACATAAAGGTTCCAGCCCTGCTCTGTTGCAATAATACCAATGTCTTTACTTTGTGCTTCTGCACATTCTCGGGTACAACCTGAGACAGCAAATTTCAATTTATGCGGTGAGCGTAACCCTTTATAACGATTTTCTAATTCAATCGAGAGTGCCATTGAATCATCAACCCCATAGCGGCACCACGTTGACCCCACGCAAGATTTAACGGTTCGTAATGATTTGCCATAGGCATGACCCGTTTCAAATCCCGCCTCAATCAACTCAGCCCATATATCAGGCAATTGTGATAGTTGTGCACCAAACAAATCAACCCGTTGTCCACCTGTGATTTTGGTATATAAATCGTATTTTTTGGCCACTTCACCAAGGGTGATTAATTTATCGGGGGTAATTTCACCACCGGGAACCCGAGGCACTACTGAATAGCTGCCATCCTTTTGAATATTTGCAAGAAAGGCATCGTTAGAATCTTGCAGTGGTTGATAAGGTGATTCGAGAACATGCTCATTCCATAATGAAGCAAAGATTGATGCTGCTGTTGGCTTACAAATATCACAGCCTAACCCTTTCCCATGAGTAGAGAGTAAGGTTTCAAAATCTTGAATTTTTTCCACTTGGCATAAATGGAAAAGCTCTTGACGAGTATAAGAAAAGTGCTGGCAAACATGGTTGTTTACTTCCATTCCCATGCTCGCTAATTGTTCATCAACAATCTGTTTAACCATCGTGCTGCAGCCGCCACACCCTGTACCCGCTTTCGTCACTTGTTTAATTTCACCGAGTTCGTGACAACCCTGCTGTACTTGGCTAATTAATGCGCCTCGAGTAACGTTATGACATGAACAAATCACACTATTTTCATCAGTGGATGGCGCTAACATTGAGGTATCAAATAACAGTTGTGCAGGGTGCTCTGTTAATACCGTCTGATTTAAATAACATTGTAATAAGGCGTCATAATCGCTGCTATCACCCACTAAAATAGCGCCAAGAATTTTAGTGCTGTCAGCATTCACAACTAACTTCTTATAACGTCCACCAGCACTGTCTTGCAATACAACTTCCTTGGCCCCTTCAGTGCGCATCTGTGCATCACCGATGGAAGCCACTTCAACGCCTAGTAGTTTCAATTTGGTGCTCATATCCGCACCAACAAACTTGGCCTCTGTCTCGCTAACTAATTGCGAAGCAACTGTACGCGCCATGCTATAACCTGGTGCAACGAGGCCAAAAATTCGAGCTTGCCATAACGCACATTCACCAATCGCGTAAATATTTGCATCACTGGTTAAGCAGGTATCGTCAATCACAATACCGCCACGTTCGCCGATCTCTAATTCACATTGGCGAGCAAGGGTGTCTTGCGGTCTTATCCCTGCTGAAAAAACAATCACATCGACATCTAATGGCGTATCATTTTCAAACCATAAACGATGAGTCGCGGTTTCCCCATCAGTGATTTTTTCTGTACGCATATCGGTGTGGATATGAACACCTAATTCAGTGATTTTCTTTGCCAGTAAATCACCGGCTAAATCATCTAACTGAACAGGCATTAGCCGAGGAGCAAACTCTACGACATGGGTTTCTAACCCTAATAAACGTAAGGCATTTGCCGCTTCAAGCCCAAGTAACCCACCGCCAATAACAGCGCCAGTTTTGGCTTGTGAACAGGCATTCTTTATCGCCGCAAGATCATCAATTGTGCGATAAACAAAGCAATTCTGACGATCGTTGCCTTTAATCGGCGGAACAAATGGTGTTGAGCCTGTCGCTAACACTAATTTGTCATAATCTAAGCAAATCAGCTCAGAGGTAACCACATCACGAATATTTACCGTTTGCTGCGCGCGATTGATCTCAACAACTTGTTGCCCTAACCGTAAATCTATACCTTGGTTTTGATACCACGACACATCACCCAACATAAGATCTTGTTGAGATTTATCAGCAAACATCGCTGATAATTGCACCCGATCGTAAGCCGCTACCGACTCTTCGCCAATAACCGTAATGCAATAGTGTGCTAAACCGCCTTTATCGACTAATTGATCGATAAAGTGATGCCCCACCATGCCGTTACCAATCACAATAAGATGTTGTTTATCCATTCCGTTGTTCATATTGCCTCCTTACGCGACTTCTTGCGTTCTTGGCTGAGTCATTGGCTTAACTTTGCAGTGCTTCTCATATAAAAATTGTAAAACTTGCTGACGTAGATATTGATACCGTTCGTTATTTGCGAGAGAAACACGATTTCTAGGACGAGGTAGATCAACTGCTAATACTTGACCGATTGTGGCTGCAGGACCATTTGACATCATCACAATACGATCAGATAACAGCACGGCTTCATCGACATCGTGGGTGATCATAATAATGGTATTATTAAGCTCAGCTTGAATTGTCATTAAGGCATCTTGCAGATGTGCTCTTGTCAGTGCGTCTAAAGCACCAAATGGCTCATCCATCAGTAAAACATTGGGCTGCATTGCTAAAGCACGAGCAATCCCTACCCGCTGTTTCATACCACCAGAAATTTCATCAGGCTTTTTGTCACTGGCATGGGTCATTTGCACCAACTCTAAATAGTGCATCACTTGCTGATTAAGCAAAGTCTTACTCACTTTCTGTTTTTGATGTATCGCGACCTGTTTAAGCGCTAACTCAACATTTTGATAAACCGTTAACCACGGTAATAAAGCGTGATGCTGAAAGACGACCGCCCTATCTGGCCCCGGCCCTGCAACTTCTTTATTACTGACAATAACCCCACCATCAGTTGGCATCTGAAGACCTGCGATTAAATCAAGCACGGTTGATTTACCACAACCAGAATGTCCAATTAAGGAAATAAACTCTCCTTTATTGACGGTTAAATTAACGTCTTTCAAAGCAACAAATTCGCCCGTTGCGACAGGGTAACGCATCCCTAATTGAGTTAACTCAAGTAATGGTTTTTGCATCTTACTTCTCCTTTTTTCGCCTTATCGCAACACTTGCTGCTTATCCCATGAAACACGCTTTTGGATCATGAGCATTAATCGATCGAGCATTAAGCCAATAAAACCAATCATCACCACCGCAACCATAATTCGGCTTAACGATGCTGCACTGCCATTTTGAAACTCGTCCCATACAAACTTGCCTAATCCCGGATTTTGCGCGAGCATTTCTGCGGCAATAAGTACCATCCATGCGATACCAATTGATAATCTTAAGCCGGTAAAAATCATCGGAATGGCAGAGGGCAAAACAATCGTTCTAATATGCTGCCAATAAGATAAACGCAATACTCGACTCACATTGACTAAATCTTTATCAACATTCGTTACGCCAACGGCCGTATTAATTAAGGTTGGCCATAAACTGCATAAGGTGACGGTAAGCATCGAATTAAGAAAGGATTTTGCGACTAACGGATCTTTCGTTACGTAACTTGCACTTACTACCATGGTCACTAACGGCAACCATGCCAATGGTGAAACAGGTTTTAATAATTGAATAATAGGGTTAAACGCCATGTATAACTTGTGATTGAGTCCCAGCACTAACCCCAATGGGATCGCAATAACGGATGCTAAAATAAAGCCACAAGCAACAGTCACTAAACTGGTGACTATTTGATCAAAGAATGTCGCTTTACCCGTGTAAGCACGCACTTTGATATTGGCATCAGGATCAGCGGCTAATTTTTTAGCATTACGTACTTCCTGACGCTCATAGAAAGCCTGTTCTTTTTCTCCCTCTTGCAGATGATCTTCAACCAGTAACACAAATTGTTCAGCGGTTTGAACCGGTCCCGGTAATGAACCAAGTGATGTTTTCACTTGTAGTGCCGAAAAGTGCCAAATCACAACAAAAAACAAGACGCCTAATACTGGTAGTAACCATTCGGATGAGCGTTTTAACATGACTTTTTGCTCGGGTAATTGTTTAAGAAAACTAATCGTTGCTGACATGATCTCTCCTTAGATCTGCTGATCGCCTTTTAAGCCAATCGAAAATTGCTCGAGATACGCATTCGGGCTACGACCGTCATAGGTAATATTGTCAATGAAATGACTATGTGGAGGGCGGAAACCCGTTTCATTATCGACGTCTGAAAAATCTGATTGCTTCATAAGGCCATCTGAAATCAGGGCATTAACTGCTAATCGATAAATATCAGGACGATAAACTTGTTTGGCGATATCGATATACCAGCTATCAGGTTTTGCTTGTGGTATTTGTCCCCAGCGACGCATTTGGGTTAATGACCAAACAGCATCACTGTAGTAAGGGTAAGTCGCGTTATAACGAAAGAACACGTTGAAATCGGGTGCAGGTCTAATATCACCAGCCTCATATTCAAAGCTCCCTGTCATGCTATTCGCTATTACCTTTTCATCAGCCCCTACATATTCACTACGAGCAAGTATCTTTGAAGCCTCGGCACGATTCTCATTACCATTATGATCAAGCCACGCCGCTGCACGAATTAAGGCTTTAACTAATCGAATATGCGTATTAGGGTTTTCTTTCGCCCATGATTCCGTCACACCAAAGACTTTCTCTGGGTTATTCTTCCAAATATCATTATCTGCAATGATCGGTACCCCAATTTTTTTCGCTACCGCTTGTTGGTTCCAAGGTTCACCAACGCTATATCCTTGAATTGTTCCTGCTTCCATCGTGGCTGGCATTTGCGGTGGTGGCGTGACATTCAGTAAGATTTCAGCCTCACGTTGCCCACTGTTATCGCCTTTTTCAGGGGCATAAAACCCAGGATTGATCCCAGCGGCTGCTAACCAATAACGTAATTCGTAGTTATGGGTTGATACCGGGAAAACCATACCCATTTGAAATGGCTTTCCGGTATCTTTGTAATGTTCCAGTACAGGCTTTAACGCTTCAGCTTTAATCGGATGGATAACTTTTCCATTCTCATCAACCGGTAATTGTGGCTTAATTTGTTGCCATACTTCATTGGAAACAGTGATCGCATTACCATTTAGATCCATGCTAAATGCCGTAATAATCGGTGCTTTGGTACCAATACCGATTGTTGCACCGAGAGGTTGACCAGCCAGCATATGCGCGCCATCTAACTCACCATCAATCACGCGATCCAGTAGCACCTTCCAATTTGCTTGCGCTTCCAGTGAGACATACAAGCCTTCGTCTTCGAAATAGCCCTTCTCATAAGCAATAGCCAGCGGTGCCATATCCGTAAGTTTAATAAAGCCTAGTTTTAGTTCTTCTTTCTCAGGCTCGCCTAACACCAATGGCGATGCATTGACCGTTAGCGCTCCAAACAGCAAAGCAGATAAACTGACGCCGTACGATTTTTTGATGAGCTGCATGAGTCCTTTTATAGCCATAATATTTCCTACCCAACTTAAAAAATAAAAGCCACTGCTTCGGTTAAGAAACAGTGGCTTCGGTGCCATCCCAAGTACCTTCATGGTAGCTATGGATTTTTATCGCTCTCGTCGGTTATTCAAGTGCGACCAAAAATTTTGTGTAAGTGATGCGCTTGCACAACTTACACATTTATTAATCCATCATTTATGCCAATTTTTTTAAAATCGTAAAAAACATTAAAAACAGCTAGTTACGATATTTCGATTATTAGTTTTATTTATATTTGCCTTAATATGGTGCAGGTCGCACCAGATAAGTAACAGATAACAAAGTAAATAAAGCTAATATTGTTCGGTTTTCTGTAATGTTGAGATTAAGTTTCTCGCTATTTTCACCATCGGCAAACCATTATCCATCGCCGCTTTTCGTAGTGCGTCATGAGCTTGATTCTCATTAAGACCATGGTGCTTTTGGAGTAAGCCTTTCGCTTTATCGATCCATTTTTTATCCATGATTTTTTGCTCTAAATCTGCAATTTCCTGCGTCAGTTTTATTTGCTTATCACGCACTTGTTTTGCTCGCCCAATCCACGTTTCAAACTCGCAGTCAACCGTTGATGGCAGTAATAAATACCCTTCAGGATCTGGTAATATATTGAAAGTATTAATATTAAATTTACGAATAAAAACAATAAGCGGCGTACTATTTAAAGAAGTGAGTTTAATGATCTCTTTTAATTCAGCACAAGGCTGTAGCCATGAAGTCACAATAGTAGCGTCAGGATATTGCGATAACATCCCAGCTAATTGATTAAACTTAACCTCGATAACAACGCGGAGATCAATGGCAACACGCTGCGCTATTTTGCTTTGTTCTTCTTGGCTGTCGCTGCAAATAATAATAGGGATAACTGGCATAATCTTTCCTTGATAACAACATCTTTCTATACAAGTGGTTATTTTCCTATTACGTACACTGCAATTAGACTGCCAACTCTAAAAACAAAACTATAAATAAACCTATTTATTAAAATCAGCCCCTTAAAGCAAACACACTTGCTCAGTTAATTGCCTTGCTGTGCGCTGTAATTGCTCACGTAGTGCTACCACATCACCGATGATGATCAAGGCGGGGGATTCGCCTTTAAGATCCTCTGCTAATGCCGCGAGTCCTTTAAGTTGTTCAATATAGACAGCTTGATTAACAGAGCAGCCATGACAGATCACGGCAACAGGTGTCTCTTCATTTAATTTGGCCTCAATCAATTGGTTTTGTATCTGTTGTGCCTTCTCTAGTCCCATATAAAACACTAAGGTTTGCCCATTCGCGACAAGTTGCGACCACGCATTAAAAGCCCCTGTTGCTACATGTCCTGTGACTAAGGTAACGGAACGCGAAACTTCACGATGAGTAAGAGGAATACCAGCAGAAGCCGCGCAACCAATCGCGGCAGTAATACCTGGAATGAACTCATAATTAATATTTGCATCCACCAAGGCTAACGCTTCCTCTCCCCCTCGCCCAAAGATCAAAGGATCGCCCCCTTTAATTCTCACCACGTACTGCCCTTTATGTGCTTCTGATATCAATATCTGATTAATTTCCTCTTGCGATAAACTCGGTTTACCACAACGCTTACCTACATAAATATGAATAGCTTCAGGGTTGGCTAACGCAATAATATCTTGGCTGACTAAACGGTCATAAACGACAACATCGGCATGCTCAAGTGCGCGCAATGCTTTTATCGTTAATAAATCAGGGTCGCTCGGGCCAGCTCCCACTAAACTTACAAACCCGCTATCATGCTTACGACTTGCAGATGAAAGTGGCCTCAGTACCTTTTTGTACCCCTGATCATCATGAGACTGAAATCGACTTTTTAAGACTTGTTTAGCGGTTCGTTTGATTGTTGAAAAATCATCCATGATTTCATCCTTCATTTATAATTGAACAGTTGGAATAAGTTGCTGACTTTCTGAAAAATGTCGTTCAACTTGAGGTAGGCAAGTACCACAATTAGTACCGCATTTTAATTGCTTAGTAAGATCGGATAATGATGTGATGTTATTGGTAACAATGGCTTGTTCAATCATCAGATCCGTAATTTGGAAACAACTACAGACAAGCGTTTGCTTACTATGCTGAAAACCTAAGGCTTCTAGCACATCCGTCATCACAAAGGGTTGATTAACACAGTTAATCAGTGTCGTCATATCAACATTAATTGGCTGATCACTAAAAAGATGGATCGCCGTAGTATTCAATTTAATATCAGGGTTAATTACCTTGGCTAACTGCACTAAGGCAAATCCCCACTTTTGTTCTACTAATAAATACTGCTGTTTAGATCCAGCTAAAGATCGCAATAGCGCCGTTTTGTCTAAGCAAGTCTTACCTGCATATCGCCAGATCCCTTTCTGCTGATAATGTTCATTCTGATACGTTTGGAAACTGGCATATTCATAGTCCAATTGTGCCGGAATATCCCCTAATGACACGCCATGAAATTCCATTGAGATCGGTGTTAGTTTTACTTGTGCGGACTTAAAACTAGGCTGACCGGATATAGGATCACAAGCCACAATCACACTTTGATTGATAGCCGATTTTGCACCGTATTTCCCAGCCCAGTGCATAGACATAAACACTTGCTGCTGGCTAAGTGTCGAATCAAAAACAACCCGAGCAAGGTGTTTATTCAAATCTTGATAGCTCTCAAGCGATTCAATACAAACGAAGTCACCATCCACTAACCCAACATGTTTAGCACTGGTTGGATGAATATAAAGACTCGGCTCGACTTCAGACTGTGCCAATACTGGAACATGCCCAGTTCGTGTCATGGTATGCCATTGATCACGTTGTCGACCAGTGTTAAGCCAGAAGATCGATTGAGAGGCATCTTGCGCTAACATCACATTTGACGACGGGTTTTCACTTGCTGAAGGCGTGACGACTAATTGGGCTTTTCTGGTTGGAGTCGAAAATAAAGGAAGGTCATTGTGTTGTTCAAATACGCCATTACTGGTCGAATTGAGAGGCCATTGCTGCGGTTGCCACGTTTGATAATCATCATCACTAAGCAGTGCTAAACATGAAATATCAAATAACAAATCAGTACTATTATTAATCCCACTTAAGGCGGCATGTTCACGGAAAATATCGGCTTCTGATTGATAATCAAACGCTTTGCTAAAACCTAACTGCTTCGCCACATCACAAATAATTTGCCAATCGGCTTTAACCTCACCTGGCATTGCGGTAAATGCCCGCTGTCGACTCATCATACGCTCTGAGTTTGTTACCATACCTGATTTTTCGCCCCATGCCGCTGCTGGTAATAAGCAATCTGCATACGCTGCTGTATCTGATTCAGGGGTAATATCAGAGACAATCACATATTCACACTTTTCTAATGCTCGGCGTACTTGCTCGTTATCTGGCATCGAAATCACTGGGTTAGTTGCCATGATCCACAACACACGGATATCACCGTTTTCTACGCTTTTAAATAAGTCGACCGCTTTATGCCCTGCCTTTGTTGCGATATTAGGTGCTTGCCAAAATGCTTTAACTTGCGAAATTGAATCATCATCAAAACCACGATGAACGGCGAGTTGATTAGCAAGCCCCCCCACTTCTCTTCCTCCCATCGCATTAGGCTGGCCTGTTATAGAAAAAGGACCACAACCTTGTTTTGCCATTTTTCCACTAACTAAATGGCTGTTAATAATGCTATTGGCTTTATCTGTACCACAACTTGCTTGATTCACCCCTTGGCAAAATACCGTCACAGCACGCGGCGCTTCCTTCATCCATTGGTAAAATGTTGCTAGTTGCTCAATCGCAATGCCACTACTTTTACTTACTTCAAGCAATGAATATTTATCTTTCATTACCTCTTGCTGTAATGCATCAAAACCTTCAGTTACCTGAGCAATAAAATCACGATCAACCGCGTTGTTCTCTATAAGGTAACGAATTAACCCATTGTAAATATCAATATCGGTATCATTGGCCAATGCTAAATGTAAATCCGCTTGCTCTGCTGTTACCGTTTTACGTGGATCTATCACCACTATTTTTAATAATGGATTTTGTTTTTTTGCTTGTTGGATACGTTTAAAAACAATGGGGTGAGTCCACACTAAATTAGAACCCACCAGCACAATTAAGTCGGTGTTGTCTAAATCGCTATAATTGGTAGCAACAATATCTTCACCGAATGCTCGGTTATGTGCAGCAACAGCAGAAGCCATACATAACCGAGAGTTTGTATCGACATGGCTACTACCAATAAAGCCTTTCATTAATTTGTTGGCAACATAATAATCTTCCGTCAATAACTGACCAGATAAGTACATACCAATGGCTTCAGGACCGGATTCTGCTATCACACGGCTAATGGTTTCAGCTATTTGACTGGTTGCCTGATCCCACTCGACAACCTTTCCTTTAATTTGAGGATATAACAAGCGATTAGGTTGGCTCATACTGGCTACGAGTGACGAACCTTTTACACAAAGTGCACCACGATTTGTTGGGTGAGATACATCACCAATAATCTCAGACTGCTTTGTTACAACGCCACAGCCAACACCGCAATATGGACATGCTGATTTAATTCCTTGGCTAATCATCCCTTCCCCTTAACAATATCGCACTGCCACTGAAATAAAAAAAACGCTTATCCCGAGAAGAGATAAGCGCCAATGCTTAACGAAATAGTGAATGTGCAATAAGATTAATGCAGTGAGTATGCCAACCTAAAAAAACAAGAAATTACTATTAGATAACAGTGAGTTAATTGCCACCCCTTTACTTTTTAATTTCTACCGTAATCACCCACAGCACCAACATAATGCGTCGTTGCACAACAATGAGTCATCAAGATGCTGGCTCTGGCCACGTCATATCATCAACACGTTCATCCGCAATATAAAATAGACGAGTAGCAGGAGTAATAGATTGGTTTAATGGTGGATTGACTTGAATCCCCTTACCATCGTCATAGGCAATAAGGATAGCATCGTGCTGATATTTAAAATGCTCAAACAATAACGCAAAGGTCGCTGGTTGTTGTGTTGAAGGGTAATCAATCGCATATTGAGTCATCCCTTTATCCGTACTTAATAGCTCTTGATGAAGCACACTCGACCCCGGATCAACCGCTGATTTAGCAATCATTTCAATCGCAACCGAAGGAATACATTCCGCATTAGGACAATGAAGCTTTAATAAATCGCTCAGCCCCTCGTCATCAAAATAAGCCAGTAAATGTGCACTTGGATTACGACCTGCGGCAAATAATGCTGCAGTTAAGGTTACGTCATCATGTAGCGCATCAACAATAATACAACTGGCTTTATCTATACTGGCACGCGCCATTTCCTCGGCATTGGTATAGCTAGTGACACGGACAAATTCTATCTTATCAGGCATAGGGTTTTCGATTTCAGAACGCGTACATAACACAATCGTCCGACGCCCTGCTTCTTCATGTAGTAACATTCGTAACATGCTAAGCGTTCGATTTTCATTCCACCCCAACAGTAAAATATGCTGCTCCATTTCAAGACTCCTTTTTCCTAACATGCCACGTCGCCAAACACTCACGAACAAGGTTGCTATCCGGCCAACAACAATCGCAAATAGCCCTAAACCACCCGGAATAATAAATAGCGCAGCCACCCATTTACCGAGTGCGGTTTCAGGAGAATGATCGCCGTAGCCCACAGTAGAAGCGGTTACGACTAAGTAATAAAAGAAAGTGGAGAAAGAACGACTTAATTGTTTTTCACCCACAAGAAACAGTAGTAACCAACTTATTGCGATGTATAAACCCGTGATAACTGCAATATTTCGCCCAGTTAGTTGAGAGAAATATTTTACCGTGATCCGTTGTAGGTATAACCACAGCCCCATATTCACCCCACACTCAAATAAATATAACCCTCAGATTTAAGCGTAGCTTGTTAAAGGTAATTATTTAAAAGCCGTACTTAATTTGTAAAACACTCACATACCATAAGAAATAAATAACCAAAAAACCACTATTATTAAAACATTGAATACCACAAGTTATTCACAGAACGCTAATTCTATTATCGGTTACTGTATATTGTTTTTTTATCAGCATAAGGATATTAATCTCAGTGTTAATTACGCTGCCTTAGTTTCTCTTCCCCTCGCCAAAAACTTAACAATGACTATCTTCGTCTTCATATTCGATTCACGTTTGTCATTTCTTTGTGATACTCGCTTTGCCCTTGTTCAAGTCTATTTACAGCCCTCGACACCTCGTTTATCGTCTGCAATAAAACAACAGTCAATTACATAATTATGAAGAAATATGGACTTATAGGCGCAGTAGCACTAATTACGATTTGCTGCTTTTATTACAATAAATCCGAACAACCGACGGCTAATATTGCGCATTTTTCTAAGCAAGAAAAAACACAGCAATCAAATTTAGAACTTGATATAAACCAAACCATTCTAGAGCAGGCAAAAAAGTGTATTAATAAAACACCAACAAGAAAAAACTTTCATTGCCCGATTGATATCAATACTGCTGAAATCGCAATAAATGGAAAACTCAACATTATGCGAACAGGTAACCATTACGAGATTCATACCACAGATTTTGTTTATAACGATAAAGCAAGAAAAATACAGACCTCAGTCACCACCGAAGATCAGGGCTTTTATCAAATTAACGATGCATTACAAATTGTGAACTTTCGCCTGACTTTTCAACAAGGTGATAAACATTGGTATAGTGAATCAACCAAGCCATTTACGTTTTCAGAGTCATCAGATAATACGATCAAAATTGTAAAAGGCTCCGCAAGAAACTATGGTTGTAACAACTCCTATTTTGATTGGCACTCAAACAATCAGAAGGTGTTAAACGCCTAATATCAAGCAACCCAATTGTTCCCCCGATTGGGTTGCTTGATGCCTTAACTATTAATCATAACAATGGGTTTTATCGCTACGTTTCTGTTGGGTAGTTAAGATGCGACAGAGTCGTTCGGTGATCACAATGAGCTAGCTATGAAAGCTAGCTCGTTTGTGGACAGAAATGAGTTTCGCGAAAACTTACATTAGCAATGTCATGAATAACTATAGGTATGGCAAATAGCAAAAATGGCATGCATGACACACCAGATGATGTAGCGCCCCCTCTGCCTTACGAACACCGAACTCGCCTTGAGAAAAGCATCAAGGCTGCCCCCCTCTAGAGCATATCGCACAATTTACTTATACAGAGGCTCGGGCTTGTTCAACACTTGGGATTTAACGTTGGCTACGCAACACTTAATCCTTACTTGTTATGTGTGTGCTAAAAGCCCAACAGATCTTTTAATGAAAAACCATCAAGCGTGTTTGGGGTTAACATGCCTGTAGCAATTAACACTAAAAACACTGCGATAGTCAGAAACACAGGAGTTTTTAACCATACAATAAAGACATATATATACGTCCTTTATAGCGTTCCAGTCTTTCAATATGTCGACTCTTAGCCAAACTAAAAGCTAGTATTAGGTAAGAAAGAAGTGAGATCGTAGCGATTTCATCAGTAGCTTTGGAAACTGAAGTGCCCCAATACCCGCGGTAAAAAACAGCGTGCTAAACGCTTTGTCCATGTAGTTATACCTACCACAGGGCGGGATTCAACTTTGGCTAAATATCAACCAAAGATCATTTTTGAGCGATATTCGCCAGACCAACCTGATTTTCTACGTTTGGCAGCTAAGCTATCTTTGTCACTCTCATCTAGCTTTATCGTGTTCAAAGCAGCACGATTAAATGACACCAAGCGAGAAAGCAACAGCCCAACAAGTATCATACCCAAACCGATATTTACGGAGTAAAGTAGCGTTTTATTTTGAAGTGTAAACTCTTCAATTATTAAAGTCCAAAATCCATTAATTATAAGCAAGATAGTAATAAACTGTCGGAGCTATATTCCTTCTTGCCTTTATTTTCACAAGTTTTGTTAGGTTCTGGTTCTCTGCGCGTATCTATAGTATTCAATATTATTATCCTCACTTTTTAGTTATTGTTTTATTCGACTCTTAAGCAAGTGAACTGATTTGGTTGTATGGCGATTACTTCAATGTTCTCGGTTCGCCACACATAGACGAGAAATAGTAGCGAAGAAGAAACCAAGCCGCTACTCTAGCAAAAACAATGCCGCTCACCTTAAGTGAACAGCATTAGAGTTACCACTCCTGTCTTGATTGGCTTTTTAAAAATGTCTATAGGTGACGCTAGAAGGAATATTATTCCGTGATATTAAAGCCAAGTTTATGAACAAGGCGCAACATAATTTAAATGTATCTTGTTAGCTTGTGAATCATTCAGGCAAAAAATATGGCGCGAGCATATAGTCTTTGCACGAATAGCTAACATTATTGTCATTTGGTATACTTTTTCCTGTATAAGCCAAAGAACTCTCGGAGTTGGTCTGAATACCTAGAGTTAAGTGCAATGAGTGTGTATCAGAAGTAAATGGGGTATGGACATAACCTTTAGGAATATAAAGAATATCACCTTCATGAACAAATTCATCAATAATAGGTTGACCTTTAGCTATCTCATTAACTCTCTTGTCTAAATCTAAAGATTCTAATAGAGACTCTTGAGTGTCGTCAAAAGCCCTCCCCCAAACAAGCCATCTCTTCTTTCCCGAACACTGTATTAAAAGGGTTGCATGTGGGTCTGCATGTATTTGAACACCTTGGGTGTCACTCGGTGCTAAATACGCATTGGCTTGGACGGTGTAAGGAAACAATTCCTCGATAACTTTGTTTTTAAGTGCCGCAACAGCTGGAAACCTACGGTCAATGTGCTTCATGATTATAGAGCTACCATTTAAAAACTCCTGTAAAATAATAGAGGAGTCAAAATATCCAAGTTCTCTTTGTTGAAAAGGCACATCAGTCAGCTGACTATATTTTTCTTTGTGTTAGATATTGCTATATACGGTAGCCTTGCTCCATCAACTGAAATAAAGTCATCTATATCATTTACAGATATTATATTTTTAAACTCACTACCACCACCTTTTATTATACAAGGGTTAGATGGTAGGCCGTGACTATCAGTATTTCTGTTTAAAAGGATATCAATTATTTTTTTCATTCTCTTGTCCTTTAACTTGATTTATAACATCAGTGGAAAATGTAAAAGCATTGTAAAAAAAATAAGCAAGAATCGAAAATGAAATACAGAAATAAACGTTTTGAACGTTATTAGTTAAATCGTACTTATACATATAAGATATAATTAGAATTGAAATTGGATTTAAAAATAGGCTCCAAAAAGTCAATGATGATAGATACATGGACTTTTTGTCTTTCGGTATGTTATTTACACGAATAGTAGTTATGTTTATAACAATTAATGGTAGCCCAAGCCCCCCTAAAAACAACATTGCAGGTGCCATATAAACGTTATCTCCAGAACCAAACGACAGCATAAGAGCTAATAAAAATAACCCAATAAGAATTGCTTGCTTATCAGGAATTTTGTTTGAAATAAATTTGTTAGCAATGAATACCCCTAATCCGAAAAGCATATCTAACAAAACAACAAACTCAGGAATTGGATAAATTCCATTTGCAGCATTGTGTGGTAATGAAACCATGAAAAATGGAGTCATAAGTAAATTAATCACAGCTAAGGTGGGAATAAAGACCTTTTCGTATTTTATTGATAATGAGTTGAACAAACTCGTAAAAGTATCGCTAAACTTTACCCTGTCAAGTGATTTTACATTAGGTATATTTATTAATGCATACTCTTTTATAAAAAAAGCAATACTTAGAAGAACAGTACTTATTATGACCGTATTTAAGCTACCAAAAGATATAGTAGTTAGCATTCCTATTATCGGAGATAGAAATATTTTATAAGACGCAAAAATAGATCCAACCCTGAATGCAACTTTAGACCTACTACCATACCTGTCATGCAGTAAAGATGTTGTGTTTGTTGGGAGTATACTCACTACACCACCTAACAATAAACATGTAACTACTGATACAATCATTTGCAAAGTTGATTCAAGAACAATCAAGGCAGTTAACGCAAGTAAGCAACAAATAAAAGCGGAAATGTAACAATAGTTATATACCGTTTTTCTTCCAAATTTATCGGGTAAATATGAACTAAATGGCATTAAATATATCTCAAAAGTCCTAAATGCCATGTATGTAATACCACTTAATATAGTATCATCAGATAAGTAAAACCACAGAAATGAGAATATTATCGCATCGACTGATATCCTAAGCATCATATTACTCAAAAAAAAGGCATACACATTTTTCTTCATTTTATAAAAGAACATTCGTGAGTTCCTGTTTTCAAGTTTATGTGCTCAGCGCAAGCCTTAGCTCTAATGCCTGATTTACAAATAAAGGCAGCACCTATGAATTCCTTCGGGTCATCATTATTCATAATTTTTGTTCATTTGGTTTGATTTGTTTTGCATATTCAATCTTCAGTATTGTTAAAAAATGTAATTGAAATTTAATTTACTGTAAATAAATTAAATCTTAGAGAAACTATAGGCAACAAAATGTAACTTCAGACTATAACAACAATTGCAGCGACTTTAATAACGCAGTGTGATTCACGTCATGAAATTAGCTTACTTTGTGTTCAGAAAGCACTAAATATCATTACGTTATATTATTCGTGAGTGTTCTGCTCTTGCAAAGTTCATTATGGGGTGGTTAATTATTGAACAGCATGGTTAAGGTTATAATTATTTCGGATGAAAAACATACAATAGTACTTAACATACGAAGAACAATGTTAATTGATTACCGACGAGAAAAGTTACTTCAAGTTATGAAGAGCATTGACCGCATTTGAAGTTAAAAGAACAATCCGTAAAGAGCATATTGTCTATCTCAACGATAGTCAGCATTCAATCGATGATGATCGATGTTTAGTGATTCAAGAGGCAGTGGCACTGAGCAGTGATAATGACACCCTCTATCAAAGCTTACGAGGTACCATTTATTTCGGGCTGCTGGGCTTAGATATCACTAAAGATGATTAGTAGATAATTCGCCAGTGTAAAAGCCACGTTCAAAGACGTACTCAATAAACCGGCACCAAGGATAAATGGATACTGTTTGTCAGATTCTTCCCGATATAGATCTTGCCGTTTGGGTATGTGATTTTGTAGATAACCTTGCTATTACTATCAATATTGATCTTCAACTAAGCTGGCTACTCATAAGCTTCTAACATTAGAAAATGTTGGTCAATATGAACATCGTCGTTTGGTGAGGAGCATCTACTCTACGTTTTGGGGCAATTCCGAGTTAGATGAATTAGTAATTCATTGTGAATTACTAATTCATAATGTCGAAAGACATCTTCAGCATGACGAATGTTGCTGTATCTCTCCTCTTTAACTTCAATTCGCAAGAAACCGAGATTACCAAGGAAACACACCTTCTTTACTTACAGCCACCAAAAAGCCAGCGAGTAACAAGCAAAATAGTTATTACACATTTAGATGTGCTAACCACCTAATACACTCTTTATTTTTGCCATAATAATTGCGTCTTATTGATTTTTTATACTAAAAATAACAATGACATATTGATGATAATTATTTAATTTTATTTATACTTAACATGTATAAACTCCATTATTTTGCATTGTTCAATTATCAATAAACAACGTAAATATAATCATACATAACAGAAGGGATACGAATGTTTAATTTTCCAAAAATACTGAAATGGGTATTTAGCTTGGCTTTACTGCTCCAACTGACCGGCTGCGGTATTAATACAATTCCCATGCTCGATGAACAAGTAAATGCAGACTGGGCACAAGTTGAAAATAATTACCAACGTCGCGCTGATTTGATCCCGAACCTTGTCGCAACGGTGAAAGGCTACGCTAGCCATGAAAAAGACACATTAACTGCCGTTACAGAAGCGCGTGCAAAAGTCTCTTCAATGCAGGTTACTCCTGAAACAATAGATAACCCTGAAGCATTTAAAAAGTATGAAGCAGCCCAAGGACAATTAAGCAGTGCGCTATCTCGTTTAATGGTTGTGTCTGAGCGTTATCCTGATTTAAAAGCTAATGAGCAATTTATTACACTGCAAGCGCAACTTGAAGGCACAGAAAACCGTATTGCCGTTGCTCGTCGTGATTACATTAATAGCGTTAAAGCCTTTAATACAGAAATTCGTACTTTCCCAGGTCGTTTCTGGCATTGGATCATGTATAGCGATTTAACGGTTAAACCAAACTTCTCAGCGACGACACCCAATGCTGATGTAGCACCTAAGGTAGCATTCTAATGATTAAAAAAGTCCTGTATTTTACCGGACTCTTGTTGCTAGTTAGCCAAGTTTGCTTTGCACAACCCACCTTCCCAAAACTCACGGGACGTGTGGTGGATGATGCGCATATCCTTAATGCTTCGCAAATCAAACAACTAGAGCAACTGCTTGCGAATGAAGAGAAACAATCTTCAAACCAAGTCGTTGTTGTTACCATTCCATCAACAGATGGGATCCCTATTGCCGATTACGGGTATCAACTCGGTCGTAAATGGGGTATTGGCAATAAAGAGCATGACAACGGTGTGCTATTAATTGTTGCCTATAACGACAAGAAAATCCGGATTGAAGTCGGTTATGGCTTAGAAGGCGCACTGCCAGATGCGACAGCTATTAGTATTATCAACCACGAAATAAAACCTGAGTTTAAATCAGGCCAATTTGCCAAAGGGATTGAAAATGGCGTATTAGCGATCCTTGGGGCAATTAAAGGTGAATATAAGCCTGTGGTTCAAGAAGAAAAACCGTCTTATGATCTTTACCTATTCATACTCTTTGTCATCGTGATTCAAATTATCGCCTTTAGCCGACGTAGAAGTCATCGTTCACAGTATTATCGTCGTAATGGTGATGTATTCACCAGTGGTGGTTTTGGTTCGGGAAATTCCCCTCGCTCTGGCGGAAATGGTGGCGGCTTTGGCGGAGGCAGCAGTGGTGGAGGTTTTAGTGGCGGCGGTGGTGGCTTTGGTGGCGGCGGCGCATCAGGAGGATGGTAAATATGAAGTTATTTACTAATGAACAACTAGAAACAATCAGCCAAGCAATTGGTGAAATTGAAAAAACAACCGATGCTGAATTAATGACTGTTGTGGCGACTAAAGCCGACGACTATTATTTTGTACCGACATTATGGGCTGCAATTATTGCGTTATTTATTCCCGCCCTACTCAATTTCTTACCTTTTTGGTTAGAGTTAAACGACGTTCTATTATGTCAGTTAGTCGGCTTTATCGCGTTTACCTTGTTATTTAGGATCCCTGCGATTAAATATCGTCTGGTGCCAAAAGCAGTGAAACATCGTCGTGCTAGTCTTGTGGCAAGAGAGCAATTTCTCGCCAATGGTATTCATCGCACCAAACAGCATTTAGGCGTGATGATTTTTGTGTGTGAAGCCGAACATTACGTTGAAATATTAACGGACTTCGGTATTAGTGAACAAATCAGTGATGAAGCATGGGGCTCTATTGTTGCTGATTTCACAACCAATGTTCGCGCAGGAAAAACCTATGAAGGCTTTCTGCAGTGCTTAGAGCAATCAAGCAAGTTACTGGCTAATGCTTATCCATTAACTGAAAATAAAAATGAGTTACCTAATTGCTTAGTCGTGATTAGTTAATCTCAAATACCACACCCCAAAGGCGCTCACTGAGCGCCTTTTTTTATCACTATACTTTATGGAAAAATGAATATTGTTGATGAAAAAGCATATCCATTTTCTGCGCGGAGGTATTTATCATATCTGTCGCTTCAGCAAAGTGGTATTGCTCGTCAGCAGGATGAGATAACACAATATCGTCAATGGTTACCTTCATCTTATTTTGATATTGAGAATGGTAGGTCACTTCTGTGGTTAGCTCAATGTTCACATTCGTATCAAAATAGGTCGTTTCTAATCGCATTTTTTCATGTGCAGGTAGCGTTTCATTGGCTTCTTTTACCATTTGACTCAGCTTTTGCTTCACATCCGTTGTTATCTGATCTGTGTCCGTCATGATCCTCAAGATGGGCATCTTATTATCTGCATCTGTAATCGTAACTGTCGTCGTTAACTGTTCATCGTAAACGTCACCTAACCTAACTTCACCACTTGGTTCGTTAAGAATATTTTGTGAGGTCAGCAACGGGTAAAAAGATTGTCCGCCTATCACGATAGCACCAACAACAATTCCTAAAACTATAATCCATGTGCTCTTCATAAAAAGACATACTATCAATTAGTTATATTTCTTATATTAGTCTCTAGCAAAGCTCATTTCGTGAGTGAAATCACGTTATTTCGTTTTTATGAACCACAACTGACTATATGATCAAAAAATACATGGTTTATCTTGTAAATTTACAATAAAACCAATGCGTTAGCTTTTTTCCATATAATTAAAATCTTCAATTACAATTATCTCTGTTTCATATAAGAAAAAATAGCAGCTACGATATTACTTTTTATCTTAATTCTTCGATTTTAATTCTAAGGATTGAAAAATAGAGAAATACCCCAAGATATAGGATGTAAGCAGAGCATAATAAAACTATAAATGCATTCTTATCGCGTTTATTCATGCCTAAATCTGTCTTAAAAAATAACAAAAATACAACACCTTATGGTAATCGTTGTATCCTATTTTAAATTTTCTTTTATGCTCAATGAAAAGAAAATACTTGGAAGGACATTATTGTGAATACAAAAACAACAAACGTGGTTCATGCGTCTTCATTTAAAGCGCCAGTCGCAAAGAAAGTACCACATGAAATGACCATCCATAATGATACACGTACTGATAATTACTATTGGATGCGTGATGATAAACGCTGTGATCCTGAGATCATTGCGCATCTTAACGCTGAAAATGCTTACACCGATGCTGTAATGGCGCATACAGAAGCATTACAACAGCAGCTATTTGAAGAAATTAAAGGCCGTATTGTAAAAGATGATAATTCAGTCCCTGTAAAACAAGGCAATTACTTCTATTCCAGCGAAGTAACGGGTGATAATGAATATCCTGTTTCAGTTCGAGCAGACGATTTTGCAGGAACGAATAAAACCGTATTGCTTGATATTAACGAACTGGCTAAAAATCACGAGTATTACAATGTATCAAGCCTAAGTGTAAGCCAAGATGAAAATTTACTGGCTTATGGTGAAGATACTGTTAGCCGTCGTATTTACACCATCAAAGTAAAAAACCTGACTACGGGTGAATACCTTGCTGATGAAATCACAGGCGCCAGTGGATCTATTGCGTGGCAGAACGATAACAAAGCGTTTTATTACATCAAGAAAGATCCGCAAACCTTATTGGGGTATCAAGTATTCCGTCACCAATTAGGTACAAACCAGACTGAAGACGTGTTGATTTTTGAAGAAAAAGATCAAACGTTTTATACCTCGATAGGTAAAAGTAAAGATAACGAATTGGTGTATATTTGGCATTCAAGCACTGAAACCAGTGCTGTTTCTATTATCGATGCTAACGATCCAAACGCTACGGCAAAACCATTCTTAGCGCGTGAAGAAGGCTTAGAGTACAGTATTTCGAAACTTGGGCAGCAATTTTACGTGTTGACCAATTATAAGGCTGTTAACTTCCGCTTAATGAAAGTTGATACCGATCAAATCGGTGATAAGTCAAAATGGCAAGATGTAATAGCACCTGCTGAAGGTGTGATGCTAGAAGATTACGAATTATTTGATAACTACCTTGTATATCAGCAACGTTCAAATGGTTTAACCCATGTGACTGTACGTCAATTAGATACCAATGAAGAGCGTGAATTACACTTTAATGATGAAGCATTCACCGCTTTCTTCTATGGCAATAAAGAACTTAATACCAATAAGCTCCGCCTTTACTATTCAAGTATGACAACGCCAGCATCTCACTTTGATATCAACCTTGATAACAGTGAGTTCGACCTTTTAAAACAGGCTGAAGTACTAGGCGATTTTGAAGCAAGTAACTATCAATCAGAGCGATTAATGATCAACGCTCGTGACGGTAAACAGGTACCTGTTTCTTTGGTTTACCGTAAAGATTTATTTAAAAAAGATGGCACCAATCCGCTTTACCAATATGGTTACGGTTCTTATGGTTCAACCATTGATCCTAGTTTTTCATCATCACGTTTAAGCTTGCTTGATCGTGGTTTTGTCTATGCTATCGCGCATATTCGCGGCTCTGAAATGCTAGGTCGCCCTTGGTATGAAGATGGAAAGAAACTCACCAAGCAAAACACCTTCAATGATTTTATTGATGTAACAAAAGCACTTATCGAACAAGGTTACGGTGCGAAATATAAAATCTTTGCTGTTGGTGGCTCTGCAGGCGGTTTGTTAATGGGCGCTATTGCTAACCAAGCGCCTGAATTATATTGCGGTATTGCAGCGCAAGTGCCATTTGTTGATGTGGTAACGACCATGCTGGATGAGTCTATTCCATTAACGACAAACGAATATGACGAATGGGGCAACCCTAATCAGAAAGAGTATTACGAGTACATGTTAAGTTACTCGCCATACGATAATGTGGGTCAGCACGACTACCCAAACATGCTTGTGACAACAGGGCTACATGATTCACAAGTGCAATATTTTGAGCCAATGAAATGGGTAGCAAAACTGCGTGAGATGAAGACAGACAACAATCGTTTACTGTTTAAAACCGATATGGAAGCTGGTCACGGCGGTGCATCAGGTCGTTTTAAAGCACTCCACGAAGATGCATTGGAATATGCTTTCTTCATCGACCTTTTAAACGAAAAAATGACTAAATGAAAAGTCACTAATCTAAGCAAATAGGTATCATCGCATTAATATTATGGCGTGTTCGCGAGTGAAATAATCACCGAACACGCCATATTCTTTGCATTAATGTAAATAAGCTTAAGATTGAGTGTTCATGTCACGATTCCCTATCTCACCCTACTCACTACCTCTCACCTAACTCAATGCAGGGCTAAACTTCGTCCACCCCATCAGTAACAAACAAGCAAAGAAAGCCCAAACTAATGCTGCCAATGATAGTGTCCAAACTAATTCATATTTATAACTAAAGTAATAAACAGCAATGAGATATGCCGCATAAGGGATTAGCGAATACAGTCCAAATAATGCCGTCATACGCAAATCTGCCATGGTGCGCTCTGTGCCAATAATATAGTGGGCAATTAAGGCAAAGGTGGGGAATAAAGGCACTAAACCGGAGATATAAAAGCTCTTACTTTTAGAAAGTAACGCAATGAGCAAAACGGCAAAAGCCCCTAACAAACACTTGAAAAATAGCGCTACCATCGATGATCTTCCTTTATCAGATCGCAGTGATCACTTATTAGATAGCAGCAATTTACCTTAAAATTCTAAACAAGAGTTAATAGAAAAATGTTACACCTTATTAACTGTTTAAATACGCTTTGCACGCAATGCTTGAGCAATACAGAACTTAGCCACCAACTTATGAAAAGGTTTAATGAACGCCATGTATAAACGTCCAGATCGTGTTTTTAAATTCACCAATGTTGAAACCGCATATTCTTTTTCAGAGAGCTTCAACACGGATAACCACATATCCATATTTTTATCATAAGCTGCTGCAACTACCTCCGCTTCCGATACCGACTCAAATACAAGAAAACCAGCTTGCTTACCTGTGGCTATTTGTTCTTTCGGTAACGACATTTCCGTTGCGCCCGCTGAAAACCCCAGCCAACCCATGATCTTATTTCTTATTTTCATTGCAATAATCACAGGCTTTGGTAAATGGGCAAAAATAGCATAATACACATCAATGGCATTTAAGTGCTGTTGGCTAATATTGACCGAAAAGGAATCACGATAATATCGTCCTTTTTCATTGCCTAAGATCCCTGTTGAACTCGGAAAAGTGATTTCTTTGATCATTGTAAGCTCTCCCTAATGAATGTATCTCTACATTAGCAATGTATTCCATTTCCAGATACTTTAGATTAGTAGTGCGAGCGCACATTCCTAAATGATATTCACAATTAGCCTACATCATCGTAATTACACTTGTTCACCTTGGTCCTTTTATCCCGTCCTAACACTTAAATAAACTGTTTTTTCTTGGCAGCATGGGAATACTCTTAAGTCATATTGGATTGCTGCACCTTTTAATGAAGTATTAACTGCTCCACACTTTCGTGCTGTCATGATTTACCTACACATATATTACAAGCAGGATGAATGTATAGCTCTCTCTTCATCACTCATTTCGAATTCAAACTGTAGTGGTCAACAAATACTAGCCACGGTTTTAGAGGTTAACCAATATAATCGTTCTGATTCATTCGGTGTTAATCCGCCATTATATTGATGTGGTCGTAATTGGCTGTAATAACCAATAATATATC